>JAWXBJ010000180.1:0-41884 GCA_034439955.1 Alphaproteobacteria bacterium
GCTGCTGGCGCCAGCAGCCGCCTGGATCAGTGGATTTCTGTTCGCGATTTACTTCTACCTGCTGCGACCGAGCGTGCCGCGCAAGATGGCCGCCCAGGGCGGACCCCTCCACAGCTTTCTGGCGCACAAATGGTATTTCGACGAACTCTACCATTTCGTGTTCGTGAGAGGCGCTGCGCTGCTTGGAGATCTGTTCTGGAAAGTCGGCGACAAGGCCATCATTGACGGTCTGGGCCCGGACGGGGTCACTGGCGTCGCCAAGGCGGGAGCAGGCGGCCTTTCAAGGCTGCATACCGGCTATCTGTTCCACTATGCGCTGGTGATCCTGCTGGCGGCGGTCGCCTTTGGCGCAGCCGCGTTACTCGGCCAGGGGCGGGGCTGAGAAAATGAACGGCCTCCCGATCCTGTCGCTCGTCACGTTTCTTCCGCTGGCCGGCGCTGTTCTTATTTTGGGATTCCGCATGGTGTCCGGCGTGAGGTTCTCCGACAGCGCCTCAAAGCCGATCGCCCTGGTTTTCTCGCTGGCGAGCTTTGTCGTCTCGCTCATGGCTCTGGCGCAGTTCGACGCCACGCAGACTGGCTTTCAGTTCGTCGAGAACGTGCCCTGGTATGGCGGCACGTCCTACAAGCTAGGCGTCGATGGCATGGCGATCCTCCTCATCGTGCTGACAACGTTCCTGACGCCGCTCTGCGTCGTGTGGAGTTTCAAATCGATAGAAGCGCGCCTTGCCGAGTACATGATCGCCTTCCTGGTGCTGGAGACGCTGATGATCGGCGTGTTCTGCGCACTGGATCTCATGTTGTTCTATGTCTTCTTCGAGGGCGGCCTCATCCCGATGTTTCTCATCATCGGCGTCTGGGGCGGCAAGAACCGGCTCTACGCCGCCTTCAAGTTCTTTCTCTACACGCTGCTCGGCTCACTCCTGCTGCTGGCGGCGCTGATCTACATTTCCACTGTCGTAGGCTCGACCGATGTCGAGGTCCTGCAGGCCTATCCCTTTGCGCCTGATGTGCAGACCTGGCTCTGGCTCGCGTTCTTCGCGTCCTTCGCGGTCAAGCTCCCCATGTGGCCTGTCCACACCTGGCTGCCGGACGCACACGTCGAGGCGCCCACTGCCGGTTCGGTGATTCTGGCCGGCGTGCTGCTGAAGATGGGCGGCTACGGGTTCCTGCGGTTTTCTCTGCCGATGTTTCCCGACGCGTCACTGGTTTTCCAGCCGCTGATGTTCGCGCTCAGCGTAGTCGCGATCGTCTACGCCTCGCTGGTCGCGTTCCGCCAGACCGACATCAAAAAGCTGATCGCCTATTCATCCGTCGCCCATATGGGCTTCGTAACCCTGGGCATCTTCGCCTTCAACGAGACGGCCATCCAGGGCGCCATCTTCCAGATGCTCTCCCATGGCATCGTTTCAGGCGCGCTCTTCTTTTGCGTCGGCGTGATCTACGATCGGATGCACACGCGGGAAATCGCGTTTTACGGCGGGCTCGTGCATCGAATGCCGGTCTACGCCGCCCTGTTCATGCTTTTCTCCATGGCGAATGTCGGCTTGCCGGGCACAAGCGGATTCGTCGGCGAGATTCTGACCATGGTGGGGGGTTTTCAGGCTTCGACCTGGGCTGCGGCGGGCGCGGCCCTCGGCGTCATCCTGTCGGCCGTCTACATGCTGACGCTTTATCGCCGAACGATCTTCGGCGAAATGACCAACGAAAAGCTGTTTGACATCAAGGACGTTACCGTCACCGAGTTCGTCATTCTCGGGCTTCTGGCCTTTGGCGCGCTGGCGCTCGGGATATTGCCATCACTGGTATTCGACTTCACGGAGGGATCGACCAGCGCCATCCTCCGGTCGATCGGGAAATAGGTGGGCGGCATGGATCTCCTCACCGATCTGCGAATCGCCCTCCCAGACGCAATTCTCGCGGCTTGGGCGCTGGCTGGCGTCCTCCTCGGCGCCGTCGCTGGCGATCGCATCTCGGCGGTTATTCGCTTTTTGTCCGTCCTTGCGCTGGCGGCGGCCGCAGCCTTTTCCTTCGCCCAGATCGCGCAGGCGCCGCAGGAGGCGTTTGGCGGGCTCTACAGGGTCGCGCCATTCACCGCCTTCGCCAAGACGATCGCCTATGCGATGGGCGCGGTCGCGCTTTTCATGTCGGGCGGATTTCTCAGGCAGGCGTCCATCGAGCGTTACGAGTTTTCTTTGCTGACAATCTTGGCGTCCCTTGGCGCAGGCGTGATGTTGTCGGCCAACGACCTGATGACGCTCTACATGGGACTCGAAACGCTCAGCCTGTCGTCCTACGTCCTCGCGACGTTTCTTCGTGACAGTCTGCGGTCCGCCGAAGCCGGGTTGAAATACTTCGTGCTGGGCGCCCTGTCGTCGGGTCTGCTACTCTACGGCTCCTCTCTGATTTACGGGTATGCGGGCGGCTCCAGCTTCCCCGACATCGCCGCCGCCGAACCCTCGGTCGGCATCGTTTTTGGCCTTGTGCTTCTCATCACGGGTTTGGCATTCAAGGCGTCCGCCGCACCTTTCCACGTATGGACGCCGGACGTATACGAGGGCGCGCCTTCGCCTGTCGTCGCGTTCTTCGCGACAGCGCCGAAAATAGCCTCCGTGGCCTTGTTGGCCAATGTGATGTTCCTCGCCTTCGGGCCGCACCAGGAGTCCTGGCAGGGCATCATCGCGATCATCGCGGCGCTGTCGATGCTGGTCGGCGGGTTCGGCGCCTTGATGCAGAACAACATCAAGCGGATTCTCGCCTATTCCTCGATCTCGAATGTCGGCTTCGCCCTGATCGCCATCGCCGCCGGCCAGCGGGCGGGGGCGGCGGCGGTGCTGGTCTATATGACCATCTACGTCGTCGCGACGATCGGGATGTTCGGCGGCGTTTTGGCCCTGCGCCGCGGAGGCATGGCGCTGGAGACGATTTCGGACCTCAACGGCCTTTTCCGGCTGAAGCCCGGTATGGCGCTCGGACTGGTGATCCTGATTTTCTCGGTCGCCGGCATCCCACCCGCCGCCGGGTTCTGGGGCAAGGTCCAGGTATTCGAGGCCGGACTGAGGGCCGATCTGCTGTGGCTGGTCCTCCTCGGCGCATTCTCCAGCGTCGTCTCCCTCGGCTATTATCTCCGCCTTGTCTGGGCGATCATGATGAAGGCGCCGGGCGAGGCGCTGGATCGCACGGACTGGACTGTCGGCGCCACTGTCTTCGTCTCAACCATTTTGATATTCCCCGTCCTCACGATTGGCATACAACGCCTCCTGGTCATCGCCGGCCAAGCGGCGGCAGGCTAGAACAGGCATGTCGAGCGACGCCTGCACCGCGTCCTGGCCGATACTTCGCTTCGACGAGATCGACAGCACAAATGAGGAAGCCCGGCGCCGCTCTGCCGAGGGCGATCAAGGTCCATTCTGGATCCAGGCGGACCGCCAGACGGCCGGAAGAGGACGGCTGGGCCGGTCCTGGGACTCGCCTTCCGGCAATCTATTTGCGACCGCGCTGTTTCCTTTCGCCCGGCCGCTGTCCGAAGCTCCTCTGGCCTGTTTCTCGGCCGGCCTCGCTGTGATCGACGCGGCAGCGGCCTGCGGGGTCGAAGTTTCTAGCCTCAGCCTGAAATGGCCAAACGATGTGCTGGTGGGGTCCGGCAAGGTTGCGGGCATCCTGATCGAGACGGGGGGGGCAGGCGCCGGCTTCTGGATGGCGGCTGGATTTGGCGTCAACATCGCCACGGCGCCGGTTCGCGCGGACCGAGAGACGGCCTGCCTGTCAACATTGCCGGGCGGCGCATATGTCACCACGACGCGGTTCCTCGCTTTCCTCGACATCGCTTTTCGCGCCCGTCTGTCCAACCTGATCTCGCAAGGGTTCGAGCCCACACGAACCGACTGGCTCGCCAGGTCAGCCTCCATCGGCGCCCGGGTGGCGTTGACCCCGTCCACCGGGCGCGTCGAAGGCGTGATGCGCAATCTGGGACATGATGGCGCGTTGGTGCTCGAACTCGACTCCGGCGGCTTGCACCATGTGAGGGCAGGCGAGATATCGATACTTGGATAGCACCGTGCTTATCTGGTGAACGCGCGTGGACCGCCCGATCGCGCCTTGGTCCAGGCTATAATGAGGTTTGAGAACCTGCGTCCAAATCCACGCAGATAAGTTGATCTAAAGGAGCGCCGTCCCATGCTGTTGGCGATCGACACGGGCAACACCAACACCCTCTTTGCAGTTCACGATGGCGCGGGCTGGCGCGCGCAGTGGCGAAGCGCCACCGACATGACGAAGACGGCCGACGATTACGCCGTCTGGCTGTCCCAGCTGATGGAGTTGAATGGTCTCACGCTTTCGCAGATCGACGACTGCATCATTTCGACAGTCGTTCCCCAATCCTTGTTCAATCAGCGGAACTTCGCTCGCCGATACCTGCACGTGGAGCCTTTCGTCATCGGCGAGAACGTCTTGCTGGGAGTCGATGTGCGCATTCCCAAGCCCAGTGAGGTGGGCGCCGACCGTCTGGTCAACGCCGTCGGCGCGCATGCCCTTTACAGGGGCTCACTCATTGTCATCGACAGCGGGACCGCCACGACATTCGACATCGTCGGTGCAGACGGGGCCTTCGAGGGCGGAATCATCGCCCCGGGGATCAATCTGTCGATGAAGGCGCTTCACGAGGCGGCTGCCAAGCTGCCGCGCGTCGCGATCCAGCGTCCCGCCCAGGTCATCGGGAAGGATACAGTCGCCGCAATGCAGTCGGGCGTGTTCTGGGGCTATATCGACCTGATCGACGGGCTGGTGGAACGCATCAAGGAAGAGTATGGGCAGCCGATGACAGTCATTGCAACCGGAGGCGTCGCCTCGCTTTTTGAAGGCGCGGCGCGCCGGATAGACCATTTCGACGCGGACATCACAATTCGCGGCCTGCAGATCCTCTATGAGCGCAACATCACTCAATCGGCCGCCGAAATCTGATGCAGGACGCCGAACTGATCTTTGCGCCGCTCGGCGGCTGCCGTGAAATCGGTATGAACCTAAACGCCTACGCCTACGGTCCGCCGCGCGACCGGCGGTGGATCGTCGTCGATGTCGGTGTGACTTTTGGCGACGAATCGACGCCCGGCATCGAGCTGATCATGCCGGACCCCACCTTCCTTGAGGAGAATGCCGACCGCATCGAAGCGATTATCCTCACCCATGCCCACGAGGACCATATCGGCGCCATTGGCTGGCTCTGGCCTCGTTTGCGCGCGCCGATCTATTGCACGCCCTTCACCGCCTATCTCGTCGCGGCCAAGCTCCGCGAGCGTGGCCTGGAAGGCGAGGCGCCGCTTCACATCATGCAGCTAGGCGAACGCAAGTCGTTTGGTCCATTCGATGTCGAGCTGGTGACGCTGACGCATTCCATCCCCGAACCCAATGGCCTCGCCATCCGGACACCGCTGGGGATGATCCTCCATACCGGAGACTGGAAAATCGACGCCGATCCCACTCTGGGTGACGATTTCGACCAGGCAAAGATCGAGGAGCTGGGCGAGGAAGGAATTCTCGCCATGGTCTGCGACAGCACAAATGTCTTTGAGGAAGGCGAGGCAGGGTCAGAGGCCACGGCGCGCGAGGCGCTGATACGGGTTGTGGGGGAACAGACGGGCCGCGTCGCCATCGCCAGCTTCGCCTCCAACGTGGCAAGGGTTCAGTCCGCCTGCGCGGCCGCCAAGGCAAATGCGCGATCGGTGTGTCTCGTCGGTCGTTCCATGCTGCGCATCGTCGACGCCGCGAGATCGGTCGGGATGCTCAAGGATGTCGATTTTCTCAATCCGGAAGAGGCCACTCTCCTGCCGTCAAAGAACGTTCTCTATCTTTGCACCGGCTCCCAGGGCGAACCTCGCGCGGCGCTGGCTCGCATTGCGCGCGGGGACCACCCTTTCGTGACGCTCGGTTCTGGCGACACGGTGATCTTCTCCTCTCGCATCATTCCAGGAAACGAGAAATCCATCGGCGCGATCCAGAATATGCTGGCCGACCGCGACATCCGGCTGGTGACGCCGCGCCAGGCCGACATCCATGTGTCCGGCCATCCGTGCCGCGACGAGCTTCGACGCATGTATCTCTGGGCGCGCCCGAGGATCTCGGTGCCGGTCCATGGGGAGCGGCGGCACATCGTCGAACACGCCCGATATGCATCGTCATTGCAGATCCCCGAAGCGATCACGCCCAACAATGGCGACCTGATCCGGCTCGCTCCCGGACCCGCCCAGGTAATCGACGAGGTGCCTGCGGGGCGTCTTTATCTGGACGGCGAGACCCTGACGCCGGAAGGCGCCGGCGGCCTCTGGGAGCGCAAGAAAATCGCGTGGAACGGATACATTGGCGTCAGCGTCGTCATCTCGAAAAACGGAGGCGGGAGCAGTCCGGCAGTTGTCGTCCGCGGGTTTTCGGAGCCTGATGGAAGACCAGCAGATGAATCGCTCGAACCGCTGGACGACGCCGCCGATACGGCTTTCGGTCGCCTGTCCAAGGCGGATCGAGCGGATGACGAGAAAGTCGAGCGTGTTCTGGTCAAGGCCGTGCGCCGCGCAGCAGAAGTGACGTTCGGCAAGCGGCCGCTGGTGGACGTTGTGATTCACCGGGTCTAGCCCCGGCACGAAGGGCGGTACAAATGATTGGGCGCATGAACCACATCGGAGTGGCCGTTCCTTCCGTCGAGGCGGCCATGGAAACCTACCGCCGGCTTTACGGCGCCACAGAGTTCACGACGCCGTTTGACATGCCGGCTCAAGGCGTCCGTGTCGGCTTCGTGAACCTTCCCAACACCCAGATCGAACTCATCGAGCCGCTCGGCGACAAATCGCCGATTCTCGCGTTCCTGCAGAAAAATCCAAAGGGCGGGCAACACCATGTCTGTTTTGAGGTCGAGAATATCCACGACGCGAAGACGGAGATGGAGACGAGAGGCGCGAGGGTCCTGGGGGAGCCCCGCATTGGCGCTCACGGCACGCTGGTGATCTTTGTGCACCCCAAGGACTCGGATGGCGTGCTGATCGAACTGATGGAAACGCCGAAAGAGGCGCACTGAACAATGGGCGTCTTCGAAGCCATCGTTGTGTTCGTGATCTCGTGGTGGCTGGTTCTGCTGCCAATTCTCTCGGCTGGCACGCGCAGCCAGGAAGAGGCCGGGGTGATTTCGCCCGGCACCGAGCGGGCGGCTCCTGTCCGTCCACGCCTCGTTCCCAAGCTGATGATTGCAACCCTCGGAGCCACAGCGTTGACGGCGCTGCTGTGGGTCACGCTCTATTTCGGATGGATCGATTTTGTGAACCGTCCGGCCTGAAACGCGATGGGGGCGCAGCGGGTAACATTGCGCCCCGGTCCCGACACGTTTATCCAGCCAACCTCACGTCGCCGCGTCCCAAGAGGGCAAGAATGCGCCTGTCCCGCTATTTTCTGCCCGCGCTGAAGGAAGTGCCCTCAGAGGCGCAGATCGTTTCGCACCAGCTCATGTTGCGAACGGGAATGATCAAGCAGAACGGCGCCGGGATTTATACCTGGCTGCCTCTGGGTCTGCGTGTCCTGCAGAAGATCGAGAAGATCGTCCGCGAAGAGCAGGAGCGGGCGGGCGCGATCCAGCTCCTGATGCCCACCATCCAGCAGGCCGACCTGTGGAGGGAGAGCGGGCGCTATGACGCCTATGGCAAGGAGATGCTGCGCATCACCGATCGTCATGATCGCGAGATGCTGTTTGGCCCGACGAATGAGGAATTGATCACCGATGTCTTCCGGTCATACGTCCGGTCCTACAAGCAGCTTCCGCTCAACCTCTACCATATCCAGTGGAAGTTTCGCGACGAGATCCGGCCGCGTTTCGGCATCATGCGCGGTCGCGAGTTCCTGATGAAGGATGCCTATTCGTTCGACATCTCACCCGATGCGGCGCGCCAGTCCTATTACCGGATGTTCCTGGCGTACCTCAACACGTTCGCGCGCATGGGGCTGAAGGCCGTACCGATGCGGGCCGATACCGGACCCATTGGCGGCGATCTCAGCCATGAGTTCATTATTCTGGCGGATACGGGTGAGAGCGCAGTTTTCTGCGACAGCGCGCTTGTCGATATGGCGGCGCCTGGGCCGGATATTGATTTCTACGCCGACCTGAAGCCAGAGGTAGACCGCCGCACGAAGCATTATGCGGCCACGGACGAGATGCACGACGCGGCGCGCTTTGAAAACGAAGTGCCGGAGGAGCGCCGCCTGTCTGCGCGCGGCATCGAAGTTGGACACATCTTCTACTTCGGCACGAAGTATTCCGCGCCGATGAAGGCCAATGTGACCGGTCCGGACGGCAAGGATGTCCCCGTCGAGATGGGGTCATACGGCATCGGAGTCTCCCGCCTCGTGGCCGCCATCATCGAGGCGAACCATGACGACCGTGGCGTCGTTTGGCCCGCCAGCGTTGCGCCGTTCGATGCCGCTGTCGTCAACCTCCGACCGGATGACGCCGCAGTTTCGGAAGCATGCGAAACCGCCTATGGCCAGCTCCTGAAGACTGGAGTCGATGTGCTTTACGACGACACTGCGGACCGCCCCGGCGCGAAGCTCTCCACAATGGAGCTGGTCGGCATTCCGACGCTGATCGTCATTGGTCCGAAGGGGGTAAAGAATGGCGTGGTCGAGTTGAAGGACCGCACGACGGGTCAGACCGAGGAAATGTGTCTTGAGGCCGCCGTCAATCGCTGCGCGGCGATGGGAGCTTGACGCGGATGGAGAGCCGCGTCGTCGAAAAGCCGTTCGGCCAGTTCGAGCGCATGCTTGCCCTGCGCTATTTGCGTGCGAAGCGGGAGCATGGCGGTCTTGCGCTGATCTCGATCGTTTCGGTGATCGGCATTACCCTCGCCGTGATGGCGCTGATCGTCATCATGTCCATCATGAACGGGTTCCGTCTGGAGCTGCTGTCCAAGATTATTGGCTTCGAGCCGCATGCCTATGTTGATACCCGCAGTTTGCCGCAATCGGATGTCGAAAAGCTCATGTCGGATCTGGCTACCCGGCCGGAGGTCGTGTCGGTCGAGCCGATGATCGAGGCGACAGCGCTCGCGTCGGCTTACGGACGCTCCGAGGGAATCCAGATTCGTGGCGTGCGGCCGGAAGATCTGCGGGCCAATAATTTGGTGGTGGAGGGCATGAGAAATCTTGCCAACAGGGGCCGTCCGCCCGGCGCCATCGAGACGTTCGGGGCTGAGGGACCGCTTTCGAAGGACGTCGCGGTTGGCGCGGCCTTTGCGGACGCCCTGGGGCTCTATGTCGGCGACAGGCTCACCCTGACCCAGATCAACGGCGCCCGCACTGTGCTTGGGCAGACCCCCCGGACTCGGACCTTCACGGTTTCCGCCATCTTTCACGTCGGCAACGAACGGTATGACAGGTACTCGATTTTCCTTCCCATCGATTCGGCGGCGTCGTTTTTTTCCCAGGATGGCGGCTACCCGATCGTCGGCGTGCGCATACGCGACCCCGACGCGGTCCAGCCCTTCGCCGCAGCTCTGATGAGCGACGGCGTGCCCTACACCCAGACCTGGATCGACCGGAACGGCACCTATGTCACCGCCCTGATTGTCGAGCGCAACGTCATGCGCCTGATCCTGCTAATCGTCGTCGGCATCACCTCCCTGAACATCATCACCGGCGTGCTGATGCTTGTGAAGAACAAGGCACGCGACGTGGCCATTCTGAGAACGATCGGAGCGACCCGCGCTGGCGTCGTAAGGGTTTTCCTGATGACCGGCAGCATGCTCGGGTCGGTGGGTGTGATCATCGGCCTCACGCTTGGCGTGCTGTTCTGTCTCTACATCGCGGAGATTCAGCACTTCCTCGAAGGCCTCTTCGGATTCCAGCTTTTTCCAGCCGACGTCTACATGCTGGATTCCATTCCGGCGAAGCTCGAACCGATGGAAGTCGTCGTCGTCGCCATTGCGGCCTTTCTGATGTCGGTCGCGACAACGCTAATTCCGTCCATGTGGGCGTCCCGGCTCGATCCGGTCGAGGCGCTGAGGTTCCAATGATGGACGGCGACCAGATCGAGACCCGCGCGCCGGTGCTGTCGCTTGCGGGCGTCACCCGCAGCTACAAGTCGGGGGAGCGCACCTTGGAAGTGCTTCGCGGCGTCGATCTCGACCTGCGTCCCGGAGAGCTCACCGGCCTGGTCGGACCTTCGGGTTCCGGAAAATCGACGCTGCTCCATATCGCAGGACTGCTTGAAAAGCCCGATTCCGGGTCCGTTTCGATCAGCGGCAAGGATGCGCTCAGGATGGGAGACCGGGAACGGACGGTCACGCGCCGCCTGCAGCTTGGTTTTGTCTATCAGTTCCACCACTTGCTGCCCGAATTGAACGCCGTCGACAACGTCGCCGCCCCCCTTATGATCAACGGAGTGCCGCGCCGGATCGCCCGCAAGCGTGGCGAAGAACTGCTGCGGCTGATGGGCCTCAATGATCGCGACCATCACCAGCCCGGCCAGCTCTCGGGCGGCGAGCAGCAGCGCGTCGCCATCGCGAGGTCGTTGGCCAACCAGCCAAAGGTGCTGATCGCGGATGAACCCACCGGGAACCTCGACCCGGGCACGTCGGGCACGGTTTTCCAGAGCCTTTTTGAGATCGCGCGTCTGGAAAGGGTGGCGGTGCTCGTCGCGACCCATAATATGGAGCTGACCACCTACATGGACCGGGTGCTCACCCTTCATGAGGGCAGGCTTGTGCCGTTTGCGCGCGCGGATGGCGACTCGGTCTAGCCTGGGGGGCACAATTCGCAGGCGTCACCATGACCATCGAATCTCCGCAGTTTGTTCATCTTCGCGTTCGCACGGCGTTCTCGCTGCTGCAAAGCATGATCCGGCCGAAAGACCTCGCGAAATGGGCGAAGGAAACCGGAGCGCCCGCTGTCTGCGTTACGGACGACAACCTTTTCGCGGCGCTTGAGCTATCCGAGGTTCTTGCGGAGGCCGGTGTCCAGTCGATCACCGGTTGCGCGCTCCAGATCGTCGAACCCGGCGTTGCCGGAGAAGAGGGGACGCTCGCGCTGATCGCCCAGAACGAGACCGGCTACCGCAACCTCATGGCGCTGTCGTCAGGGTCATTCTTGTCGCCGGCCGGAGACAATCGACAGGTCGTTCTCGCCAGCTTGCTGGAGCACAGCGACGGACTGATCTGCCTGACAGGCGGGACGGCAGGCTTGCTTGCAAAAAGGGCGGCGGTCGGCCGCCGGGATGAGGTTCGGGCGCGCCTCGCGGCGTTGAGCCAGAGTTTCGGCGCCCGGCTGTACGTCGAGCTGCAGCGTCACGGCAGCCATGAAGACGTCGCTGGAGAGGGCCTCATGGTCGATCTGGCATATGAGCTGGGTCTTCCGCTTGTGGCGACCTGCGATGCCAGGTTCCGGTTACCCGAACAGCATGCGACCCACGACGTTCTGATGTGCATGGCACATTCAGCCTATGTCTCCCAGGCCGACCGCCCGCGCGTCACGTCCCAGTATTTCCTCAAATCGCCCGCCGAGATGGCCGCGACGTTTGCGGACCTGCCCGAAGCGCTCGCATCCACCGTTGAAATCGCTCGACGCTGCGCCTTTCGGCCCACCGGACGGGCGCCGATCCTGCCGAGCTTCAACACCGGGGCGGGGCGCGATGAGGCCGACGAATTCGCCGCACAGGCAAGGGCGGGATTGGTGCAACGGATCGCGGAAACGCCGCTCTACGCCGACCAGCAAGCCTACCGCGACCGGCTCGACTACGAAATCTCGGTCATCCGGAACATGGGTTTTCCGGGCTACTTCCTGATCGTCGCAGACTTCATCAAATGGGCAAAGTCGCACGGCATTCCCGTCGGGCCCGGCAGGGGATCGGGCGCTGGATCGCTCGTTGCCTGGGCGCTGACAATTACCGATCTGGATCCGATCCGTTTCGGTCTGCTGTTCGAACGTTTTCTCAATCCAGAGCGGGTTTCGATGCCCGATTTCGACATCGACTTTTGCCAGGAGCGGCGCGGCGAGGTCATTGATTACGTCCGCGACAAGTACGGGGCCGACCGCGTGGCCCAGATCATCACCTTTGGCACGCTGCAGGCCCGCGCGGTCCTGCGCGACGTCGGCCGTGTTCTTCAACTCAGCTATGGTCAGGTCGATCGGCTCGCCAAGCTGGTGCCGTTCAATCCCGCGCATCCACCGACGCTGGCCGAAGCCATCTTTATGGAGCCTCGTCTACAGGAGGCGATCGACGCCGACGAGGAAGTGGCTCACCTCGTAGCAACTGCCCGCGAACTCGAAGGTCTAAGCCGCAACGCTTCGACGCACGCCGCCGGCATCGTGATCGGCGACCGGCCGCTCGTCGAACTCGCCCCGCTCTACCGCGACCCCAGGTCGGACATGCCCGCCATCCAGTTCAGCATGAAGTGGGCCGAGCACGCCGGCCTAGTAAAGTTCGATTTTCTCGGCCTGAAAACGCTTACGGTGATCGACCGGGCGCTCGATTTCGTCCGCGCCGAGCGCAAGGACATCGGCGAGGATTGGGATACCTTCGCCGATCCGGGAGCCTATCAGCTGATGGCGTCGGGGCTCACTCTTGGCGTCTTCCAGCTGGAAGGGCAGGGCATGCGTGACACGCTGCGCAAGGTGCGTCCGAACTCCATCGAAGACGTCATCGCCCTGATCTCGCTTTATCGCCCAGGTCCGATGAAGAACATCGACACCTACTGCGACGCAAAATTCGGCCGGCGGGAACCGGATTATTTGCACCCAGAGTTGGAGCCGGTGTTGAAGGAGACCTACGGCGTCATCGTCTATCAGGAACAGGTGATGAAGATCGCCCAGATCCTGGCGGGTTTCTCGCTGGGCGAAGCGGATCTCTTGCGGCGGGCCATGGGCAAGAAGGACCAGGCCGGAATGGACAGGCAGAAAACGCGTTTTCTTGACGGGGCCGCGAAGAAGGGCTTGGCCCCTGCTCGTGCCGAATACATCTTCAACCTCGTGCATGAATTTGCAGGCTACGGCTTCAACAAATCGCACGCGGCCGCCTATGCGGTCATTGCTTACCAGACCGCCTTCCTGAAAGCCAATCACCCCGTTGAGTTTCTGGCGGCTTCGATGAGCCTCGATCTCCACAATACCGACAAGCTCTCGGCCTTCTTCCAGGACGCGCGCCGTCTCAAAGTCCGGATCGCCCCGCCCGACGTGACGCTCAGCAACGCTGACTTCGACGTGCGTGGTCAGACGATTCATTACGCCCTCGGCGCCATCAAGGGAGTTGGAAAACCCGCAATGCTGAACGTCGAACGCGCTCGTGCGCAGGCGCCGTTCAAGGATCTCCAGGATTTCGCCGAGCGGATCGACCCCCGGCTTCTCAACCGGCGCTGTCTTGAATCGCTTGCGAAGGCAGGCGCCTTCCAGTCCCTTGAGCCGAACCGGGCGCGAGCGCTGGCGGCGGCGCCCGTTCTGGCCGCGATCGCCGCATCCGCGGAGGGCGATCGGGCCAGCAACCAGGTCAATCTCTTTGGTGACCAGCCCGCCCTCCGTACACGCTTTCCAGAAGCAGCGCCCTGGATCGAATCTCTTAGACTGGACAATGAACTGGCCAGCGTCGGCTTCTTTCTGAGCGGGCATCCGCTCGACGGTGTCCTTACGGACGACCTGCGCGAACGCATTGTGCTTGCCGCCGACCGGGAGGTTGCCGGCATGGCGAGGCTCGCCTGCGACATGATCGGCGTCGTACGCGCGCGCGTCGAGAAACCGGCTCGACTGGGCGGCAAGTTCGCCTACCTCACGCTTTCGGATCCATCGGGGGAATTCGAGGTGATGGTTCCCCCCGAGGTCCTTCAGGCCAACCGCGAGACGATGGACGTCGGGCAGAAAATCATGGTCCGGGTCAGGATCCGCCGCCAAGACGAGGAGATGCGCTTCTCGATCGAGAGCGTGAAGCCGCTCGACCAGGCAGTGACCGGGTCTCATGACGCCCTGTGTATCAGCGTAAGCCGGGACGCCCCCCTGGATCAGATTGCTCGCATCGCTGCCGGGCTGAACAGGTCCCGGGCCTCGATGATGGGCTCGATCATGCTGGAAATTCCGCTTGAGGGCGGCCGTGTGGTCACCCTTGCACTGGAGGGCCGTTACCCCGTCGATCTCGGCGCCATGTCGGCGCTCAAGTCCGCGCCGGGTGTCGATCATGTGCGTCCGGCGGCCGCCTGAAGGGACTCCGAACCGTCACCTCCGGCTGTTGCCCTTTGCGGGGAAGTGCGTATAAGCCCGCCTATTCCGACACGCGGGCCTAATTCCGGTGGGGCTTTGCCCTTCTGTCCGCGGCGGCCAACCGGATAGGAGACGAAACGTGGCTTTACCCGAGTTTTCCATGCGTCAGCTATTGGAAGCTGGCGTTCACTTCGGACACCAGGTCCATCGCTGGAACCCGAAGATGAAATCCTACATCTACGGACAGCGGTCCGGCATCCACATCCTTGATCTGTCGCAGACGGTTCCGCTTCTCCACCAGGCGCTGGTCAAGGTGCGGGACGCCGCCTCCAAGGGCGGACGGGTTCTGTTCGTCGGCACCAAGCGGCAGGCCGCCGAAGCCGTCGCCGAGGCGGCGGGACGCTGTGCGCAATACTACATGAACGACCGATGGCTGGGAGGCACGCTTACCAACTGGGAAACGGTCTCAAAGTCGATTCGTCGCTTGCGCGATCTCGACGGCATGCTGGCGGACGGCGGATCGACCGGCCTCACCAAGAAAGAGCTTCTGCGTCTCCAGCGCGAGCAGGAAAAGCTCCAGCGCGTGCTTGGCGGCATTCGCAACATGGGCGGGCTGCCGGACATCATGTTCGTGATCGACACCAACAAGGAGTCAATCGCAGTCAAGGAAGCCCGCAAGCTCGGTATTCCCGTCGTCGCCATCATCGACACCAATTGCGATCCGGACGAGGTCGATTTCCCGATTCCTGGCAATGATGACGCCGCGCGCGCAGTCCAGCTCTATTGCGGCCTGATCGCCGACGCTGTGCTCGACGGAATGTCTGAATCCTCGATGGCCGCCGGCGTCGACATCGGCGCCAGCGAGACGGTTCGCGAACCAGCGCTCGAAGCGCTTGAACAGGAACCGGCTGCCGCCAAATAGGCGTCACTGTTCCGGACCCAGAGTCGAGATAGATGGCTTCCTGGTCGTGTTGAGTTTGCAGGGTTGAGGCCCTGGTGGCGGAAACGCCCGGCTTCCATGGGCCGGGTGTATGGAGGATTACCATGGCCGAAATCACTGCGGCGCTCGTCAAGGAGTTGCGCGAGCGCACCGGCGTCGGAATGATGGATTGCAAGAAGGCGCTGGTTGAAACCAGCGGCGCCGACTACGAATCCAGCGCGGCGTGGCTGGAAGCCGCCAGAGACTGGCTGCGCGCCAAGGGTCTCTCCAAGGCTGCAAAGAAGCCTGATCGTATCGCGGCCGAGGGGCTGGTGGGGGTTGCCTCGAACGGCTCCAAGGCGGCGCTGGTGGAGGTCAATTCCGAAACGGACTTCGTCGGCCGCAACGAGGAGTTCCAGCGCGTGGTACGCGACATCGCGGCCGTCGCGTTGGAGAACGAAGGAGACGCCGCGCGAACGCTTCACGCCACGCTGGACGCCACGGGCACGGTCGGCGAGGTCCTCGTCAATCTTGTCGCCAGGATCGGCGAGAACATAAACTTGCGGCGTGCGGCCGCCCTGTCGGTCTCCGAGGGCGTCGTTGCGACGTACATTCACAACTCAGTGGCGGACGGGCTTGGAAGGATCGGCGTGCTCGTGGCGCTCGAATCAACCGCCGACAAGTCGCGGTTGAACGATCTCGGCCGCAAGATCGCCATGCATATAGCTGCCGCCAAGCCGTTGGCGGCGACGACGGCAGAGCTTGACCCGAGAGTGGTCGAGAAGGAACGCGCCGTCCTGGTCGAACAGGCTAGAGAGTCCGGCAAGGCGGCAGGCGTGATCGAAAAGATGGTCGAAGGCCGGCTGCGCAAATTCTATCAGGAGACGGTCCTCGTCGAGCAGGCTTTCGTCATGGATCCGGATGTTACGGTCGGCAAGTTCATCGATGATCATTCCAGATCGCTGGGCTCCCCGGTCAAGCTGATCGGTTTCGCCAAGTTCGAAGTCGGTGAGGGTATCGAAAAGCCCCCGAATGATTTCGGCGGCGATGTCGCCGCATTGACGGGCAGCTGAGTTTCGCTTTGCGGACCGCTCCGATTCACGGCTAAACTCCAATGCCTCCCAGCTCCCGCCAGCGGGGGGCTGGAGCGCGATCGAGTATGATTGGTGACGACATGCCCGGCGAGCCGCCCCTGAGATACAAGCGCGTGCTCCTGAAGATTTCGGGCGAGGCCCTTATGGGCGACCAGGCCTTTGGCATCGACGTCAAGGCATGTCTGAAATTCGCCGAGGAGGTAAAGTCCGCGATCAGCCTTGGCGCGGAGATGTGCCTTGTCATCGGCGGCGGCAACATCTGGCGAGGATCGACAGGCGCCGCTGCTGGAATGGAACGTGCCCAGGCGGACCAGATGGGCATGCTGGCGACCGTGATGAACGCGCTTGCCATGCAAAACGCCTTGGAGAACATCGGCGTCCCGACCCGCGTGCAGTCAGCCGTACCGATGCAGTCGATCTGCGAACCCTTCATACGACGCCGGGCAATCCGACATATGGAGAAGGGCCGGGTGGTAATCTTTGCTGCAGGCACGGGCAACCCGTTCTTCACGACGGACACAGGCGCGGCCTTACGCGCTGCTGAAATGAGCTGCGACGCGATGTTCAAGGGGACGCAGGTCGATGGCGTCTACACGGCCGATCCGAAGCTTGACGCAACGGCAACGCGCTTCGACACGTTGGACTACATGGAAGTGCTGTCCAGGGAGTTGGGGGTCATGGACGCCACCGCAATCAGCCTGATGAAGGAAAACCGGATACCGATCGTCGTGTTTCGCATCCGGGAAAAGGGCGGGCTCGCGAAAGTTCTGCTCGGCCAGGGCGTCAGCACCGTCATCAGCGGCAAGAAGATTTAGCGGCAGGAGTGGACGATGGCCGAGCAATTCGATCTCAAGGCTCTCGAAAAGCGCATGGATGGCGCGATCGCCTCACTGAAGACGGAATTCGGCGGCCTGCGGACGGGCAGGGCGTCGGTTCACCTGCTCGATACCGTTCAAGTTTCGGCCTATGGCTCCATGATGCCGCTCAATCAGGTCGCGTCGGTGAGCGCGCCTGAGGCCCGGATGCTGGCCGTCAATGTCTGGGACAAGTCGATGGTCGGCGCCACGGACCGCGCGATCCGCGAGTCGCCTCTTGGGCTCAACCCGATCATGGACGGACAGACCCTGCGCATTCCCATCCCGCCGCTCAGCGAGGAGCGCCGCAGGGAACTGGCAAAGCTGGCGGGCAAATTTTCTGAAGCGGCCAAGATCGCGGTTCGCAACGTACGGCGCGACGGGATGGATCTGCTCAAACGTCTGGAGAAAGCCGGCCAGATCAACGAGGATCAGCTCAAGGGCCGCGAGAAGGACATACAGAAAATCACGGACGCCGCCGTGTCCGGCATCGACGACGCGCTCGGCGCGAAGCAAGACGAGATCATGCAGGTGTGAGCGAATCGAACGCCTCAGTTGCGGTGGCCGGTCTCGCCGGCTTGCGGCCTCCGCCGCAGCATGTCGCCATCATCATGGACGGCAATGGCCGCTGGGCCGAGGCCCGGGGCTTGCCACGCGCAATGGGTCATCGGGAAGGCGTCGAGGCGCTCCGCCGCACGGTGGACGCGTGCGGAGAACTCGGCCTCGGCGAACTTACCGTGTTTTCTTTCTCCACCGAGAACTGGAGCCGTCCACCCGCCGAAATCGAAGCGCTGTTTGACCTGCTCCGCGTTTTCGTGAAGCGGGACCTCGCGCGTCTGCACCGCGAGGGCGTTCGGATCCGGGTCATCGGCTCTCGGGACGGCCTGTCCACCGACCTGCTACAGCTGATCGATCACGCCGTTGACCTTACGCGGGCCAACACGCGGCTCAATCTGAACATTGCCTTCAACTATGGCGGACGCGGCGAGATTGTCGCGGCCGTCCGGGAAATAGCTCGGGCTGTGGAAGCGGGCGAGGTCCGTCCGAACGATATCAGCGAGCAGATGGTGTCCAGCCGGCTGTGGACGTCGGAATCGCCGGATCCCGATCTGTTGATCCGCACGAGCGGCGAGTTTCGGCTGAGCAACTTCCTCCTCTGGAGCGGCGCCTACGCTGAACTGATGTTCATGGACATTCGGTGGCCGGACTTCAATCGCGCCTGCCTGGAGCAGGCCATCGATGCGTTCAGGCGCCGCGACAGGCGATTTGGCGGCCTTGGCGTCTGAGATCACCCCTTCGAGCGCGGCCGGCCCGTCCGCAGGCGGGCGCCGAGAAATCGTGCTCCGCATCGCATCCGCAATCGTCATGGTTCCGCTTGGGCTTTGGGTGGTTCATGCCGGTGGCTGGCCGCTCGCGATAGCCGCAGGACTTTGCGCCGTTGTCGCTTCCGCCGAATGGGTGCGCATGGTCCTCAAGGACGAGGCTAGCTCGATCCGCATCGGGTTTCATGCACTTATGGCCGCAGGCGCATTGGGAGCCGTTATGGCGGCCCGGTTTGGCCTCGAATACGTGGCGGTGGCGGCTCTTGGTACGGCGGCTGCCGTATCGGCGCTGGCATGGGTGTCAAGGTCGGGCGTTTCGTCCATGGCCTTCGGAGCGTTTTATACCAGTCTTCCCTTCGGAGCTTTCGTCTGGATCAGGGAAGACCATCCGGAAGGACGGCTCTTCCTGCTTGCGCTGCTCGCGATTGTCTGGGCGACGGACATCGCCGCCTATTTCGCCGGCAGGGGTTTTGGCGGACCGCTGCTGTCGCCAAGGGACAGCCCCAACAAGACCTGGACCGGCGCCATCGGCGCGGTCGTCTGTGCCTGTCTCGCCGGGGTCGCGTTCTCCCGCGCGGCAGGCGGCGACGCCGGTCACTGGTTGGCGGCGAGCCTGTTCCTGTCCGTTGTCGCGCAAGCCGGAGACCTTCTCGAATCACGATTCAAACGCCTATATGGCGTCAAGGACACGTCGGGCGTCCTTCCAGGCCATGGCGGCGTGCTGGACAGGCTCGATGCGCTGATGGCGGCGGTGTTTGTATCGGCCCTGATTATCCGTTTCATGCCCGTTCTCGCGCCGGACTTCGATACCGGGGGGCCAGGGTGAGCGAGAATATCAGGGTCTCTTTGCTCGGCGCTACCGGCTCGGTCGGAACCTCGACACTGGACATATTGACCGTAGCATCCCCGGGTGGGCCGACTTTCGACGTTGTCGCGCTGACGGCCAACCGGAATGTCGAAGGGCTGGCGCGAGCGGCCCTTGCAACCCGGGCCGACATCGCGGTCATTGCCGATCCCGGCCTTTACGGAATGCTCAAGTCCTTGCTCGCCGGCTCGGGCGTCGAAGCCGCTGCAGGCGCCGATGCGGTTGTGGAGGCTGCTGGCCGTCCGGCTGACCGGGTGGTCGCCGCGATCGTCGGCATAGCTGGCCTGCCGTCCACACTCGCTGCGGTGCGCCAGGGCGCTGGAGTGGCGCTCGCCAACAAGGAGAGCCTAGTCTGCGCGGGCGCCCTGCTCAACGAGGAAGCGCGCAGGTCGGGCGCGCGACTCCTTCCAATCGATTCGGAGCACAATGCGATATTCCAGGTGCTGGACCGGCCAGAGCGGGTCGAGAAACTCATCCTGACGGCGTCCGGCGGACCGTTCCGGATGACGTCTCTCCATGACATGGCGGCGGCGACGCCCGAACAGGCTTGCGCCCATCCCAACTGGATGATGGGGGCGAAGATTTCCGTCGATTGCGCGACGATGATGAACAAGGGGCTGGAGCTGATCGAGGCGTCCTACCTGTTCGGCGTTTCGCAGGACCGCATCGAAATCCTTGTGCATCCGCAATCCATCGTTCACAGCCTTGTCGCGTATGATGACGGGTCGGTGCTGGCTCAGCTCGGGCTGCCCGACATGCGCACGCCGATCTCGTACGCCCTCTCCTGGCCGAACCGCATGCCGCTTCCCGGCCTCGAACGCCTTGATCTCGCCAAGATCGGGCGCTTGGATTTCTTGGCTCCTGACCTTGAGCGCTTTCCCGCGCTCAGACTTGCCAGGGCAGCGGTATCCGCAGGCGGAGCCGCCGCCATTGCTCTCAATGGCGCGAACGAGGTCGCGGTGGCGGCCTTTTTGCAGCGACGGATTGGATTCTTGACGATAGCTGAGGTGGTCGGCGAAGTTCTGGACGATTTTCTTGCCATGGGACTGGCCACGCCGGACAGTTTCGAAGCCGTCTACGACATAGACCGCCTCGCTCGCGAGCGTACGATCAAGAAGCTTCGCGTCGCAGCCTAGCCGAATGGCCGGCCGGGAGGCGGAACAAGAGCAGTGAGAAATCTCGTCCCATGGAAAAACTGATCTCGGTGCTCGCCTCGCCGATCCCGTTCATTCTGCTGATTTCCCTCGTCATCACGGTGCACGAACTTGGGCACTATTGGGCCGGAAGGCTCTTCGGAGCCGCCGTGGAATCCTTTTCGGTGGGATTCGGGCGCTCGATCGTCGAGATTCGAGACCGGCGCGGCACGCGCTGGCGGCTGAACTGGCTGCCGATAGGCGGCTTCGTCAAGTTCGTCGGCGAACTTCAGGGGCCGCAGGACACTCGCGAGGGGGCTGGAAACACCGAAATCATCGGCAAGGCTTTTTCCCAGCTGGGACCTCTGAAACGGCTTGTGATTTCTCTCGGGGGGCCAATCGCCAATTTTGTCTTCGCCATCATTGTATTTGCCGGGCTGGGATTCTCGTTCGGCCTCGTCGAAGCCGAAGAGGTTCGCGTCAGTCGCGTCGCTTCGGGCAGCGCCGCCGAACTCGCCGGATTTCTTCCCGGAGACGTGATCCGGGTGGCGGGAGGCCGCGAGGTCCACACGTCCACGGACGTGATGCGCGCCACCATGCTGAGCGCCGGTGAGGCGGTCGATTACGAGATTTCCCGCAACGGCGAACCCTTTCTGCTGGTGGCGACCCCTCGCGAGACAGAAACGCGGAACGATGCGTTCAAGGTCGTCGAGAAGATCGGGCGCATCGGCCTCGAGATGGAACAGGTCAACCTCCACGTCCGCAAGCTCAACCCGATCGAGGCGGTAGGGTATGGTGCGACAGCCACGGCGGACGCACTCGGCAGTACGCTCACCGTTCTCAGGCGCCTCATTACGGGCAGGGACGGGTTGGACAAGATGAATGGCCCGGTCGGCATATTTGGCCTGTCCGACAACGTCACCGACGCCCAGATGAACCAGGAAGGCGTTGGTTTTGGCGAAAGACTCCTGCAGACAGGGCTTCGCCTAATCGAACTCGCGGCGCTGTTCTCAATCGGCGTCGGCTTTTTCAATCTTCTCCCCATTCCGGTACTCGACGGCGGGGCGGCGGTCATGTGTATCGCGGAAGCCACAACGGGACGCGAAATTCCCGAACGCGTGCAGCGTGTCGGGCTGACAATCGGACTTGCATGTCTGGTCAGCTTTGCGCTGGTGATCACCTGGAACGACGTAACCCGACCCGGCGGACCGCTTGAGGTTTTGTCCGGCATGTTGTCTTAAGACGCCTTGAGAGACCCCGCAGAGCGGTCCGGCCATGTAAAGAGGTAGGTGATGCGGTCATTGTTCGCGAGCGCCCTGGCGCTGACGGCCTCGGCGGGCGCGATCATTGTGGCGCAGGATGTGACGCCGGCCGGGAAGGCATGGGCGCAGCAGCCGGGCGACGTCATCGCCCGCATTCTGGTCGAGAACAACCAGCGCATCGAGGCCCGCACCGTCCTTTCCTACCTGCTGGTGAAGCCGGGCGACCCTTATGATTCCGACCGCATCGATCTGTCGTTCAAGGCTCTGTTTGCGACTGGGCTGTTCGCCGACGTGGTGTTCGAATGGCGCGGCAACGACCTTGTCGTGCGCGTCATCGAAAACGCGATCGTCAACCGCATCCTGTTTGAGGGCAACAATGCGGTAACGACCGAACGTCTCGAGGAAGAGACTGAGATCGAGCCCCGGGCGACCTTCACGCGCTCCCGTGTCGAACAGGACGTCCAGCGCATTCTCGAGCTATACCGCCGCGCCGGCCGTTTTGCCGCGACGGTTACGCCGCAGTTCAAGGCGCTGCCGCAAAATCGCGTCGACCTGATTTTTGAGATCGAGGAAGGTCCGACTACGGGTATCCAGTCGATCAACTTCCTTGGCAATCAACGCTATTCGGACAACCGGCTCCGGCGCGAGATCTCGACGCGCCAGTCTCGCTGGTGGCGATTCTTCGAGAAGCGCGACAATTACAACCCGGGCCAGATCGAATACGACCGCGACCTGCTGCGCCAGTTCTACATGAATGAAGGCTACGCGGATTTCCGCACCACCTCTGCAGTCGCGGAGCTGACGCCCAATCGCGAGGACTTCTACGTCACCTTCACGATCGATGAGGGAGAGCAGTACAATTTCGGCGAGCTGAAAGTCGAAACCGAGCTGGAAAAACTCTCCGGCGAGCGCCTCGCCCTGGTCCTGCCGATCAAGGAAGGGTCGCTCTTCCGCAGCAAGATGATCGAGGATTCGATCGACACGATCACATTTGCCGCCGGCACTGCCGGCTACGCTAATGTTGTAGTGCGCCCGCGCGAGACCCGAAATCCTGATAACAACACGATCGATATCACGTTCGACGTTGACGAGGGCCCGCGCGTCTATGTGGAGCGCATCGACATCACCGGAAACACGCAAACTCTGGACCGCGTTGTCCGCCGCGAAATCCGTGTCGCTGAAGGCGACGCCTTCAACCGCGTCTTGCTGGACAACGCCAAGAACCGCATCCGCGCGCTTGGGTTCTTCAAGGCTGACTCCGTCGAAGTCACCGATGAGCCAGGCTCGATGGATGATCGCGCCGTCGTCAAGGTCAAGGTCGAGGAGGAAGCGACAGGCGAGCTTGCCTTCTCGGCGGGCTTTTCCTCGGCGGACGCTTTCCTATTCAGTGTCAGTGCTTCGCAGCGGAATTTTCGCGGCCGCGGCCAGTTCCTGAGCGCCCGGATCCAGACCACTTCGCGCCAGCAGGATCTCGAATTCAGGTTCACGGAGCCGAAGTTCCAGGACCGTAATCTCGCGGCCGGCTTCGACCTTTTCGCAACCCAGTCCGATTTCTTCGACGAGGCCGGATTCTCGAACTCCATCGTCGGCTCCGGTTTGCGCCTTCTGTTCCCGCTTTCGGATTCCGACCAGCTTGGCCTGCGCTACAATCTTCGGAATGACGACCTTCAGCTCGATGCGAGGCTGACGGACTGTTCGACGGCCGCCTTCTTCCGCTCCTCGCTGTGCGACCAGCAGGGGAGCCGGCTGACGTCTTCGCTGGGTTACACGCTGACGCTGGATCGGACCAATGACTATCTCGAACCGACACGAGGCTACGACATATCGTTCAGCCAGGACATCGCCGGCCTGGGCGGGGATGTGAACTATCTCAAGAACGAACTGCGCGGAGCCGTCTATCGCGGCCTGTTTCCGGAAATCGTCGCCAGCGCGAAGTTGGAAGCCGGTTACATTGAGAGCTGGGGGGACGAATCGATCCGGATCAACAACCGCTTCTTCAAGGGCGGCAATTCGTTCCGGGGCTTCGACGTCGCCGGCATCGGGCCGAGGGAGGTGCAGTATTCCCACCTGACCGAAACGATCGCCGTGAATCAGGGCGTCGCGCCGCGCGAATTCTCCGTCCCGCTCCTTAACCTCGACGGGACCCAGCAATCCAACGATCAGGGTCAGCTGCTGTTCACCTCGGCGCAGCGGGACGCGAGCGGCGTGATTCTGCCGGTTGAGGTCCGGCCGTTCAATGCACTTGGCGGCAAGGCGTATGCGATTGGCACCTTGGAAGTGTCCTTCCCAATACCGTATGCTCCCGAAGAGCTGGGGATCAGTGGAGCGCTGTTTACCGAGTTCGGCACAGTGGGGTTGCTGGACGATGTGGATCGTGACCGTCAGGCCAATGACCCGTTCAACGCCTTCCGCGTCGATGACAGCGCCAGCCTCCGGGCCAGCGCGGGCGTCAGCATTTTCTGGGACTCGCCGTTCGGACCGATTGCATTCGACTTCTCGCATATCTTCGCGAAGGAAGAATATGACCGGACCGAGGAATTCCGCTTCAGCACCAATACAAGGTTTTAAGATGAAAATCCGTCACCTCGCGCTCGCCGCAACGGTGTTCGCCGGCCTCATCGCCCAGGCCATCGGCGCTGCCCACGCCCAGACCAAAGTTTTCGTGGTCGATGAAGACATCGTCCGCAAGGGCAGCAAGATCGGTCAGGACATCCAGTCGAAACTCGGCGCCGTGCGCAATGACGGCGTCACCAAGCTGGGCCTTGAAACCCTAGGTAAGGAGATCAAGGCCGAGGAAACCCGGCTGCAGCCCCAGACCCAATCCCTGACCAAGGAAGCGCTGGCGGCGAACCCGACCCTGAAGGCGCAGGTCGAGGCGTTGAACAAGAAGAAGGGCGAGTTCATGCAGAAAGCCGACTATCTTGACCAGAATCTCGACCAGCAGAACAACGCCGCAATGGTCGCCTTCGCCCAGGCTCTGGGTCCGGCCGTCGATCATGTGGCCAAGGAAGCTGGCGCCGACGTTGTGCTCAGCGCGTCTTCCACCTGGTACATCAAGAATACATCTGATCTGAGCCAGAAAGTAATCGCGCGCCTCGATGCTACGACGCCTACCCTCGCGGCGCTCCAGACGGCTGCCGCCGCCGCTCCCAAACCCGCGACGCCCTAGTCCGGGCCGGCCCGGGTGCTGGACCGGCGTTTCTACCGGTTTACGGGCGCGGCGACCGCGCTCGAGATTGCCGGCGCCGTGGGTCTGGCTGTCATTCGGGGCGATCCGTCCCGGCTGGTCGTTTCGGTGGCGGCCTCAAGCGCTGCCGGCCGGGACGATCTCACATTTCTGGACGAGTCTGACGATCCCGCCAACAAAAGCCTTAATGCAGGCGTGTGCTTCGCAACGTCCTCGTCGACCAGCCGGCTTCGCGGTGACACGGCAATCATTGAGGCGACCTACCCGCGCGCCGCTTTTGCCTTGGCGGCCGCCCGGCTCGTCTCGCCGCGCGAAATTGAATCGGGACAGTCTCATATCCACCCGGACGCCCGGATCGGCGTCGATTGCGAGCTTGCGCCTGGCTGCGTGATCGGCGCCGGCGTCGCCATCGGGGCCAACGCCCGGATCGGCGCCAACAGCGTGATCGGACCCGGGGTGCAGATCGGTGCTCGAGCTAGCATTGGCGCCGGGGTCGCCATCCGCTGCGCCCTGCTAGGAGACGATGTGACGCTTCTCTCCGGAGCGGTGATCGGCGAGGCGGGCTTTGGCCTCTCGCCGACGCCCTCCGGTGGGATTTTGACACCGCATTTCGGCCGCGTGATCATCCAGGATGGCGCATCGGTAGGCGCCAATTCCTGCATCGACCGGGGACTGTTCGAAGACACCGTGCTCGGTGAAGGCGTTCACATCGACAATCTTTGTCACGTTGGACACAATACGCGCATCGGATCACACACCGTCATGGCGGCTTTCGCGGGCATTTCAGGGTCGGTTCAGATTGGCGATGGGGTCCAGATGGGCGGCCGGGTCGGCGTCTCGGATCACGTGACTGTTGGAGACGGAGCCCAGCTTGCTGCGGGCTCAGCAGTCTTGCGCGACGTGCCGGCCGGAGAGACTTATGGCGGCTATCCTGCCCGTCCCGTGCGCGCCTGGATGCGGGAACTTGCGTGGCTCGCCCGCGAGGCGCAGAAGCGGCCGGACAAGAAGGCTTAGCGTCTTGAGATCGGGTCCGATGGGCGTTTCCATTCACTCCCTTTCCGTCGTCGCGCCCGGCGCCGAGTTGGGCGAGAATGTCGAGATCGGTCCATTCTGCGTGGTCGGGGCTCAGGCTCGACTGGGCGACGGTGTGCGGCTGCTCAGCCATGTGTCCGTGACGGGCGCGACAACCATTGGACCGCGAACAGTCATTCACCCCTTCGCGGCGTTGGGCCATCCGCCTCAGGATCTCGGGTTTCGCGGTGAAGACACCCGACTTGTCCTTGGGTCGGACAATGTGCTGCGTGAGCACGTGACGATGAATCTGGGCACGCCGGGCGGGCGTCGCGAGACAAGGATTGGTGACCGGGGATTCTTCATGGCTGGCGCGCATGTCGGTCACGACTGCATCGTTGGCGATGGCGTTGTGTTCGCCAACAATGCAACCCTTGGCGGTTTCGTGGTCGTGGAGGACTTCGTCATCATGGGCGGGCTGTCAGCTGTGCATCAGCTTGGGCGGGTCGGGAAATACGCTTTTGTCGGCGGCGGCGCGCCGCTGGTCGGTGACGTCATCCCGTTCGGGATGGTCGACAATCACGGCCATCTGCATGGGCTCAACCTCGTTGGGCTGAAGCGGCGGGGCTTCCGCCGCGAAGTTATCAACGAGCTGCGCGCCGTCTATCGCGACCTCTTTCATGGCGCGGGCCAGTTCGATGACCGGCTCACCGAGACTGCCGAACGTTATGCTGCGCTGCCCGAAGCCATGATGATTGTCGATTTCATACGAGCCGGACAGAAACGCCCCTTGTGCATGCCGAGACGAGGATGATGGCGACGAGACTTGGCATTATCGCAGGCGGCGGCGCCTTGCCGCGGAGACTCGCCGAACATGTCCGCACGAGCGGAGACGACCCTTTCCTGTTGGGCGTCAGCGGATTTGTCGATCCATCCCTGGTGGCCGAGTTCAACGGCGTGCAGTTTGCGATCGGAGAGATTGGAAAACAGATCGATGCGCTGAACGCGGCTGGCTGCAGGGACATTGTGTTCGCGGGCGTCGTGAAGCGGCCCGATTTTCAGCACCTGCGTCTCGACGTCCGGGGCGCCCTCATTCTTCCCCGTCTTGTCGCCGCCGCCGCCAAGGGTGACGACGCCCTGTTGCGAGTGATCGTCGCCGTCTTCTCTGAAGCCGGTTTCAATGTCCTCGGGGCGGACGACGTGATCGTCGAACTGCTGTGTCCAGCGGGGCCTCTCGGCGCGCATAAGCCAGGCGAGGCTCACTGGTCCGACATTCGTCACGCCGCACGTATCGCTCGGGTGATGGGCGAGTTCGACATTGGGCAGGGCGCAGTCAGCTGCGGCGGTGTCATTCTGGCCGTCGAGGCGCAGGAAGGCACGGACAGCATGATCGACCGTTGCGCCGGCCTTCCTCCCGAATTGCGGGGGTCGCTCGCCAGCCGGAGAGGCGTTCTGGTCAAACGTCCCAAACCCATCCAGGAACGGCGCATCGACCTTCCCACGATCGGGCCGCAAACCGTGAAGAAAGCGGCTGCTGCGGGGTTTGCCGGCATTGCACTAGAAGCGGGCGGCGCGCTTGTGCTGGATCGCGCCGAGACCGCCGCGCTGGCTGACGCTTCCGGCCTGTTCGTCTATGGTTTCCGCGCCGACGAGACGGCATGATGCACGTATTTCTTGTCGCAGCCGAGGCCTCTGGCGATGCTCTCGGCGCCGACGTGATCGACGCGCTCCAGGCTGCCTACCCCACAGTCAAAATTTCCGGCGTTGGCGGACCTCGCATGAGCGAGCGCGGGGTTCAATCCGGGGTCGATATGTCGGGCCTCGCCGTGCTTGGCCTCGTTGACGGGATGAAAGCCATCGGCCGGGTGAAGACAGCCGTGGCCGCCGTCGCCGCCGAGATCGCGCGGGTGGCGCCGGACGTAGTCGTGCTGATCGATTCGTGGGGGTTCATGTGGCGCCTCGCACGCGCGCTCAAGCTGGGAGGCGTTCGCGCCCGCCGCATCAAGCTAATCGGACCGCAGGTCTGGGCGACGCGGCCGGGCCGCGCCCGCGTGCTTGCAAAATGGTGCGATCATCTTCTCTGCATCCACGAGTTCGAGGCGCCCTTTTACAAGCGCTACGGCCTTCCAGTGACCGTCATAGGAAACCCCGCACTCGGGCGAAACGAGCCGGGAGATGGAGCGCGATTCCGGAAAGCCCGCAATATCGAGCCTGGAACCCGCATCATCGGTCTGCTGCCAGGCAGCCGACCCTCGGAACTGAAACGGGTCGCTCCGGTCCTGGTCGCCGTCTGCGAACGCCTGTGCGCTCGTTCGGCGAACCGCACTATCGTCTGCGTCGTGGCGCCGGACATGGCTCCAGCCATCGCGACTATGTCGGCCAGCTGGCCGTTTCCGCACAAACTCGTTTTGGAGGAGAGCGAGAAGTCAGATGCATTCTCGGCGATGGACATCGCCTTGGCTTGTTCCGGAACAGTGACGACGGAACTCGCCGTTCAGGGCGCGGCTCTGGTCGTCGGCTACAGGCTCGGCTGGGTCACTTGGGCCGTCGCTCGCCTGTTTCTCATGCGGTCGCGCTTCATCACCCTTCTGAACGTGGCGGCCGGTTCGGAAGTGGCGCCGGAATACGTCCAGACACGCTTCACTGCCGCCAACATCGCCCGCGCCGCCGCCCGGCTGTTGGAAGACCCTGCTGAGCTAGAAACCCAGCTCACGGCGCAGTCGCAGGCCTTGGCGCGGATGAAAGGGCCGGGGCGTCCCGCCGCCGCGATCGCAGCGGAAACGATCTTCAAGTCAGAGCTGGACTCAACGATCAATCCGTCTCGGGTTGAACGGAAAATGCTCTAGCCCAATCGTGCTAGGAACTATGATCTCGCGCTCATCGGCACATAGTCGCGCTTCGCGGCGCCTGTGTAGATCTGGCGAGGTCTGCCGATGCGCTGGGTCGGATCTTCGATCATCTCCTGCCACTGCGCGATCCAGCCCACCGTCCGGGCGAGGGCGAACAACACGGTGAACATGTCGGTCGGGAAGCCCATGGCCTTGAGCGTGATGCCCGAATAGAAATCCACATTTGGATAGAGCTTCTTCTCGATAAAGTATTCATCGCTCAGCGCGACCCTCTCGAGTTCCAGCGCCACCGGAAGCAACGGGTCGGACTCGGCGCCGACTTCCTTCAACACTTCGCGGCACGTCTGCGCCATCACCTTGGCGCGGGGATCGTAGTTCTTGTAGACGCGATGGCCGAACCCCATCAGCCGGAAGGGGTCATTCTTGTCCTTGGCTTTGTTGACATAAAGGCCGACCCTGTCGACCGTGCCGATCTCGCGGAGCATGGTGAGCGCCGCCTCGTTCGCGCCGCCATGGCTGGGTCCCCAGAGGCAGGCGATGCCTGCCGCGATGCACGCGAACGGGTTTGCTCCCGACGATCCCGCGAGCCTGACGGTCGAAGTAGACGCGTTCTGTTCGTGATCCGCGTGCAGGATGAAGATGCGGTCCATCGCTCGGGCCAGCACCGGGTTGACAATATAATCCTCAGCGGGAACCGAAAAACACATACGCAGGAAGTTGGAGGCATAATCCAGTTCGTTGCGCGGGCTTACGAAGGGCTGACCGGCCGTGTATTTGAAGGCTCGCGCCGCGATGGTCGGCATCTTGGCGATCATGCGGTGTGAAGCCACCAGACGCTGCATGGGATCGTTGATGTCGGTCGAGTCGTGATAGAATGCCGATAACGCGCCGACCGCTCCGACCATCACCGCCATCGGGTGGGCGTCGCGCCGGAACCCTTCGAAAAAGCGGTCGAACTGGGCGTGCAGCATCGTATGGCGCGTGATCGTGCCGTTGAAGTGCGCGGCCTCTTGCTGGTTTGGCAGCTCGCCGCGCAACAGCAGATAGCAGACTTCGAGAAAGGTCGATTTTTCCGCCAGCTGATCGATCGGATAGCCGCGGTGCAGAAGTATGCCTTCATCGCCGTCGATGAAGGTGATCTGGCTTTCGCAACTGCCGGTCGACGTGAAACCTGGATCAAGCGTGAAGACGTCCGCCTGTTTGTAAAGCGTACCGATATCGACAACGTCAGGACCGTGCGTGCCGCCATACACGGGCAGCTCCGCAGTGCGGCCGTTGACCGTCAGCTGAGCCTGGCCTTTTAGTTTGACCTTGTTTTCCATCGGAGCATTTCTCCTTCGATCTGCAGGCTGGATCTAGTCAGGCGTCGTGGACCGTCCCGCCGGTCTGGTCGCGTATGCGGGCAAGACACTCAGTACGACCCAGCAAAGCAAGCACAAGAGATATATCGGGCGAATGCGCCCCGCCGGTAAGCACCGCTCGCAGAAGAGGCCCGATTTTTCCTAGGCCGACGCCGGTATCGGCGCAATATCGATCCAGCTCTTCCTTGATCGACGCGCCGGACCAGTCCGGAATCCCTTGCAGTCGGTCGGCGATCGCCGCTAGCCTGTCCTTCGCTGCGGCGTCGATCAGCGCCGCGCTTTTGCCTGTCAGACGGATCGGACGGATCTCCATCAGAAAGGCCGCCGCATCCTTCAGCGCGACGACCGTTGCGGCACGAACTTTCAGAACCGCCATCGCCGCTCGAATGCGCACCCGGGCGGCATCGGAAAGCTTGTCCGCCTCCTCCGCCGCTAAGGGCAAGGCAAAAAACAGGTCCGCCAGCCGGTCGTCATCGACCTGCGCCATGTAGTGCGCGTTGACGGCTTTCAATTTTGCGAGATCGAGCCGGGCCGGCGCCTTTCCTAGGCCTTCGAGGTCGAACCATTCGATCGCCTGCGCTTCGCCGATGATCTCGTCGTTCCCATGCGACCACCCAAGTCGCAACAGGTAATTCTTCAAGCCCTCGGGCAAGTATCCGAGGTCACGATAGGCGTGGACTCCAAGCGCCCCGTGCCGCTTCGAAAGCTTCTTGCCGTCCGGCCCGTGGATCATTGGCACATGCGCGTGTTCGGGAGGCCTCCAACCCATTCCGGTATAGATGGGAAGCTGCCGGAAAGTGTTGGTGAGATGATCGTCGCCCCGGATGACATGCGTCACGCCCATGTCGTGATCATCGACGACAACCGCCAGCATGTAGGTCGGCGTCCCGTCCGAGCGCAGAAGAACAAGATCGTCGAGGTCTTTCGCAGCCACTCTCACAAGCCCCTGGACCCTGTCCTCCATCTCGACATGGCCGTGGTCGGGCATTCGCAGCCGCACCACGGTCGGCTTGCCTGGAGGCAGCGCAAGGGCTGGATCGCGCCACGGCGAGCGGAAGGGACGCAGCAAACCCTCGCGTTCTCGTTCCATGGCCGCGCGAGTGTTTGAGTTCGCCTCGCCGGACTCCAGGGCGATCTTGACTTCGACCGCTCGCGTTCGCCGCGCCTCCAGCTCTTCGGCCGTGACGGGACACAGATAGGCCGCACCGCGCCTGACAAGTTCGAGACCGACTTCGCGATGCCGCTCGGCGCGATCGCCCTGCATCACGGCCGGCTCGTCTCCCTGCAGGCCGAGCCACGTCAATCCTTCGAAGATCGCGTCCACGGCCTCCTTCGTCGAGCGCTCCTTGTCGGTGTCCTCGATCCTTAGCAGGAATTTGCCACCCGTGTGACGCGCGTAGAGCCAGCAGAATAGCGCTGTGCGCGCGCCCCCGATATGAAGGAAGCCCGTAGGGGAGGGGGCGAAGCGCGTGACGACGGTCATAATTTTCCGAAACTGTCTGGAGCGAGGCGGGCGAGCGCCCTCGCGCCGCCTGTTTGAGCTTTGTGATCCTTGAAGACCATACCCGCCCCCGGCCAAGCAAGACCAGGTGCGCCGCGCCCGGCCTGGCGCGCGTCGCCTTCGGGCGCGATGGCTCTCATTCGGGGCGCGATCGACGACCAGGCCCTCCGCTGGCCCTTGCTGATTCCGCTGGCGATGACCCTGGGGGCGGGCGTCTACATGTCCCTGCCTTTCGAGCCGGGGTGGCTACCGCTCGGGGTGTGGGCCGCAGCGTCGCTGGGACCTTACGCGGTCCTCCGCCTCAGGGGCGGCGGCCGCGCTGCGTTCGTTTGTCTGCTGATTTTTAGCGCTGCTCTTGGAGCGATCGCCGGCAAAGCTCGCGCGGTCTCGGTCGAGGCGCCTGTCCTGCTCGAACAGATCGGTCCGGTGCGAATCGAGGGGATTGTCGCTGAGATCGACGCCAGCGAGCGCAGCCGCCGCGTCCGCATCGCCGTACGCGCGATCGAAAATCTGACGCCGGAACAAACGCCGAGATTCGTCCGCTTCAGCTACCGGGGCGACATGAGATTTTCGCCCGGGCGGGCCGTCGCCTGCCGGGCCATACTGTCACCTCCGCCGCGACCGGTGGTTCCCGGCGACTACGCCTTTCACCGGGACGCGTATTTCCAGCAGCTCGGCGGGGTCGGCTTCTCCGTCGGCCCGTGTGAGGCGCTGGCGACGCCGCCCGCCACCACACCGGTCGAGCGCGCCGCCAACTGGATCGGAGCGCTTCGCCGCTCAATCGCCGAGTATGTTTTCAGTGTTGCGGGAAAAAAGGGCGGGGGCATGTCGGCAGCCATGGTTGCGGGCGACCGCAGCTTCATCACGCCGGACGATTCCGAGGCGCTGCGTGTCTCGGGTCTCGCCCATCTCCTGTCCATCTCGGGTGTCCACATGGTGCTGGCCGGAGGCATCTTCTTCTTCTCCATCCGGTATCTCTGGCCACTTTGCGAGCCGCTCGCGTTGCGCTTCCCCGCCGTGCAGGTCGCGGCGCTGGGCGCCATTATCGCCTGCACGCTCTATTTCGCCATTTCAGGCGGCGAAGTCGCCACCCAGCGAGCCTACATCATTGCGCTTATCGCGTTCGGGGCGAAGCTGTTCGACCGACCGGCCCTGTCCCTGCGGTCTGTCGCCGTGGCCCTTGGCCTCATCGTGCTGCTGCAACCAGAGGCCGTCATCACGCCCGGTTTTCAGATGTCGTTCGCGGCCTCCGCCTCTCTCATCGCACTTTATGAGATATGGCCACGTCTCGAACGGCCGCAGACGCCGGGCGCCGTCTCGCGCATCCTTGGCTGGATCGTCGGGGCCACCGCCACGTCCGTCACCGCATCGCTCGCCACGTTGCCCTTCGCACTCCATCATTTTGACCGGGCGGCCATCTTCAGCGTTGTCGCCAACATCGTTTCGACGCCGGTCATCAGTTTCTGGACGACGCCCGCCGCCGCCGCCGCAGCCATCGCGGCGCCGTTCGGACTGCAGGACGTTTTCCTCTGGACACTCGGTCAAAGCCTCGAAGTCGTCATCGCCATCGCTCACGCCAGCGCCAGACTTTCTCCCGATATCGACCTCCCGCGAATGCCGGCCGACGGCCTCGTGGCGGCGGCTCTCGGTATCGGCGTGTTCTGCGTCTTCAACCGCGCGGGACGATTGATCGCCCTCATCCCGCTCGCCTTCGCCCTTGCCTCGTGGACGTCGTCGGCTCGACCGGTCGGCTACATCGCCAGCGACGGCACGGTCTTTCTGGATTCTGGGGGCGCCTGGCTCGAACTCACCGATTGGCGCGGCAGAAATGGCCTCAACCCGCTCATCATTGGCGACGTCATCCAGAAATCGCCATGCCCGGGCAAGGGTGCGCCCTGTCGGCTTGCCCTGCCGTCGGGAGTATTCCAGATCATGCCGCCGGAGACTCGATCAGTACAAGGCCAGGCGCCTACGCCAGGATCAGCTTTTGCAGCCCTGGTATCAACTCCGCGCCGAACCTGCCCGACACTGGCGAAGCTTACATTCGCTCCAGCCAATGGCAGCGCCATGCTTTACATCGATACGTGCGACCTTGCCGACGCGGACGGCGCCGTCATCGAAACGACCGCAGCAGGCCGCATCATCCGACCCGGCCATCCTCAGACAGGCCGGGCATGGACGCTGCCCCTGCGCGCCGTTTCCGAACCGGACCCCAGAGCCGGACGCAAACCCAGACCTCAGACGGCCGCGTCGCCCGCCAGCGCCGCCGACCCGCAAGCCGAGCCCACGCCTTAATTGTACTTGCGCACCAGAGCGACCAGCTTGCCCTGGATGCGCACCCGGTCTGGCCCGAAAATCCGTGTGCCAAAAGCCGGATTGGCCGCTTCGAGGGCAATGGAATTTCCCTTCCGTCGGAACCTCTTGAGAGTTGCTTCAGCGTCATCCACCAGCGCGACTACGATATCGCCCGACTGGGCGGCGTCCGTCCGCTTCAGCACCACCGTGTCGCCGTCGAGTATGCCGGCGTTGATCATGGAGTCGCCCTTCACCTCGAGCGCGAAATGCGTGTCGGCGTCGAAATCCTCGTCCGGCGCAGTGATCCGGTGGGTCTCGTGCTGGATCGCCTCGATCGCGGTTCCGGCGGCGATCCGGCCAAGCACCGGAATGGTCATCGCCCGGCCCCCGGCCGAACGCGACCTCGGCTCGGCGCCAACCACGCTCGGGCGGAAGGGAAGCCGTGTCGTCTGCGTCTGCGGCGCGGCGCTTTCCGGCAGTTTGAGGACCTCCAGAGCCCGCGCCCGGTGCGCCAGCCTTCGCAGGAAGCCGCGCTCCTCAAGCGCCGTGATCAGGCGATGGATGCCGGACTTCGAGGCCAGATCCAGCGCCTCTTTCATCTCGTCGAAGGAGGGCGAGACACCCGTATCCTTGATACGCCCATGGATGAACAGGAGCAGTTCGCGTTGTTTCTTGGTGAGCATGGGCGCTGCGGCTCCTCAACTGAGTCGCACGAAGTTCTATATGCGTTCACGTTATGGGTCAATTGTGTCGCTCGCCTCTATCTGGCGTTGACGAAAATTCTGACCAGGCCTTCCGGATCGCTGGCGCGCATCACTGTCTCGCCGATCAGAAAGCCGCGCGCGCCGCACGCCCGCAGCCGCACGACATCCTCCGCTGTCTTGATCCCGCTTTCCGAGATCAGCAGTCTGTTCGCCGGCGCCATCGCCGCGAGGCGTTCGGTAACCCCAAGATCCGTCGTGAAAGACCGCAAGTCGCGGTTGTTGACCCCAATGAGGCGCGAGGGCAGGGTGAGGGCGCGCGCCAGTTCGTCCTCGTTGTGCGCTTCGAGGAGCACCGAAAGGCCGAACTCGTCTGCAGCGGCGTGCAATTCTCTCGCGAGCCCGTCCTCGACTGCGGCGAGAATGATCAGGATCGCATCGGCGCCAGCCGCCCGCGCCTCCACAACCTGGACAGGATCGACCAGGAAATCCTTGCGAAGAACGGGAAGGGATATCGCGGCCCGGACATCGATCATGTCTTGGAGCAAACCGCCAAAGCTCGGTCCGTCCGTCAGAACCGAGACGCAGGCGGCGCCGCCCGCTTCATAAGCCCGCGCCACCGCCTCAGGCGCACATGCCGGATCGATGTCGCCCGCCGAAGGACTTTTGCGCTTGACCTCGCAGATCAGGGCGTTTCCGTCCGCTGCCGCAATGGAAAGAAGAGCGCCGGCGAAGTCCCGCACCGGCGACGCCGCTCGCGCGCCGGCTGAAAGCTCCGACCACGGCCGGGCTCTCTTCAGCGCCGCAACTTCGTCGCCCTTGTAGGCGATGATGTCCCTCAACCGGTCGGACATGCCCTCACGCATTGGAGGCCCTCACAAGGGCCGCGAGCGAGCCTTTCGCCTCGCCGGACGCGATGGCCGCTCGGGCCTGAACAATCCCGTCGCTGATGTTCGCCGCGACGCCCGCCACCACCAGCGCCGCCGCTGCGTTGACGACCACCAGGTCCGCGAAGGCCCCGGCCGCACTATCCAGGACCGCGCGGATGGCGTCGGCGTTGTAAGCGGTCGACCCGCCTCGCAACTCTCCCAGGCTGGCGCGGTCGATCCCCATCTCCTCTGGCGTCAACTCGAACAGGCGCACCGCGCCATCGCGAAGTTCGGCGATGCGTGTGGGCGCCGTCGTTGAAATCTCGTCCATCCCGTCCAGGCCATGAACCACCCACGCCCGTTCCGTGCCGAGACTTCGGAGCGCCTGAGCGTAAGGTTCGACCCAGCGGGCCTCGAACACACCCAAGACCTGGCGCCTTGCGCCAGCCGGATTGGCCAACGGACCCAACAGGTTGAAGATCGTCCGGATTCCTAGCGCCTTGCGAACCGGCGCGACATGGCGCATTGCGGAATGATGACCGGGCGCGAACATGAAGGCGAGCCCGGCCTGTTCGAAGCATGCTTGCACTTGCGTCTCCGACGGGGCCAGGTTGACGCCCAGCGCTTCCAGTACGTCAGCCGATCCGGTCTTGGGCGGCGCCGATCGGTTGCCATGCTTGGCGACGATCGCCCCGGCGCCCGCCGCTACGAATGCCGCCGCCGTCGACGTGTTGAGTGACACCCAGGGCAGTCCGCCGGTACCGCAGGTATCGACCGCGCCCGCCGGCGCCGTCACCGGCCGAAGGTTCGCCCGCAGCACGCGAGCTCCAGCAACGATGTCCTCGGTGGTTTCTCCTCGTATCGCGAGGGCCGTCAGCAAAGAGGCGATAAGCACCGGCTCGGCGCCGCCGCCGAGAACGGCCTCGAACGCCGCGCCAATGTCTCCCGGCGCCGGTCGCTCACCTGCGACGAGCATGCCGATGGCATGGCGAACAGCGTCGCTCACCTCGCCGCCGCCCGCTTCAGGAAATTCGCCAGAATCGCCTTGCCATACTGCGACCCGATCGATTCCGGATGGAACTGCACGCCATAAACCGGTCGCTCGACATGGCTCAACGCCATGATCTCCCCGTCTGCGGTTTCGGCGTCCACTCGCAGTACGTTGGGCAGACCTTTTCGCCTGACAGCCAGCGAATGATATCGCACCGCATCGAACGTCTCGGGGAGGCCACGGAATAACTCGCCGCCATACTGGTGTATGGTTGATACCTTGCCGTGGACGATGTTCATCGCGCTCTCGATTGTGCCGCCGAACGCCTGGCCGATAGCCTGGTGCCCAAGGCAAACTCCAAGGATCGGCATGTTTTCCGGCGCCAGCCGGATCAGATCGAGGCAGATGCCCGCGTCATCCGGCGTGCACGGACCGGGAGACAGCACGATCCCGTCTGCGCCTTTCGCGACTGCCTCCCCGGCAGTCAGCGCGTCATTGCGCATCACCGTCACCTCCGCTCCGATCTCTTCCATGTAGTGGACGAGATTGTAGGTAAAGCTGTCATAATTATCGATCAGGAGGATCTTCGCAGGCATCAGCGATTGCCGCCATCATATCGCACGGCTTCCTCCGCCGCGCGGAAGAGGGCGTTGGCCTTGTGCACGGTCTCTTCGAATTCCTTGCGGGGATCGCTGTCAAAGACGACGCCGCCGCCTGCCTGAACATGAATCTTGCCATGCGCGAAAACGGCGGTGCGCAGCGCGATACAGGTGTCCATGTCACCGCCGGCGCCGAAATATCCGACGCCACCGCCGTAAACACCCCGCGAATGCGGCTCGAGTTCGGCGATGATCTCCATGGCCCGTATCTTCGGCGCGCCCGACACCGTTCCAGCCGGAAAGCCCGCGGCCAGCGCCGACACCATGTCTTCGCCCGGCTTCAGCCGCCCCTCCACATTCGAGACGATGTGCATGACGTGACTGTAGCGTTCGATCATGTAGCTGTCGGTGACGCGCACCGACCCGCCCCGCGAGACCCGGCCGACATCATTGCGGCCAAGATCAAGCAGCATCAGATGTTCGGCGCGCTCCTTGGGATCGGAGAGCAAGGTCTTCTCGTTGGCGATATCGGCCTCGGGCGTCGCGCCCCTCGGCAGGGTGCCGGCAATGGGCCGCACCGTCATCAGCCCCTCGCGCAGCCGCACCAGGATTTCAGGGCTCGATCCGCTGATCTGGAAGTCGCCTAAATTGACATAGAACATGAAGGGCGACGGGTTCAGCCGCCGCAGCGCCCTGTAGAAGGCGAAGGGCGATCGTTCGAAATCCGCAGAGAAGCGCTGGCTGGGCACGACCTGGAAGATGTCGCCGGCGCGGATGTATGCCTTGGCCCGTTCGACCATTTCCAGATACCGCTCCTCGGTCGTGTTGGAGATGAACGCCAACGGCTCGATGCTGGCGTTCGTCGGCCGCACCGGGGGCAGCGGCTGGTCCAGCTGGGCCTCAATTTCGTCCAGCCGCGTGGCTGCGGCGCCTGCTCCCCCGCGTTCCGGAGCCGCGAGAATGATCTCCTGTCGCACGCCGTCGAAGATCAGCACCACCGACGGTCGCATCAGAAGGGCTTCGGGCACGCCGTTCGGATCCGGCTTCGTCTCCGCAAGCTCCTCGACATAGCGGATCATGTCGTAACCGACATAGCCGAACGCTCCGGCGGCCATGGGCGGCAGTCCGTCCATGGCCTCGACTCGGCAAGCGTCGATGAAGGCGCGCATGGACATCATCGGATCGTCTGAAGTCGATAGAATGTGCCGGAAATCGTGCGTCTCGGACGTCTCCGCCGTACCGCTTTTCACCCGCCACCAGAGGTCGGGCGCAAGGCCGATGAACGAGTACCGGCCGCGATTTTCCCCGCCCATGACGCTTTCGAACAGCACGAGGCCAGGCCGCCCGGGACCGAATTTCAGCATCGCCGAAACCGGCGATTCCGTGTCGTCGACCCGCCGCCGCACCTGTAGACGGGGCAAGGCGCCCGTCATTCGCCCTCTGTCTCGCTCGTGAAGCCGGCAAGGTAGCGATCGATGGCGCCCTGGTTGGCGCGTGTCCTGACTTCACGCTGAATGCCGTTTTCAAAAGCTTCGCCGAGATCCTTGCCGAGCGAGTCGAGAATGACCTGGGAGACCTGCGTTGAGAGCCCCGCTTCGGCTTCCGCACTCACCGGTTCAATCTTGTTGACGACCACCACCATAGGTTCGCCCTGCTGCGTTCGCGCCACGCCGGCGACGCCGGTTTCGAGCGCGAAGACCACATCAAGTGTCCCTGGATCGATTTCTCCGGGGTTTCCGCGCGTCACCGGTTCGGGCCGCGACGCCGTGATAAACCTGCCAGCCTTTGCGGCGTCATCCAGGCTTGCGCCGCCATTGACGGCGGCGACCACGTCAGCCGCCGCTTTTTCCGCTGCTTCGACGCGCTTCACCGCAACGTAGAGTTCGTCCAGCCGGTCGCTCACCTCTTCGTACGGCTGGGTCCGCGCAGCAATGACGGCATCGACACGGAAGATCGCCCGCTCCCCATCGGCCTCGACGATATCCCCGATCTCGCCCGACTTGAGTTCGAAGGCTGCCTTGAGCGCATCAGGATGACGGGCAAGCAATCCCGCGCCGCCGCTCGCTTCGAAGGCGCCTCCGGCGTCCACCGGACTGAACACGATGACCGGAGCGCCGATCAACTCGCTGATCTCCTCGAGGCTCGATCCGCCGCTCACGAGATCATAAAAATCCTCTGAGGAGGCGTCAAAAAGGCGGCTCGCCTCGCGCCGCGCAAGCTCGGTGCGGATTTGGGCGGAAACTTCCGCGATCGGCGACGGCACGCCAGGCGTGACCAATCTGACCTGGACACCCAGGAATTGTCCGCCAACCTCGATCGGACCAAATATCTCGCCGGCAGGCAGGCCGAACGCGGTGTCGCTAAGCGCCTTGTCGGCCAGATCGCCGGGCTTAACGCTCAGCGGGGTCAGCGTCACGCCCGGCCGGCCCTGCACTGCGGCCTCCAGTGTTCTTCCCTGTTTGACCATGTCGACCACGCTCTGGATGGCATTGGCGTCGGCTGAGGCAAACTGCAGGATTTCGCGTGTTTCGGGAGTCGAAAATTCGCGGATGCGCCGGTCATAATCGGATTTAACCTGGTCTTCGCCGACCTCGACTTTGTCGATAAAATCGTCCGCCGTGTAGCTGAGCGCCGATATCCTCCGCCGTTCCGGTTGCGCGAAATTGGCCGCGCGTTCCGTGTAAAAGGCCCGCAACTGTTCGGCTGTTGGGGGAGCGATAGGCGCCACGCTTTGCGGCGTCAGCCGGGCGACGGATACCGTGCGCTGCTCGCCGAGAAAGGACACGAGCGGGCGCGTGAGGATTTGCGGCGGCGAGAGACCTGCGCCGGCCGCCCGGATCAGATAGTCGAGCGTTATCTGATCCTGAAGATTCTTCTCGAACTGCGAAACGGTAAAGCCCTGGTCTTCCGCGAAGCGGGCGATCTCGTTGCGGTCGACTTTGCCCAGACCGTCCTGGAAACGCGGCGCTCCATCGATGATCTCGGCGACAGCGCTTGGGCTGGCCTTGACCCCGATCTTGTCGGCGTATGCCAGCGCGGCGGTCTGCCTCCGCAACTGCTCGACAAGACCCGCCGCGACTCCCCGTTCCGCAGCTTCGCGCTGGGAGATGATTTCGCCGGATTCGGCCCGCAGGGACTCGATGTAGTTGTCAAGCTCCCGTGCGACGTCGCGCTGTCCGATGCTGCGGTTTCCGGCCTGGACGAACCCGCCGCCCGAGACGCCGCTGAAGGGATCGTTGAAACCGAAAATACCAAACGCAAGGATCAGGGGAAAGAAGAGAAGGAGGGCCCATTTCGATTTAACGAATGCGCGCATAAAATCCATCAATTGCGCGACTCCCCTATGGCTGCTGCGGTTTGATGACCGGTCTGCCTTGTCCGCTGGTATACGGCTTGCTAAATCAACCCGTCTTCAATTGAAGACGAATAAGTTGATCGATTTCAGAATTTTAAAGCGACTTTTCTACGCCCATTCGGGCGCAGGATGCTTTAGGCGACGGCGGACTCCAAGGCAAGGCGCGGATAGCATGGCCGAACGCAAAAAACTGATCGCCGGCAACTGGAAGATGAATGGGCTCAAAGCCTCGGTCGCCGAAATCGATGCGGTGCTGGCGGGCGCCGGGACTGTGCCGGACGCAGTGGAGCTGGCTATCTGTCCGCCCGTGACGCTGGCGGGCCTGGCGGCCGAACGGCTATGCGGCAGTGTCGTCTCGCTTGGAGGGCAGGACTGCCACGCTCAGGGGTCAGGCGCGCACACCGGAGACGTCAGCGCCGAGATGTGGGTCGATCTGGGCGCGCGATACGTTATTGTCGGTCATTCCGAGCGCCGCGCCGGCCATTGCGAGACCGACGCCGCGGTCGCAGCCAAGGCCGCCGCTTGCTTCAGGGCGGGCGTGACGCCGATCATCTGCGTCGGCGAAAGCCTTTCCGAACGGGACGAGGGCCGCACGCTGGCTGTGGTTTCGGCGCAACTTTCCGCCTCCGTTCCAGCCGCTGCCGGACGCTTTGTCATCGCCTATGAACCTGTCTGGGCGATCGGCACCGGTCGCACACCGACGCTGGCGCAGGTCGCCGAGGTCCATGCTGCTCTTCGGTCCGGGTTGGCCGGGCGGTTCGGCGCGGCAGTCGAAGGTGTCCGGCTTCTCTATGGCGGCTCGGTCAAGCCGGAAAATGCAGGCGAACTCATGCGCGTACGGCACGTCGATGGCGCTCTCGTCGGAGGGGCGAGCCTCAGATCTGCCGATTTCCTCGCCATTGCGGCAGCATGCGGCTAAAGCCCCGCACTGCTACTTATGCGCGGATTCGATCGTGAGCACACCGGCGCCACAAATCGTCGATGCAAAGCCAAACAGCGTTGGGGGCTTGGCCCAGCTTCGCGGACGTGCTTTGAGGCGCGTAGTTTCATAAAGTTCCGGTCATCATGCTCAACGTCCTGCTGGTCATCCATCTGCTCGCCTGCATTGCTCTTGTCGTCCTGGTGATGCTGCAGCGCTCCGAAGGCGGAGCGCTCGGAATGGGCGGCGGCGGAGCAGGCGGTGGATTGATCTCGGGCCGGGGGGTTGCCAACGCGCTGGTCAAGACCACGATGGCGCTGGCGGCCATTTTCTTCGTTACAAGCCTTACTCTTACGCGCCTCAACACCGAGGACGCGAGGGCGCCCTCGGATGTCGAGCTGGAACTGCGCGACCGCGAAGGCGACATTTTCGATCCCCTCGCCCCCGCCGCGACGCCTGGCGCGCCCGCCGCTGCAGCGGCTCCCGGCCCGCCGCCCGTCATCGATCCCCTGGCGCCGGTCGTCTCGCCCCTGACGCCCGCGCCAGCCGCACCCTCGCCCGCCGGACCACCGCCCGTAGCAGGCACGCC
>JAWXBJ010000181.1:0-52534 GCA_034439955.1 Alphaproteobacteria bacterium
AGCCGTCAGCGCGGCCGCCACACACGCCGCCCGAACCCGCCATCTCATCCCGTCTGCTCCATCATCCCGTCAGCTCCATCAGCCATTCGCGGCGCCGCGCCGAAAACAATTCCTCTCCGGCGGCCCGCGCCTCCGCCATCAGGCCCTGGCGGCGCGCCTCCAGGGCCGGGACCAGCCGGCGGGGCGCCGCCGTCCATCCCCCGACGGCCGCCAGCAGCACCTCGACATCCTGCACTGCGCCCAGCATCCGGGCGAGCGTGCGTCCCGATTCCACCCGGCTTTCGAGTTCGGGAAACATGAGCCGGCCCAGTCTGGCCTGCAGCGCATGGTATTTGGCCTGCTTGCGCCATTCGTGGAAAGGCTCGGACCTCGGGTCGTTCATTGCCGCCTTCATCGCCGCCCGGGCCGCCGCATAGCCCTCCGCCAACGCCGCCGCCACATCTTCCGGTCGAAGCGCCGCCAGCTCCGCCGGCCCGACTGCCGGTCGAGGCGCCGCCTCGCGCGCCGTCATGGCCGACCGGAAAGCCGCCACCGCTGCCGCCTCGCCGGCCGGTGCGCCGTCCGCCGTGCCGCCGGAAAGCCGGCCAGACAGCCGGCCAGACAACCGCCGGTCGAGCCGCCTTATGCCCGCCGCCCCGATCTCCGCCTCCAGTTCCGCCGCCACGCCCGCCAGCACGTCCGCCGCCGCGCGGGCGTCCCGCACGTCCGACAGTCCGCGCGCCGCATCGCGCCACCATCCGTTCTCCCGCCGGAATGCCGGTTCTCCCAGTCGCCGGCGCGCCAGCCGCAGCGCCGCCCGCACGCGCTTGCACCGCACGCGCGCCTTCCGCACGAACGCCGCCGGATCGTCCGCCGCCGCGCATTCCGCCTGCAACCGCGCCGACTGCTCCGCCATCACGCGCGCCAGCTCTGCGCCCGCCGGCTCGCCTGCCTGCAGCACATAGCTCACACCAGCCGCCCGCCAGCCGTCATTTGCGTTTCTCGTCGTACCGCCGGCTGGGATCCCGAATGTGTGTCCGCGTGTATCGCGCCTTCGGCTCACGATCCGCCGGCCAGAATTCCACAGTCCAGGCGTGCACGTCGTCGTTCAGCTTGTAGAGGCGCGAACATTCCAGCGCCGGTACCGGCGCGCCGTCCGGCCGGTTGCCGTCCCGGCAGGTGAAACTGTCTCTTTCCAGCGTGCCGCGCGCCCGGCTTTCCTCCCCGATGTCGTACGTCCGGCTGACATGACTGCGGAACGACGCGTCAACCGCTCCCTCGGCGTCACGCATCCAGTATCCGAACTCCGTCCCGCCCGGACCGGGACCCTGCGGCGGACGCGCTCCGCCGACCGCAGAACCGCCGGCGGCGCAGCCAGCCAGCCAGCCAGCAAACAGGCCGGCAAGCGCGCAATTCCGTGCCAAAGGCATCATGTCGGAACCCTTTTCAGTGACGTCGAGAATGGGCCGCGCGCGCCGCGCCGTCAAACGACCTCAGCCGTCCCGGAATGGAACCTCGATTTTCCGCCACGTCGAACCGTGAGGTCCATCCATGATTTCGATCCCTTCTGCGGCGAGTTCTTGCCGGATGCGGTCGGCTTCCACGAAATCCTTGGCCTGCCGGGCTGCTACCCGTGCGGCGACGCGGGCATCCGTGCGCGACGCATCGATCGCATCGCCGCGCGCCCAGTCCTCGGGATCGCGCTGCAACAGTCCGAGCAGGTCGCCCGCCGCCAGCAGGTCGCCCTTGATGCGAGGCCAGTCCGCCTCGACTGCCTTGTTGGCCTGGGTCGCCAGAGCCGACACTTCCGCCAGCGCCTGCGGCGTGTTGAGGTCGTCGCAAAGCGCCTTGAGAACGCCGTCGGGTGCGCCGCCCGCCGCTGGCTCGACGCCCCTCATTCGGCGCAAGGCGTTGTACAACCGGTCCAGCGTCATCTTGCTCTGAGTCAGGAGAGCCTCTGTCCAGTCCAGCGGGCCGCGATAGTGCGCCGACAGGAGCGCCAGCCGCACGGTCTCGCCATCATGCAAGCGGAGAAGGTCGTGGACCAGCTTCACATTACCGAGCGACTTGGACATCTTGTCGGCGTCCATCGACAGGAAACCGTTGTGCAGCCAGTAGCGCGCCATCGGCTTGCCATGGGCGCACTCGCTCTGCGCGATCTCGTTCTCATGGTGCGGGAAGATCAGGTCTAGCCCGCCGCCATGGATATCGATCGTCTCGCCCAGCACCGCCCTCGCCATCGCCGAGCACTCGATATGCCAGCCTGGCCGACCCGCGCCGAACGGACTGCTCCAGCGCGCCTCTTCCGGCTCTTCCGGCTTGGACGCCTTCCATAGCGCAAAGTCGGCGGGATCGCGCTTGCTGCTGTCGATTTCCACTCTCGATCCGGCCAGGATGTCCTCGCGGCGGCGCCCTGAAAGCCTGCCATAAGCCTCCATCGACGGGACGTGGAACAGCACGCCGGCATCGCCGCGATAGGCATGGCCCTTCGCGACAAGCGTCTCGATAATGTCGATCATGCCCGCGACGTGTTCGGTCGCCCGCGGCCGGAATGTCGGCTCCAGCACCCCGAGGGCGGCCATATCCTGGCGGTAGACCTGCTCGTAGTGCGCCGTGAGGCGCCCGATCGTCTGGCCTTCAGCGGTGGCGGCCGCAATGATCTTGTCATCGATGTCGGTAATATTGGAGGCGTAGAGCACGTGGTCCGCGCCGTATTTCAACTTCAACAGCCGGAACAGCACGTCGAACACGACGGGCGGCCGGGCGTTGCCTACATGAGCGAAGGAATAGACGGTGGGTCCGCAGACATACATCGTCACGCGCTTGGGGTCCTGCGGCGCAAATACACGCTTGGCGCGCGTCAGCGTGTCGGTGAGGCGGATGTCCATGGCAGGTCTTTTCGTTCCATTAGGAATATTCGATAAAGGATGATGACAGGAGCGAGTTGGCCTTGATCGCCAAGGCGCTTATCTCTCACACGCTCCCCCGTGGAATCAATGCGAGGGATCATTGCGGACGGGCGTCAGGTCCGGGTTCGTCGGCCTCGGCCAGCGTCCCGGCCAGGCACCGACCTTCGAACGACGAAAGGACGGCCTGAACGGCTGCCAGGACACGATGGACGCCATTATCAAAGGCAAGGCGACGGCGGAAGCCGAGTCCTTCAAGCGTCCGTCCCGGGACGAGGCGGAAGACGCCGTGCGGACGCTCATCGCCTGGGCCGGAGACGATCCCGCACGCGAGGGCCTGCTCGACACGCCTCAACGGGTGGTCGATGCCTACGAGGAGTGGTTCGCGGGCTATCGAGCGGATCCGCGCACCTATCTGTCACGCACCTTCGACGACGTGAAAGGCTACGACGACATCGTCATGCTTCGGGACATCGAGGTCGAATCCCATTGCGAGCACCACATGGCGCCCTTCCTTGGCAAGGCGTGCGTCGCTTACATGCCGGGCGAGGCGGTGGTCGGAATTTCCAAGCTTGCACGCGTCGTCGAGATCTACGCCAAGCGCCTGCAGACGCAGGAGACCATGACCTCGCAGATTCTCAACGCCATCAACGACAGCCTGAGGCCCCATGGCGTCGCTGTCCTCATCGACGCCAAGCATGAATGCATGACGACACGCGGCGTCCACCACCCCAACGTCTCCACCATCACCACCCAGTTCACCGGCGTCTTCAAGACCAACCAGGAGTTGCGCGAGCGCTTTCTGAGACTGGCGGGGAGATAGGCGTCCGTCCGCCGCCGTCTCTACCGTTGAACGGGGGGGCGGGGAAAGGGCCTGTCCCATGACGTCGATCTCGTTTTGCGCTAACGCTCCGCCATGACCTACCCTTCCCCACTCCCCGGCCCGGGGCAAAACGAAATTCTCGATCTGCGTCCGGCGTTCAACGCCGACGGCCTCATCGCGGCGATCGCCCAGGACGCCGGGACGGGCGAGGTCCTGATGCTGGCCTGGATGAACGCCGAGGCGCTGCGGCTGACGCTCGAGACGGGTCGCGCTGTCTACTGGTCCCGCTCGCGCTCCGAACTCTGGCGCAAGGGCGAAACCTCCGGCCACGAACAACACGTCCTCGAAATTCGGATCGATTGCGACCAGGACGCTATCCTGCTGAAGGTCCGCCAGACCGGCGCGGCCTGCCATACCGGACGTCGATCGTGCTTCTACCGCACCGCAACTCCGGACGGCTTGGCCGAGGCCTGAGCCGGGCGGCCCGAGCATCCTTCGATCGGACGGGATCCGTTTGCCCGAAGAAATCTGCTCCATCTCTGATGCGTAGGGCAACCTGTCTGCGTCAAGGAGGACGAGAGGTTGCCCCGGCTTTCGCGGAGTCGGACTCCCCTGTATGGGTAGAAATCGTCCTCGGGGAGATCGTCCATGCCCTCCACTTTTCGGCTGCCGTCCATCGCCTTTCTGGCCGCGCTGGCGCTCGTCGCCTGCGCGCCCGTACAACCGCCGGGCGGCGCCGCCGCAAGCCAGGCGACCGCAGGCTGGAACGCCGCCGCCCTGGCTGAAGTCGTCACCTATGCGCAATCCCAGAAGTCGACCGGCTTCCTCATCATGGAGAACCGCCGGGTGATCGCCCAGCACACCTGGCCGCTGCCTGACGACGCCGCGACGTTCCGGACCAATTTCGTCCATGGAACTGCGCCGGACGGCGCTCTTCTGGAAGATGTGGCCTCGCAGCAGAAAAGCTTTGTCGCCGTTCTCGTTGGCGTCGCGATCGACAAGGGCCTCCTCGACATCGAGAAACCGGTTTCGGCCTATGTCGGCGCAGGCTGGTCGAAGGCGTCGGTGGATCAGGAAGCCGCGATCCGCGTTCGCCACCTCCTGGAAATGAATTCAGGGCTGTCGGAAAAACTTGAGTTCGTCTCCCCTGCCGGATCGAAATTCTTCTACAACACGCCTGCCTATGCGATCCTCAAGCCGGTGCTGGAAAAGGCTTCGGGGCTATCCCTCGACGACATCACCCGCACCTGGCTCACCCAGCCCGCCGGCATGGCCGACACGGCTTGGCGCGCGCGCAACAGCAGCTTCGCCGGCGCCGGCAATCCGACGGGCCTCGTCACCACCCCCCAGGACGTCGCCCGACTGGGTCAGCTGGTCCTCGATGGCGGCCTCGCCGCCAGCGGCGCCCGGGTCATCTCGAAAGCGCAGCTTGACGCCATGCTGGCGCCGACCGGCGCCAACCCGTCCTATGCTCGCCTCTGGTGGCTCAACGGCGCTCCCTACAGCATCGGCTCGGGCGCCGGCGTGCGCGTCGAGGGACCGCTCATTCCCAGCGCCCCGAAAGACCTTGTGGCCGCTCAGGGAGCGCAGGACCGCAAGCTCTACATCTCGTCCGGCCGAGACCTGATCGTCGTGCGCTTCGGCCAGGCTGCGCCTGACCGCGACTTCAACGAGCAGCTCTGGCGCCGACTGGCGAAGGCCGCGCCAGGCGGTTGATCGCCCGGGGCCTTCTAATTCTTGCCCAACACATGCTAGAGCGTTTTCAGGCGAGGCGAGAACCGGCTCGCCGTCAGAAAAGGCGACCAGGCAAGAATTTAGAGCATTTCGGCGACTCGAAGATCGCCGAAACTGCGCAAGAGCATTCTTCGGTCAGACTGGATCGGTTTGACCGAAGAAAGATGCTCTATCTCAAACGTGCAGGAGCAATCTGTCAGCGTCCAGGCGGACAAGAGGTTGCTCGGACGCAAACGCCGGACAGATGCGCGACTTGGCCTCCGATCGCGCGGCCAGCTGATGGAGTTCTTTGCCCGATGAAAAGCCAAGCCATCGTCGCCTACGGACAACCGCTTCAGGAAGTCTCCAGCGATCGGCCCGCGCCAAACGGCACTGAGGTCGTGGTCAGGATCACCCATTCGGGGGTCTGCCACTCCGACGTCCACCTGCAGGACGGCCATGTCGATCTTGGCGATGGCGACAAGATAGACTGGACGCGCGGCCGCACCCTGCCCCACACACTGGGCCACGAAATCGAAGGCACGCTGTCGGCTGTCGGTCCGGATGCGCAGGCCGTGCTTGAGGGCCGGACGATCGGCGCCCGCTATGTCGTCTTCCCGTGGATCGGTTGCGGCGAATGCGCCACCTGCCGGCGCGATCAGGAGCACCTCTGCAACAAGCCGCGCCAGCTCGGCATCCAGGTCGCGGGCGGGTATTCCGAATACGTGCTCGTTCCACACCCGAAATACCTGCTGGACGCGACCGGCGTGCCGGAGGGCCTTGCCGCCACCTACATGTGCTCAGGCATCACGGCATTCTCGGCCCTCAGGAAGGTCCGGAACATCGGCGATGGCGATGCGATCCTGATCGTCGGGCTGGGCGGCGTCGGCATGATGGGCCTGCAATTCGCGAGGGCGATGTTCCCGCAGGCCCGCATCCTCGGCGCCGATATCGACACCTCCAAGCTGGACCTGGCCATGAAGGCGGGCGCGTCCGCCGTCTACAATTCGAAGGATCCCGCGACGCTCAAACAGTTCAAGCTGGACACCGATGGCGGGGCCGCCGCCGCCATCGACTTCGTGGGATCGACGCCATCCTTCAACTACGCAAATGGCGCAATCCGCCGGGGCGGCGAGATCGTGGTTGTCGGTCTTTTCGGGGGCAAGTTTGCAGCGCCCCTTCCGTCTTTTCCCGGCCGCCCCTTCTCGATCGTCGGCTCGTACACGGGACCGCTTGGCGAGACCAGGGAGATGATGGAGCTGGTGAAGGCCGGGAAAATCCAGCCCATCCCGATAGAGGCCCGCCCGCTCGACCAGGCCGAGGCGACGCTCAACCAGCTCCGCGCCGGCACGATCGTCGGCCGCGTCGTGCTGACGCCGTAGCTATTCTCAGCCAGCCGTCACCGACCCTGTCGAGATCGGTCGCTGCAGCCCGCCCATCCCGACCTCGGCGGCCCGGGCGATCAGCCGCGCGTCCGTCGAGGCGAAATAGTCGCGGGAGCGCACTGTCGAGACCTTGACGAACTCTCCCTCGACACTGTCTGCGGTAAGGGTCAGCACGGTGTAGCCCTTGTCGAAGGCGTTGTAGTAGGCGACCTCGTCATTGGCCTCCGTCATCAGCCAGTTGAGTTCGCGGAACGGCATGCTGTCGCCCGCACCGTTGGACGTGACCGACGTACAGCCGAATTCGACGCCCCAGCGCTGTCCCTCATCGTCGTGCAACTCGTTGGCCCAGGCCGTATGCGTGTCGCCGGTCAGCGTCACCAGCCGGGCCCCCGCCGCCCGCGCCGCAGCGTAGAGACGCTCGCGCGCCGCCGGAAATCCGCCCCAGGCGTCGAGGTTCCACGGCAACCCGTACTTGGCCGAGGAATACCAGCGCCTCGATCCGGGATTCACCTGCGCATACTGCTCGGCGCTCAGGCCCTTTTCCAGATCCGGGTTCTTGACCTTGGCCATCGTCACCTGGTTTCCGAGGACCTGCCACTTCCGGCCGGCGGCGGTGGACGCCTTCAGCCCGTCGGCCAGCCACTTCTCCTGCTCCGGCCCGAGCATCGTGCGAGCCGGATCATTGACCTTGGCCATGATCGCGTTGGCGGTCGTCTGCTTCTCGGCGTCGGGCGCGAGGCCAACCGCGTCGATCGTCAGGTCCTCGCCCCGTCCCACCAGACGGCTCTCCAGCAGGAACAGCGTGGCGAGATCGCCGATTTCGAATGTCTTCCAGATCGCCTCGCGCGCCCGTCCGGCTTCGGGGTCGCGCACCGGCATCCATTCCAGATAGGCCTGAACCGCCCGCGCCTTGCGCTCCGACCAGTCGCCCTCGGTCTCGACCTGATGGTTCTCGGCGCCGGTGCGATACGAGTTGTTGGCCGATTCATGATCGTCCCAGGTGCAGAACCACGGCGCCGCCGCATGGGCGGCCTGCAGGTCGGGGTCGGCCTTGTACTGCGCATGCCGCATCCGGTAATCGTCGAGCGACACGATCTCGTGAGCGGGCAGATGATCGCGGCCAAGTTCCTTGCCGATCTGTCCGCCATAGCCGCTCGCGCCATATTCGTAGAGATAGTCGCCGAGGTGGATCACCGCGTCGACATTGTTGCGGGTGGCGATCTCGCGATAGACGTTGAAATACCCGAACGGGAAGTTCGAACACGAGACGACCGCCATCTTGAACGCCGCAAGCCCTGCGGCCGGCAGCGTCCTTGTGGCGCCGCCCGGCGAGGCGGTCCGCCCGACCGTAAACCAGTAATAGTAGGACTGGCCCGGCTCCAGCCCGGCGACATCTACCTTCACCGTGTAATCGCGCTCCGCGCCCGTCATCACCTCGCCGCGCTTTACAACCGTCTTGAATCCGGGGTCGCGCGAGACCGCCCATTTCACCGGAACCGGCCCGGCTGTCTCGGGCGTCACGCGGGTCCACAGGATAACGCCGCTCTGCGTCGGATCGCCTGACGCGACGCCATGATTGAACGCCGCCTTGCCCTTGTAGCTTGAGGCCGGACCCGTGGCGCATGCGGCCGCCAGCCCTGCGGCGCCCACGCCAAACACGCCGCGACGGGTCAGTCTGGTCATGGATTTCTCCTTATTGCGGCGATGTGCGAAGAGGTCGATTCCCAGCCTAGCTAGAGAAACACCACGACGGAAGCATGACCACGCCGGAAGCCCCAGCTTTCCCTCTCATCGCCCCCGGCGACGCGGCGGGCGCGCGCATCGACAAATGGCTGGCCGAGCATGGCGCGGGCATGTCGCGATCCCGCCTGCGCGTGCTGATCGAGGAGGGCCGCCTCACTGTTGATGGCGCGGTCGAGGCCGATCCCAGCGCCCGGATGATCCCGGGTGCGACCTACAACCTCGCCCTGCCCGAGCCCACCCTGGCCGAACCCCAGCCGGAAGACATTCCGCTCGACATCCTGTTCGAGGACAAGCACCTCATCATCGTCAACAAGGAGCCGGGGATGGTCGTCCACCCCGCCTCAGGCCAGTGGGGCGGCACGCTGGTCAACGCCCTGCTCCATCATTGCGGTCCGGACCTCGGGGGTAAAGGAGGCCTGACCGGCATAGGCGGCGTCGCCCGCCCCGGCATCGTCCACCGCCTCGACAAGGACACCTCGGGCGTCATGGTCGTCGCCAAGACGGAGCCGGCGCACACCGGCCTGACCGCCATGTTCGCCGCCCACGACATCGAGCGCGCCTATCTAGCCGTCACCCGCGGCGCGCCCCGGCCGCTGATGGGCCGGATCGAGACCCATATCGGCCGCTCGGCCAATGACCGGAAGAAAATGGCGGTGATGCGCGAGAAGCATTTCCGCGCCGACCATTATTCCGACGACCCCAGCCTCGTCCCGGACGAGACGCCTGGCGGCAAGATCGCCATCACTAATTATCGCGCCCTCGCGACCTATGGCCGCCTCGACGCCACCGGAACCCAGCCCGCCGCCGCCCTGGTCGAGTGCCGCCTGGAGACCGGACGCACCCACCAGATCCGCGTCCACATGGCCCATATCGGCGCGCCCGTTCTCGGCGACCAGACCTATGGCAAACACCGCTGGCTGAAGGCCGAGGGCAAGGGACCCGCCTATGAGCGCGCCACGACCGCCGCCAAGGCGTTCGAACGCCAGGCCCTCCACGCCTTCAAGCTCGGCTTCGTCCACCCCATAACCGGCAAGGCGCTGCTGTTCGAGGCCCCGCCTCCCGCCGACATGCGCGACCTCATCGAGGCGATGGAGGGTCTGCCGAGGTGAGCGGAATCCTGCAGACTACCCAGCCGCCGACATCACCTTCTCCCACTCGGCGGCCGACATGAACCCGTCACGATTGTCATCGACATAGTTCTTGAAAACATAGGCGTGGTAGCCGAGGAATTCCTCCTGATCCATGGCGTTGCCGCGCCGGTTGAACGCCTCGAAACTGCGCGCCGCGTTCTTCTGGCTGGAGGCCGGCAGCGACGCCTTGAATTCCTTTCCCTGCAACTGACCGTCGGCGTTGGCGTCGAACTCCGCCAGCTTGGGCTGCTGAAAGGTCAGGTATTCGTTGAGGCTGATCTGCCCGTCCCGGTCGATGTCGAGAAAGGCGATGACCTGGTCGGGGCTTTGGGCCGAAGCGGCGCCCGCAAGAGCGACTGCGGCTGCGCACAGAGCGGTCCCAAGGATCGGTTTCATCGTTTGTCCTCCGCCTTTATGCTGATCCCGGACGCTAATACCGACGGTCCGGTGCGGCAATCCCGCCAGCGCACAGGCCGCCGACGGTTTAGCTAAACTCAACCGACGCGCGCCAAATCTATTTGTGACGCCTCTTTAACCGACTTTGCCGGATTCCCATTTTGGCTGGGTAGGGAGGGGGCGGGCCACAATCCTGCCGAGAATTTCCTTGATCTTCGCCGGATCGGCGTCACCGGGCGCCGGTCCGCGACGTACTACCCTAAGCGCGAGCCTCCTCCCCTCGTTCGCGCGACACGACGACAGGAGACCAGTAAATGGCCAGTCTGAGCACCGCTATCTCGCTTTCTCCCGAACAGGGCCTTTCGCGCTACCTGTCCGAGATCCGCAAATATCCCCTGCTCGAGAAGGGGCAGGAATTCATGCTGGCCAAGCGCTGGGCCGAGCATCAGGACCCCGACGCCGCCGAGAAGATGGTCACCTCCCACCTGCGTCTCGTCGCCAAGATCGCCATGGGCTATCGCGGCTATGGTCTGCCGATGGGCGAGGTCATTTCCGAGGGCAATGTCGGCCTGATGCAGGCGGTCAAGAAGTTCGACCCGGACAAGGGCTTCCGGCTCACCACCTACGCCATGTGGTGGATACGCGCCGCAATTCAGGAATACATCCTGCGCTCCTGGTCGCTGGTCAAACTCGGCACCACTGCGGCGCAGAAAAAACTGTTCTTCAACCTGAGGCGTCTCAAGGGCGAGATCCAGGCGCTGGAGGATGGCGACCTGCGACCCGAGAATGTGACCACCATCTCGACGCGGCTGGGCGTCACCGAGGAGGAAGTGACCTCGATGAACCGGCGCATGGCCTCCGGCGGCGACGCTTCGCTCAACGCGCCGATCGGCGGGATGGATGGCGATGGCGAGTGGCAGGACTGGCTGACCGACGATACGCCCGGCCAGGCCGAAACCTTCGCTGACCGCGACGAGTTCTCGACGCGCATGGAGTTGCTCGAAACGGCGATGGAATCGCTCAACCCGCGCGAGCGCCACATCATCACCGAGCGCCGGCTGAAGGAAGATCCCACGACACTCGAGGATTTGTCGGTCGAGTACAATGTGAGCCGCGAGCGCATCCGCCAGATCGAGGTGCGCGCGTTCGAGAAATTGCAGAACGCCATGCGCGAAGCCGCGCGCGAGCGCGGTCTCGTCGAGGCCAATTAGCGCCTGATCCTTTGCCCGCTTTAGTGTCGGGTTGTCGCTTCACTCCCCTGAAGCGGCAGGCTTTTGCCGATGGGCGCAAAGCATTCAGTGAAGTCATTCCCGGGCGAGCGCGACCCGTAAAGTCACTCTCGGGCAAGCAAAGGTCGGGGAAGTCATTCCCGGGCAAGCGAAGCGCGACCCGGGAATCTTCCTTGGATCCGCCACAACCGGATTTTTCGCGACGATGCAAGCTTCTCGGAACAAGTCCGGGAGCCATCACACCGCCCCATGCAATAGCCGTGCGCCTTGGGGAGGTTGGGAGGGGAGGGCCGAGGCGCTTGTGACGCTTCGCCGCTGGATTTCTTATGCGGCCCAGTATATCTAGACACTGTCAAGCCGCCAGGGATGCAGATTGAGCCCCCCTCCGAGCTTCGCCCAAAGGTGAAACCATGGCCGACACCGCAGCCCTGACAGCGCTCAAATCCTACGACGACATTCCGCTCCTCGATTTTGACGAGGCGCCACACGCCAATCCCTACGACTTGTTCCGCGAGCTGCGGGCGACCACGCCGCTCGTCCGCGTGTCGATGGGAATGGGCTCGATGATCCTTTCGCTGCGCGCGCGCAATGTCGAACTCGTCGTGTCGGACGCGACGCGCCAGCTCGAGACCGAAGTCAAGATGATGCAGGGCGTCTTCGACGGTCCGATCTACGACTTCGTCGCCCAGGTCATGCTGTTCGCCAATGGCGACGCCCATCGGCGCCGCCGCATGCCCATCGCCCGCACCTTCGCCTTCAAGCTGATGGAAGCCATGCGTCCGCGCGCCGCTTCTCTCGCCTCCGAACTGGTCGCGGAACGCCTTGGCGCGGGCGCCGTCGATTTCGTGGAGGAGATCGCGGCCCAGATCCCGGCGCGCATCATCGCAGAGGTGCTCGGCATTCCGCGTTCGGACCTTCCCCTCTTTCTCGCCTGGATCCGCGACACGTCGGCATCGATCGGATTCATCGACACGTCGCGGCGCGGCGAAATCGAGACAAGCCTCCTTGCCTTCAACGCCTATGTCGACACGCTGCTGGCCGACCGGCGCGCCGCCCCCAGGGGCGATTTTCTCTCTGATTATGTCGCCGCAACCGCCGCCACAGGCGATCTGACCGAGGGCGAGATCCGCGCCCAGATCGTCGGCCTCATCCTCGCGGGATCGGACACCACGCGCAACTCGATGTGCATGATTCTCCATCAGTTGCTCGGCCATCCCGACCAGTGGCGCGCCTTCTGCGCCGATCCGGACGGCCTCAAGAAAAAAGCGGTGGAGGAAGGCTTGCGGTTCGAGCCCGTCGTCTCCGGCATCCCCCGCGTCGCCGTGCGCGACATCGCGCTTGAGGGATATCTCATTCCCGCCGGCGCCGTCATCGCCGTCTCGATCGTGTCGGTACTCCGCGACCCCGAAGTCTATGCCCGGCCCGACGAGTTCGACATCACGCGCGCCGACCACCCGCGCTGGACCTTCGCCTTCGGCGCCGGCGCCCATCGCTGCGCCGGCGAGGCTCTCGCCCGAGTCGAGCTGGAGGAAACCCTGGCCGCCATCGCGCGCCTCGCGCCAGGCGCGACGCTCGTGGGCGCGGCCCCTGTCCTCAATCCCGGCGCCATCCGGACAGTGGACCACATGCGCGTCGCCTTCGCCTGATCCCCGCGCCGTTTCCGGCGTCCACTTCCCACTGCCGCGTCCGCATGCTCTGCTGACCCGTCGCAAGGGGTCATTGCATGAAACTCGGTCATCTGTTCGCCGCCGGCCTGGCAGTCTTGGCCGCCGGCTGCGCGACACAGACCCTTCCCGCCGGAAACGCAACGGCTTCCGGCGGCGGCGAACCTGAGTTCCGCGCCCTCTACAAGGAGCTGATCGAGATAAACACGACGCTGTCCGTCGGTTCCTGCACGAAGGCAGCCGAGGCGATGAAGGCGCGGCTTGTCGCGGCCGGCTATCCCGACAGCGACCTGCACATCCTGGTGGCGCCAGGACGTCCGCAGGACGGCAATCTCATCGCCGTGCTCCCGGGCTCCGATCCGTCCCGCAAGGCGCTGCTCCTGCTTGCCCACATCGATGTGGTCGAGGCCAATCGCGCCGACTGGGTGCGCGATCCCTTCGTGCTGACCGAGGAGGACGGCTATTTCTACGCGCGCGGCTCGGCCGACGACAAGGCGATGGCCGCGATCTTCACCGACTCCATGGTTCGCTGGAAACGCGACGGCTACCGGCCGGAGCGCACGATCAAGCTGGCCCTCACCTGCGGGGAGGAATCCCCGAACGTCTTCAACGGCGTCAAATACCTCATCGAGAATCATCGCGCGCTGATGGACGCCGGTTTCGCGCTCAACGAGGGTGCGGGCGGTCGCATCGATCCGGCGACCGGCAAGTACATGTTCAACGGCGTTCAGGCAGGCGAGAAGCTCTATCAGGACTTCACGCTGGAGATAACGAACCCCGGCGGCCACTCCTCGCGCCCCGTGCCGGACAATGCGATCTACCGGCTTGCCGACGCCCTGGCCAGGGTTTCCGCAATTGATTTTCCTGTCGAATTCAACGACGCAACGCGCGGCTATTTCGCCCGCATGGCCGACATTGTCGGCGGCGCCGAAGGCGCGGACATGAAGGCCGCGCTTGAGGAGGGCGGCGCCTCGGCAATCGCCCGCCTGAAACTCAATCCCGGCCACAACTCCATCCTGCACACGACCTGCATCGCCACCCAGCTCAATGCCGGCCACGCGCCCAACGCCCTGCCCCAGCGCGCGGCCGCCAACGTCAACTGCCGCATCTTTCCCGGCCATCCGCCGGAAGAAATCCGCACCCTGCTGGAGAAGGCGATCGGCGACCCGCAGGTGAAAGTCAGCCTGCAGGCCGAACCCGAGACGCCTGGACAAGCGCCTTCGCTGACCCCCGAAATCCTGGGCCCGATCGAAGCCCTCACGGCGGAAATGTTTCCCGGCGTGCCGGTGATTCCCACGATGGCCGCCGGCGCGACCGATGGCCGGTTTCTCACGCCTGTCGGCATCCCGACCTATGGCGTGTCCGGCATTTTCTCCGATCCGGCCACCACCAACGCGCATGGCCTCAACGAACGCATGCGTGTCCAGTCCCTCATAGAGGGGCGGTTGTTTCTCCACCGGCTTTCGATGACGTACGCGGGCGGCAAGTAGAGCTTCAGTAGGCCCGGCGGCGCGCCAGGGCGACCAGGATCACGGAGGCCAGGAACAGTCCCGCAGCGGCCCATGTCAGCGCCCCGACATCGACCTCGATTCCCATCAGCGACACCACGGGTTGCTCCGAAACCATCTCGGCTTTCGTCTCGGCCATTGTCTGGCCGCTCTGGATCGGGCCGAGACCCTGCATCGCCGCCGCGCTCTCCATCACCGGCGCATCGACCTGTGGCGCCGCCGCCGGCAAAGTCTGGTCGCCCGCGTCCCCCGGAACCGGAGCTGGAGAAACGATGACCGACGCAGGATCCGTCGCAGGCGCGCCGGTCGGATCGGCTGGCGCGAGCGTCACATCACCCGGCGGCCGGGCTTCGGCGCTGGGCGGGACGGGGGCCGCAGCAGGAGCCGGAGCCGCCACCGTCTCGCCTGCCGGCGTTGTCGCGCCGTCCGGCTCCGCGCCGTCCGTTCGATCTCCGGCATAGATGGAGCCCGCCGTGCCGGCGGCCACCGCGCCGACGCCGGCGGCCGCGCCTGTCGTGGCGAGGGCGGCGGACGTCCTTTCCTTCTTTTCGGGAGGCAGATCGACAAGGCCCAGGTCATCCGGCGGCCTGTAGGCGTTGGGACTGGCCTCGCGCTCCTCGCGCTCTCCGCAGAGCGCCTCGAACGTTGCGCCATCCACGGCGCCGGTTTGCGGCAGGTCGCAGGACTTCTGGAATTCCTTGACCGCCTTGATGGTCGCCGGCCCGTAGCTTCCGTCCGGCGGACCTCCACATGGAAAGCCGACAAGCTGCAGCGATTCCTGGACGAACCGGGTTCGCGCCGTCGCTCCGGGATACTCCCCCTTGGCGGCGACGCCGAAGCCGGTCGCATCGGTCCTGCGGATGGCGTTCGCAAAGAGGTGCGCGCCAAGGTCATAGACGGTCAGGGGATACTGGCTGCCCTTTGGCCGCTCGATCGGCAGCGGCAGGTTGAGATCCCAGTTGCCGGCCTCGACCAGCTTTTCCATCGCGATCGTCCGGATCGCGGTGTTGCGCAGGTCCGGTCGCGCATGTGTGGACAGCCACTCCTTGCGGGCGGCGATATAGTTGCGGATCCAGTCCTGCTCGTTTTCCGGGGTCGGCGCCGCGAACCTCGCATTCGTCCGCTGAACGATCATGTCGAACGAGCCATGGATAAAGCTGTCATAGATCACGGCCGCCGAAAGCGCTGACTTGAAGCCGTAACCCTTCCAGGCCGTCAGCGCGCGATTCATGAACTTGTCCGCGAAGTAGCCGTCCTGGGCGCGATGCATGGCGCGGTCGCTGGCGGCGCGCGTCAGCAGCGATCTGAGCTTGGAATCGGCGTCGAGCCTCCGCTCCTGCTTTTTCATCGCCTCGAGATAGGGCCGCAGCTCCTCGGCATACTGGGCTTCGGGGTCGTCGCAGTAGCGTGCGATCATGCCATGCAGGTTTCCGCTGGTGAGCGAGGCCTGGTGCTTGCCATAGCTGAGGCCGCCCGTGTCGCCGGGTATGGTCGCGATGGCGCTGTACTCGCCGGTCTTGCCGGTCTCGAACACGCTCAGGATAGCGTCGATGACGCCGATCTGGATTTCGGTGATGCCCCAACTGGTCACGTCCGCCTGCCTTTCGTCCCCATTGCCCGATCATTCACACTAATTTAAGGTTTGTCGCGAGCCAACCTCCTGCTTGAGCTTTACTTCAAGGCGGTCCGGCTGTCCGATTTGTTCAGGGGACGGATGTGTTCGGGGGCCCGCTGTTCGAAATTGTTCTGGCGCTTTTCTTCGTCTTTCTGACGATGAGCGCGCTGGTCAGCTTTCTTCAGGAACTCGTTATCCAGACAGGCCGCTGGCGATCACGGAGCCTTCGGCACGGCATCTACCACATGCTCGGCGACGACGCTCACTACAGGAACCGGATCGCCCAACGCTTTTTCCGGCATCCTCTCGTGACCGCTCTCGGCGGCCGGCGCTCGAACGTCACGCACATTGATGCAGAAACCTTCGTCGTCGCACTCGCTACGGCCGTGCTCCCGAAAGGCACGGCCCAGGACGCCGTATCCGCCCTGCCGCAATCGGTCGCCGCCCTGGCGGAGGGAGAACTCAAGCGCCGCCTGACTCTCGTATTGCCGCCTGCCGAGGCAAGCGCCGACCGGGAGCTGATCAAAGCCGCCGTCACGGCCTGGTTCAACACTTCCGTCGCAAAGATGGGCGAGCGCTACAAGGCGGATGGCAAGGCCCTCTCCTACATCATCGCGGCAGGCGCGACCGTGCTTTTCAATGTCAGCCCGATTGAAATCGGCCAGCGTCTGATGGCCGACGACGCCCTGCGCACGGGCTTCGCCTCTGTGGTGCCGGAGCTTTCGAGCACGTTGTTCAGTTCGGGCCAGGGCATTCCGGTCGCCTTGTCCGGATCCCCCAACGCCGCAGACGCGGATCTCTCAGACGGTGAATTGACCCGCATCGACGCCGGCAAGCTCCTGTCGATCTATCACTGCAGCCGCAGCAAGATCGACCTGCCGATCGGCTGGCACTGGATGGGGGATGTGCTCACCGACTTGCGCAACAGCGACCTTGGCGCGATCGCGAGGCTTCCGTCGGACAGCGACGCCTGCCTTGCGGCCACGAGCGATCTCGGGGAAGGCTCCCAGCTCGCGCAAAGGCTGAACGAGCTCCAGAATCTCGGCATCTCCACCCAGACCGCCGCGCCAAAATACGGGCCTGACTTCGGTACGGACAGCCCGGCGCTGATCCTGGTCGGCTGGCTGATCATGGTGTTCGCGGCGGCTCAGGGCGCGCCTTTCTGGTTCGACTTGTTGAAGAAACTGGTGCGCCGCTGACGAAACCCAAGCGAGGCGCCTGTCCCGACCGCAAGAAGGGTCAAGGTCGGATCATGCCAACGGACTGAAAGCCTGACCCTCTGGCAGTCATCCCGGAAACGGCGCAGCCGTTATCCGGGCCCATTCCTCGACTTCGGGAGTCGTTGAAAAATGGGTCCCGGGTCTCCGCAGCTGCGCCCGTGATGACAATTTGCGGTCAGCCGCTGGTATGGGTCAGTGAAGTCATTCCCGGGCAAGCGAAGCGCGACCCGGGAATCTTTCCTTGCTCGCCACGAGCGAAGTCATTCCCGGGCAAGCGAAGCGCGACCCGGGAATCTTTCCTTGCTCGCCACAACTGGATTTCTCGCGACGACTAAAGATTCCCGGGAACGTCCGCCTGCCCGCTAGAATCCCACCGTATAGTTGATGTGAAACGTCTGGCCCGTCCCCAGATTGGCGGCGCCATAGGACGAGGCGCTGTTCGTATCCCGCCGGACGCGCAAGATCGAAGTGGCGTACTCTTCGTCGAACAGGTTCTCGACGCGAACGCCGATACGTTGCTTGCGATCCCCGTCCAGATACCAGCGGGCGTTGAGATCGGCGACGACATAGTCGCCATGCTCGATCCGGCCGACGCCGCCGCCGACCATGTCATAGATCTTGCCGACATAGTTGACTGCCAGACCGGCGCCGAACTGTCTGTCGGCCGGATCCCAGTCAACGATGAATTTGGCGGTGTCCTGCGGAATGTCCTGCACCTGCAGGCCCGATCCTTCGAACTCGGCCTCGGTGTGGGTCCAGTCGAACGTGCCCCGGACAGCGTCGCTCAGCTGCGCAGTCATGACGAGTTCAGCGCCGATCACCTCAACTTGCGTACCGGCATTGTCAAAGGTGTCGTAGACATCTGTCGGGTTGGGCGTGCGCGGGTCAGGCACGGTGACAATCTGGATGAGGTCGTCGAGCTTGCGGCTGAAGCCGGTCAGCTCCCAGTTGAACCGGTCGAATTCCCCGCCTACGCCCAGTTCGTAATTCTCGCTCGTCTCGCCCTTGAGATTGGGATTGCCCTGCTCGCAGCAGGGGTCGTTGACGTAAAGTTCGTAGGCGTCCGGCAGCCGGAAGGCCGTGCCAGCCATCCCTCGCACGTAGAACTGGTCATTTATCGCCAGATCGCCGGACACGTTCCAGACCGTCGTCGTGCTGTCGCTCTTGGGAATGTTGTGGCGAACGCCGGCTGCAAGCTTCAGGCCGCTCAGCACATCCACATCCCATCTGACCTGTGCGAACGGCGCCGTCACATACTCCGTCTGTTCGGCAATGAGAAACACCTGGTCGCGGCCATTATAGTTCTGGTAATCGACGCCGCCGAGCAGGGTGATGGAATCGCTCAGCGCATACTGACCGAGCGCATTGATTCCGTAGTCCTCGAAACCCCAGAACTCATTGTTGTTCACGATGGTCAGCGAACCGGGGGACGCCAGATTGTTGTCGAGGCGCGTGAAGTGCGTCGTCCACCAATGGTAGTAACCCTTGACGAAGAAATCGAACCGGTCGGCCGGACTCCAGTCGACCTTGGCCGAGAGGATGTCCTCATTGCGGTCGTTGAAGGACACTGCGACGTCCTCGGCCCCCGCGAAATCGAGCTTGGCGTCGGTATGCTGGTAATTGGTCGAGACCTTCAGGGCATCCGAGAAATCGTACCCGTATTTCAGGCCGAACGTGGTGACGTCATAGCCGCGGTTACGGTCGGTTGAACTCGGCTGATAATCCTCGTCGCGATAGGGCTGGATGCCGTCGGCCTGATCGTGACTGGCGTAGAGGACATAACGGCTGTCGCCCAGGGCGCCGCTGGTATGGCCGTAGATGGAGCGGCCTTCATTGGTGTTGGCGCCGACGCCGAACGAGCCTTCTGTCTCCTCGGAGAATCCCCTGGTCACGATGTTGATCGCGCCCGCCACCGCCGACGTTCCATAGAACAGGCTCTGTCCGCCTTTCAGCACCTCGATCTTCTCGATCATGTGCGCCGGTATCGTGTCGAGCGGGGTGGTGGTCGTGTACAGGCGGTTGGAGATCCGCACGCCGTCGATCAGCCAGATGACGTCCTGCCGCCGGCCGCCCAGCAGCGACACGCTGACATAGTCGAAAGCCCCGTTCTTGGGCGCGACATAAAGACCGGGCACCAGCATCTGCAGCGCCTGGCTGGCGTCCACGAAGCCGCCATTCACGATCTGCTCTTCGGTGACGATCTCGACGCGAGCGCCATACTCGGCCAGATCGGCGGCCAGCGATTCCTCGAGCTGTCCCCACACCGTCACCGTATCGACGGCAGGCCCCTGCTGAGCCATTGACGGGGCCGCGCCAAGCGTCACAGCCGCCAGCGCGACCGCACCGGCCAGTACAAGCTTCAAACGCAACGCCATCCTCCGCCTCAACCGCGCGGACGCGGACGATCTTCAGAGAAAAGCCTAACTGCCGGAATCTAATTGTATACAAAGAATGGCAGATTCGGACGCAATCACAGCGCCCGTCGATCAAGCGTTGCAATCCGGCAACACGAGCGTGTCCGCGCTCAGGCGACCCGCGCGCCCGGACGGACTTCAGCCGCCACGAGAATGCCCGCCCGTTGCTGATGGCGGCGCAGCAGGATCACCACAGCGGCGCTGGCCATATCGGGATCGCGCCCCAGCACGGCGCTGTAGACGTCCCGCGACAGTCTTGCCGCCTCGGCCTTGCCCGCCGCCGTTTCCAGGTCCGCGACGGCCCCGGCATGATGCGGTATGACGGGCGCCGCGACCATCAGCCTTTCGGCAAGGGCCGGTCCCGCCGCCGAAAACAGCGCCCGCGCAAGCCCGACGCGCAGGTGCTGGAATTCCGCGACAGGCCCGTCCTCTTCCGCAACATGATCCATCATGTCGACGAAACGGCCCATCAGGGCGATCTGCGCCAGCGTCGCGCGCACCGCCGCCCGCCGCACCGCCAGCGACAGAAGCTCGACATGCAGATCGATCATGTCGCCGACATCACCGGGCGCCACCGTCCGGACCCGGGCGCCCTTGTTGAGAACGATGCCGGCAAGGCCCTGCGCTTCAAGCTTCTGGAGCGCGGCCCGCACGATCGTGCGGCTCACCCCGTGCGCCTCGGCGATCTCCACCTCCCGGAGGGCGTCGCCGGGCTTGAGCGCGCCCAGATGGATGGACATCGCGATCTCGTCGGCAAGACGCCCGGCTTGCGATCCGTCCTCGACCGGCGGCAGGGGAAGCAGATGGGAATGCCCGCAGCTCATCGTCGACGTTCCCGCGCTGGTCCTGGCTTTACGCTTAGCCCTGCCCTTTTCGCCGCACAATCGAAAGAGCCGTGTCGCGCTCGCCTTACCATCCTATAGTGGCCTTGTCGATCCCGAGGCCCGCCATGACGCTGCCCGATCCTGCCCGCTACGCCGCTGAAGCCGCCCGCGCCATCGGCGCCGGGTACGCCGACCTCGACACTGGAGGCGGCTATCTGTTCCGCATATCCCGGGGCGGATGCTCGGTCCTCGGCGGGGCGGGTGCGATCTGCAGCTATCCCGTCAACAGCGCCACCAGCGTCGCCATCGCGCGGGACAAATCGCATGCCAAGTCCGTGCTTCGGGACGCCGGCCTGCCGGTGATTCCGGGCGGGCTTTTCTTCGCCCAAACGCGGCGCGCCATGCTGCGTGGCCCCGGTCGCGAAATCGCCGATGCACGAAGCTTTGCGGCCGGGCTGGGCTACCCTGTGTTCTGCAAGCCGAACACCGGCGGACGGGGCAATTTCGCGGAGATCATCGCCTCGGACGTTGACCTTTCCGGCTATGCCGCCCGCCTTGCCGTCGATTTCGAGGCCTTTCTCGTCGAGCCCGTCATTGCCGGCGTCGAGCACCGCGTCCTGATCCAGGACGGCCGCTCCGTTTTCCATTCGACAAAATCGCCGCCGGCGCTCGAAGGCGACGGCGTCTCCAGCCTGGCCGAGCTTCTGGACCGGCTCAACCGGGCGCTCGAAGAGACAGACGTCTCGCCCTATCCGCACTCCTCGCTCGACCAGACCAGCCGGCGGACCGCCGATATTCCTGTTGCCGGCGAGCGCATTCCCCTCCCCGGCAGGCGCAATCTCAGCACCGCTGGAGCCGTGGAAGAGTTCAGCGAGGAGGTTCCGGCGCCGCTCCACGATCTTGCGCGGGAGGCTGTCGCGGCGCTGGGTTTGCGCATTGGCGCGGTGGACCTGTTCGACACGTCTGCGGCGCGCGACCTGTCGCGCCTTGTCGTCATCGAGGTCAACGGAAATCCCGGCCTGCGCACGCTTGAACTCGCGGGACGAATGGATCTCATCGCCGGAATCTGGTCCGGCATGCTCAACGAATTGCTGGAGGGCTGACATGTTCGGCCTGCCAAAATTCGGTGACGGCATCTGTCTTTCCCGCATCGCCGACTTCTACGATGCGCTTGAAATCGACACGGAAGCCCTGTCGCGCCGGTCGATCGTGGTGACCGGAACGAATGGCAAGGGCTCGACCGCTCGTTTCATCGCTTCGGCGCTCGAAGCGACCGGGTTGAGAGTGGGCTGTTTTACCTCGCCTCATCTGTTCGATGTCCGCGAACGCTTTCTGGTCGGCGAGGAAATGATTTCACGCGCGGACTTCGACGATTATGCGGGAGCCGTGCTCCGCCACAACGTCGCCCTGCCGGACCGCGACCGCATGGGCGCCTTCGAGGTTCTGTTTCTCATGGCCGTGCTCTGGTTCGAACGCGAAGCGCCCGACGCCATCGTCTGGGAAGCGGGAATCGGCGGACGCTATGATCCCGTTCGTACCGTTCGGGCCAGGGTTTCGGCGCTCACCTCGATCGAGCTGGAGCACACCGAGCTTCTGGGCGCGACCGAGGAGCTGATCGCCTACGACAAGACCGACGCCCTCGCCCCCGGCGGGACACTGGTGCTGTCGCCCGGCATTCCGCCGGCTCTCGCGGACCGCATCGCCCGGTATGCCAGCCTTTCCAGCAAACGGGCGATCCGACCGGCGGACCGTGTCGGCGGCGCCCGCAACACTCTGGACGGCGCCGTCTTCGCGTGGCGCGATGAGGCTCGCGACATTCCTGTCCAGCTGCGCCTGATCGGCCGGCATCAGATCGACAACGCCGTCACCGCCGCCCAGACCGCCGCCTGCTGGCTGGAGAACGACGACCCGCTTCGCGTTGATCGCCTGCCGCCAGACTCGTGGCCGGTCCTTCTCGGCGGGCTCGGGCAGGTCCGATGGCCCGGCCGGCTGGAACGGGTCGCCTCCGGTCCCGATCTCTGGATCGATGTCGGCCATACGCCAAACGCTGTCGATCTCGTCACCGCGGCGTTCCTGGACGTCGTCCCGCGCGAGCGGACGCTGATCGTCTTCGGCGTCTCGGCCTCGAAGGACATTCGCTGGATCGCCGCGATCGTGGCGAGCCGCTTCGACCGCTTCATCCTGACCCGGGCGCGCAAGTCCGGCGCGGACGTGTCCGCCTACGCGGACATCTTTGACGGGCTCGACGCGACGATCGAACCGGACATTGTCCGCGCCGCCGGCCTTGCTCGCGCCCGCGCCAGCCGCGACGGGCTCACCGTCCTCGCGATCGGCGGATTGTTCCTTGCGGCGGAATTCCAGCACGCCTGGTCCGGCGGCGATCCCGACGCGCTCGCGTTTCTCTAGCGGCCTTGCCGCCCGGAGTCATTCTCGGGCAAGCGAAGCGCGTCCTATGGAGTCATTCTCGGGCAAGCGAAGCGCATCCCGAGACTCTTTCCTTGCTTGAAGTCATTCTCGGGCAAGCGAAGCGCGACCTATGGAGTCATTCTCGGGCAAGCGAAGCGCATCCCGAGAATCTTTCCTTGCTTGAAGTCATTCCCGGGCAAACGAAGCGCGACCTGAAGTCATTCTCGGGCAAGCGAAGCGCATCCCGAGAATCTTTCTTGCCGCAACTGGGCTGGCCACAACTGGATTCTTCGCGACCCCACCGTCATGGGCGACAGCGCTGCCGATTCAAAGGTGTCGCCCCCGGGTCTCCGCAGCTCCGCCGCTGCGCGCCCGGGATCCCGCCCTCGAACCGAGCGTGACCACAACGCCCTCGCCTCACCCGCCAGCGTCGCGCGCCGCCGCCGCCGACTTGCGCTTCCTCGGCGATTTGAGACGCTCGCCGTCGAGGCTGTCCTCCTCGCCCTGGAACATGCCTCGGATATCGACGGTCGATTTGACGCCAAGATGGCGGAAATTGGCGCGCAGCCAGGCCTCCGAGGCCGCCCGTCCGCGCTGGAACAGCATCTCGATGAACTCCGGTTCGACGTTGAATTTCGAGGACGCGCCAAGATGCGAAAGCGTCTCCTCGTCGCCGATCGTGTGCATCAGCACGCGCCGATAGCCGGTTCCCTCCAGCCGGCCTTCATCGATAAGGCGTCCGACGAAATCGATGGCCCTGAGATCGCGGAGCAGCGAGGCGTTGAACGTGATCTCGTTGATGCGGTTGACGATGTCGCGCGCCGTGCGCGGCGCGCCCTCCCGCCGGACCGGATTGATCTGGACCAGCACGACATCGTCGCTCCGGCAGCTTTCGAACAGCGGCCACAGCGCGGGATTTCCCGTGAAGCCGCCATCCCAGTAGGGGACGCCGTCGATCTCGACCGCCTGGAACATCAGGGGCAGGCAGGCCGACGCCATGACATGCTCGGCTGTCAGCTCCTTTTTTTCCCACACATGGGCGCGCCCGGTCTGCACGCTGGTCGCGGAGATGAAGACTTTCAGTTTCGATTTGCGGACCCGTTCGAAATCCACCAGTTCGAGCAGCAAATCCCTCAGTGGATTGAGGTTCAGGGGATTGAAATCATAGGGGCTCGCCACACGCGTGATCAGGTCGAACATCACATAGGCGGGCGACGTGTCGAGATTCCAGCCGCTGAGCAGCGCCTCGATGGGCGAGCGTTTCAGCGGCGAGTTGCGCGCTTCGCGCAGCACGCCGGTCCAGAACGAACGCAGCGCGGCGCGGGCCTCGTCGCGGTCGCCGTCGGCTGAGCCGGCCGCCAGCGCGACCGCGTTCATCGCCCCGGCGGATGCGCCTGTCAGCGCCTCGATCTCGATCCGCTCGTCTTCCAGCAGCCGGTCGAGCACGCCCCATGAAAACGCGCCGTGCGCCCCGCCGCCCTGTAGCGCGAGGTTGACCAGTTTGCGCTTGGCGAGGGGTTCCTTCATGGCGCGCAGGCTAGCAGACATTCGCGCCGTCGTCCCGCGCGTGAACAACCTGCTTCCAGGCGAACCCGGGAAAACACCGCCGGCCCTGCGGCTCGACCCACCGCTGTCATCCCGGAAACGGCGCAGCCGTTATCCGGGACCCATTCCTCGACTTCGGGATTCGCTGAAAAACGGGTCCCGGGTCTAGGCAGCTGCGCTGCTGCGCCCGTGATGACAAACAGGGTTGCGGCCCTTGCCAGTAAAGGGCTGCGCAATTCCGGCGTCTATCGGCGAACCGTTAGAGGTCCACAACCTCGATGAGGTCATAGCCATACCGGTTGAGCGCCGGCGCCATCGCGGCCCTGTTGGCGGCGCCTCCTGTCACATAGGCCGTTGCAGGACCGACATTGACGCCTGAGCCTTGAGCGGGCGCCACCCGCAGAACCTGTCGCGCCACCGCAGCGCCGGTGTCGACAAGGATCACCCCCGACGGACAGGCCGCCGCAATCTCCTCGCGCAGCAGGGGAAAATGCGTGCAGGCCAGGACGACCACGTCGATCCGGGCGCCGGTCGGAGTGCCGAACAGCCGACCAATTGCCGACCGCACTTCCGACCGCACTTCCGCCGGTTCGCCTGCCTGTCCGCGTGCCGCCCGCTCGGCGAGATCCACCAGGCCTGCCGACCCAAGGCGCACCACCGTCTTGCCGGCCGCGAACCGCCGCTCCAGCTCGTCGAGATACAACCGGCGCACCGTCCCCGGCGTCGCCAGCACGCCGATTACGCCCGTTCGGGTCAGGTCGGCCGCCGGCTTGATCGCCGGCACCGTGCCGACCACCGGTATCGCCACCCGCGCGCGAATGTCCTGTAGTGACAATGTCGAAGCTGTGTTGCAGGCGACCACCAGCACGTCCGGCCGGGCGATCTCCACCAGCGCCGCGCAGAGGCCGGGAAGCCTGCCGCGCAACTCGTCGTCCGACTTCACGCCGTAAGGGAAGAAACCGGAATCCGCCGCGTAATCGACAGCCCAGTGTGGCGCCGCCTTGCGCACTTCCTGCACGATCGTCAGACCGCCGACCCCCGAATCAAACACCAGCGCACGTACCATGCAGGCTTCAGTCCTGGCGCCGCTCGGCGAGCGAACTGTAAAGGTCTGGCCGTCTGTCGCGAAAGAACCCCCACGCGGCGCGCGTGCGGTCGATCGCTTCGAGATCGAAACTCGCTACCGCCACGCCCTGTTCCGTCCGGCCGAGATCACTCACCACCTCGCCGGTCTCGTCGCAGATAAACGACGTTCCATAAAATGCCTGGCCGCCCTCCTCGCCAACCCGGTTGGCTGCGGCGACGGGAATCACATTAGCGACCGCATGCCCCAGCATCCCGCGACGCCAGCGCGCGGCGGTGTCCAGTCCCGCATCCTGCGGTTCGGCGCCGATGGCGGAGGGATAAAGGAGGACGTCCGCGCCCATGAGCGCCATGGCGCGGGCCGCTTCGGGAAACCACTGGTCCCAGCAGATCCCGACGCCGATCCGGCCGTGGCGTGTCTCCCAGACCTTGAAGCCCGTGTCGCCTGGCCTGAAATAGTACTTTTCCTGATAGCCCGGCCCGTCCGGAATGTGGGATTTGCGATAGACGCCGAGGAGGCTGCCATCGGCGTCGGCCATGACCACGGAATTGTAGTAGTGCGGGCCCGACTTCTCGAAGATCGAGATCGGGATCGCGACGCCGAGTGCGCCGGCCAGGTCCGCCATCGCCGTCACAGCCGGATGCGTCCGCCACGGATGCGCCCTCGTGAAATGCTCTTCCTGCTGTGTCCTGCAGAAATAGTGACCCTGGAAAAGCTCGGACGGCAGGATGACCTGCGCGCCTTTGGCGGCGGCGTCACGCGCCAGTCGCGACACACAGTCGATATTCTCGTCGATGTCGTCGGTCAGGGCCGACTGGAGGACCCCGATCGTCAGCTTGCGCACCATCTCGTATATCCTCAGGCTGGCTGCTGCTGGGTGATGCAGTGAAACGCCCCGCCGCCCGTCAATATGTGGCGCGCCGGCAAGCCGATGACAGCCCTGCCGGGGAACACGGGGCCCAGCGCCTCCAAAGCCGCGTCCGCGTAAGGCGTTCCATAGGTCGGAACCACGACAGCGGCGTTGCCGATAATGAAATTGACGTGGCTGGCCGGCGCGACCTCGCCATCCTCGCCGACGACACGCCCTGGCGAGGGAATCTGCAGCACCTGCAGCCTTCGCCCGCGCGCATCCCGCGTCATCCGCAGCGTGGCCGCGACCGCCTCCAGCCGGGCGGCGTTGGGATCGTCCGTCCCCGACGGACTCTGGCACACGACAACGCCGGGCGCCACGAACCGCGCGATGTTGTCGACATGACCGTCAGTGTGATCGTTCAACAGCCCATCGCCGAGCCAGACCACCTGTCTGGCCCCTAGCGTGTCGCGCAGAAAGCTTTCGGCCTCCGCCTCCGTCCAGGCATTACGGTTGGGGTTGAGAAGACATTGCCGCGTCGTGAGAATTGTGCCCTCCCCGTCCCAGTCCAGGGCGCCGCCCTCGATCACGCGGCTGAAGCGCGCCGACCTTGCATGCGTCAGGCTGGCGATGAATTCCGCCACCTCGTCATCGTGCTCATAGACAAACTTCGACCCCCATCCATTGAACTCGAACGTCAGGCAGCGGTCTTCCGCGAGGAAGATCGGCCCGATATCCCGCAACCAGATGTCGCCATAGGTCGCTGGAATCAGCTCCGCGTGGTCGCCGATCAACCGCTCCGCGGACAGCATCGCCATCAGGCCGCCGACGAGGACGCGAACCTGGTCGCCCGGGCGGCCGTCCAGGCCTGGCGCCGCGAGCGCCTTCACCATCGCGGCGACCTCCCGCTGCGCTGCGTCGAAACTCCCCGGCCAGATATCAGGATCGGCAGGCCACGCTGTCCAGATCGCGGCATGCGGCGCCCATTCGGCGGGGGGATGGAGGGCTGCTGGCGTCATACCGGGGGTATAGGCAGTTTCCGGTGCGGAGGGTACGGGGCCGTAGCGCGAAATCCGCTAACCTGCCTCAAGTGCCGTGCTCATCCCAGCATCATGAGGGTGGCTTTGCTGCAACATGCCGTTTGATTCGCGCTTGAGGCGACATTGGTGACCATCCGTCGCTCACGCCCGCCGCGACGCCAAGGGTCGTGATCCTTGTCTTTGCTAGAAAACCTGAAAATCACCTCCCTACCGACCGTCACCAAACCTTCGAAAACCGCGGCTACACGCACCTGCAAGCGTGCGGAGACGATCGCCGGCAATCGCATCAACCAGGCATCTAGGGAATCTGCAGACATGAAAACGTACAGGCTTGCCTTCTTGGCGACGACCGCTTTGGTGGGCAACATATTTGTCGCCGCCACCGCGTCGGCCCAGTCGACCGCATCGGCCGCCGTCGACACCATCGTCGTGACGGGCAGTTCCGGTCCGCAGGATGTCGGTGGAATCATCCAGGCTGAAACTGTCGCCAAGGCTCGGACGACGATCGAGCAGACCTTCATCGACACCCAGGTCGGCGGCCAGACCATCCTTCAGTCACTCAACATCGTGACGCCGGGCCTCAACTTCACCAACAACGACCCCTACGGCACCAGCGGCGGGAACATTCGCCTCCACGGTTTCGACGGCAACCGCGTCGCCTTGACCTTTGACGGCATGCCGCTCAACGACACCGGCAACTACGCGACCTTCACTAACCAGCTGCTCGACAGCGAACTGATCGCCAGCGCCCAGGTCAACACGGGCTCCACCGACGTCGATAGCCCGACCGCAGCCTCGACCGGCGGCACAATCAACTTTTCGAGCTTAACGCCTTCGACCGAGGCCGGCGGCTGGGGCCAGGTCCAGATCGGCGAATTCAACTATCGACGCTACATGGCGTTCGCGGAAACCGGCGAGTTCGGCCCTTGGGGCACGCGCGCCTGGGGCGCCTTCTCCTATCAGAAGTACGACAAGTTCAAGGGCGCCGGAGAACTGTTCAAGCAGCAGTTCAACGCCAAGATCTATCAGCCAATCGGCGAGGGCAATGACTTCGTTAGCCTCGCGGTCCACTACAACCAGAACCGCAACAACAACTATATCGGACCCAGCCTCGCCGTTCTCGCCAACCCCGTGACCGGACTTGGCGCGCTCCCCGATGAAACCGTCACCAATCCGCGCGGCTTTGAACTCGACCTGAACACCAGGTATCTGCCCATCGCGACGACCACGCGCGCCGGGTTCGCCGGCGACATTGACCAGGATCCCGCCGCCAACTCGGCGTTTTACCGGCTCCGGATCAATCCCTCGAACACCGGCAACATCCGCGGCCAGTCGCGCTTCGACTTTGGCGACAAGATCACCCTCACCGTCGATCCCTCCTTCCAGTATGTTCTCGCCAATGGCGGCACCCAGAACATCAACATCTGGGAAAGCTGCAATGGCTCAAGCGCCAACAACTCGCTGACCCTGCCCACCCCGGCCGCGCCCAGCTGCCCGGCGCTGACCCGCCAGCTGATCGGCTCTGCCAACATCGCGACCGTCGGCCGCGATCTCAACGCCGACGGCGACGTCAACGATCTGGTGCGGGTCATGAACCCCAGCAACACCAACACCCGCCGCTACGGACTGCTGACATCGTTGATTTACCGCATCAATGACGATCATCTCGTGCGTGGCGGCTACACGCTGGACTATGGCCGCCACCGTCAGACCGGTGATTTCGGCTTCATCAACAACAACTTCCCGGATATCAGCTACGAGAATGTTTTCGGCGGGAAGGACGGCAACGGCCGGCCGCTGCTGACTGCCAACGGCCAGAAACTGCAGAACCGCGACCGCTTCTCCATTGCGACGCTGAACCAGATCAGCCTCGAATATCGCGGCACATTCTTCGAGGACTGGGATCTCAGCGTTGGCGTCCGGGCGCCCTTCTTCAATCGCGAACTCAACCAGTACTGCTTTTCGCAGGCTGGCAGCTCCAACGTCCGCTGCACGGCGGAGACTCCGAACGCCACACTTGCTAATGGAAACGTGACGTTTGCCGGCTCCACGACCCAATTCATCCGACCGTACGAGAAGGACCTTGAGTTCGACGACGTGCTCCCCAATCTCGGCCTCAGCTACGATCTGGGCGACAGCCAGTTCTACGGCAGCTACGCCGAATCGACCTCGCTGCCCCGCACCGACAACCTCTACACCGTCTTCCGTCTGGCCGACGGCTCGGTTGGCAATCCTGACGTTCAGCCGGAAACCAGCACCACGCTGGAGGGCGGCTATCGCTACAACGGAGATGGCGTCGTCGCCTCCGCCAACGTCTGGTCGACGGAGTTCGCCAACCGCATCGTCACCTCCTTCGATCAGGACACCGGCCTCTTCATCGACCGCAATGTCGGCAAGGTCGAACAATACGGCCTCGACGCTGGCCTTGGCTGGGAGCCGACCGAGGAATTGCTGATCTACGTCTCGGCCTCCTACAATGACAGCGAAGTGCAGGACAATATTCAGGTCGGCCGCGGGCCCGCACCGGGCCTCGTGCCGATCTTCGCGCTGACGAAAGGCAAACAGCTGGTCGAGACCCCTGAAGTCACCTGGTCGTCCCGCGTCCAGTACGAGCCCATGCCCGGCCTTCGCTTCGGCGGCCAGATCAAATTCGTGGGCGAGCGCTGGGTGACCGACGTCAACGACCTCAAGACCGATGAATATCTGATCACGGATCTTGATGCGACCTGGGCGCTCGACATGTTCGGCCTCGAGAACTCGTCGATCAAGCTCAATGTCATCAACCTTTTCGACAAGGACTATTTCGGCAGCATCGGCTCCTCGACGAGCGCCACGTTCGGCGCTCCCGGGTTCAGCCGTCCGTTCGCTTCGGTCGGCGCGCCGCGCACCTTTACGGCGTCGCTGCGGGTCGGCTTCTAGGGTCTCGGCCCCGGCAGGACGGCTCGCTGGCTGTCCCTGCGGCGCCGTCGAAGATGTAGCGTGAGATGCGGCGGGCTCTTGTAATAGGGGTCCGCCGTTTTCGTCTCGCCGTCCGTGCGGCGCCGCCGGCCCTTCTAGCCGTCCCGACGAACCTGTAAGGGTGTCCCCGAACGGACAGGCGAGGGCTTGAAATGGACGGCGCGATTGGCTTCTGGCGGCGCAGGCCAGGCGCGGCAGTTGCGATCGCCATCGCCTGCCTCGTCGCGCTGCGCATCGCGGTGCTGGCGGCGACGCCGCTGGAACTCGGCCCGGACGAAGCCCAGTACTGGCGCTGGTCGCGATCCCTGGACTGGGGCTATTATTCCAAGCCGCCGCTGATCGCGTGGGGCATCGCTGCGGCCACATCGGTCTTCGGCGATGCGGAATGGGGCGTTCGGCTTTTGGCGCCCATCGCCCATGGCCTTGCCGGCTTCTTCCTCTTCAGCCTTGGGCGACGGGCCTTCGATCCGGTCGTCGGCGCCTGGTCGGCGGCCCTTTACCTCCTGATGCCGGGGGTCTGGTTGTCCTCCGCTATCATGTCGACGGACGCCGTGCTCCTGCCGATGTGGACGGCTACGCTGTTCTGCCTGTGGCGACTGCGTGAGACGCCCCGGCTGACCGAAGGCCTGCTTCTGGGTCTCGCCCTGGGCCTCGCCATGCTGGCCAAGTACGCCGCTCTTTACCTGATCGGCGGGGCCGTCCTGGCCTCGCTGATCGATCTCCAGACCCGCCGCGCGCTCATGTCTCCGGGAGGGCTCGCGGCGCTCGCCGTCGCCGCGCTCGTCCTTTCGCCCAACCTCGCCTGGAACGCCGCCAATGATTTCGCCACTGTCAGCCATACGACCGACAACGCCAACTGGAACGCCGCGACCTTCGACCTTTCGCATTTCGGCAAGTTTCTCACGGACCAGATGGCCGTGTTCGGTCCGGTGAGCTTTTTGGTCCTCCTCGCCGGCTGCCTCCTCCTCGTCCGCCGCAGCCGGGGCGAGACCCTGACGCGAGAACTCTGGCTCATCTGCTTTATCGCTCCTCCGCTGATCGTTATCGCCTTCCAGGCGGTCATCTCCCGCGCCCACGCCAACTGGGCGGCGACCGCTTATCCTGCGGCCTGCGTCCTGCTGGCGTCGTGGATCGCCCGCGCGCGCTGGAGCCGCATTATCAAGGCCGGCGTCGGTCTCAATGCGGTCGTTGGCGTCATTTTTCTGGTCTTCGCCGTCGCGCCTTCCCTGGGCGACGCGGTCGGCGCCTCGAACGCCTTCAAGCGCGTGCGCGGCTGGGAAGAAACCGCCGCCGGCCTCGCCCGGATCGCCCGCGAAAACGGCGCCAGCGCCGTGATGTTCGACGAAAGGGAAATCTGGCACGGCGTGGATTACTACGGCCGCGACCTGGATCTGCCGCCCGTCAGAAGCTGGCGCCGGCTCGCGGAGGCGCGCAGCCATGCCGAGGAAGCTGGAACCCTGCTGCCGGGCGAGGACTGGCTGGTCCTTGTCGCCAGCGTCCGGCCGGATTTCCGCCCGCTCATTCGCGCTGATTTCGCGTCCATCGAGGACCGCGGCGTCCTTGCAATTCCCTTGGGCGGGGGCAAGGTCCGCGAACTCAGACTCTATCTAGCCTCGGGCTACAGTCCCCGGCTGCGCACTCCAGAATTCGAAGCCGAATTCGCCGGGAAGCAGGAGGACTGACAGGCAAGGCCCTCCCCCGGAGGAGCCGCCCGCAGGGCGCCGTCTCGAAGGGCGCAGCACGAGGGCCTTCAGGATTATTCTTCAACGCCTGTCAGGGCGTCTCCGCTCCCCGGAAGATCGGCGTTGCGCGCACGCCGGGACCTACGCCCTCCTGGCCCTCGGCGACAATGAGAACTTCCCGCGGAAGTCCTGCAATCCAGGCGCCGTCAGCGCTTTCATCGACGATATCGGCCGGGGCGAAACTTACGACTCCGCCGACATCGAGATATCGCACCCCGATGCGGCCCTGACTGTCGAGCGTGAGCAGGCCCGGGCTCACCTTGTGGGCGCCGCCCTCCCCGGTCTGAATACGCACCTCCGCGATCCGGCCGACGGGAATCGCACCGCCCGGGTTGGAGACTTCCACCTCCACCCGGTAGGCGCGTGTCGAGATGTCCGCAGTTTTGGCGACGTATCGCACACGCCCCAGGGCCTCGGCGCCGTCCGACAGTCTGAGGCGCGCCGGAGCGTCCACCTTGATCCGCCCTGCGGTGATCTCGGGCGTCTCGCCGACAACCAGGATGGGATCGAGTTCGACGACAACGCCGCATCCGCCGCCCGGCGCCAGAAAATCCCCAACATTGGCCAGCCTTTTCTCGAACACGCCGGCAAACGGAGCGCGAATCTGCGTCTTAGCCAGCTCGATGCGCGCGAGATCCAGCGCCGCCTTGGCGCCGTCAAGGGTGGCTCGGGTCGTCGCGACCCGCGCTTCGGAGGCCCAGCCCTTGGCCGTCAGCTCGACCGCGGCCCTGTGGTCGAGATCCTTCCCGCTGGCGTCGGCCTCGGCCTCGCGCACCCGGGCCGACCGTCCATCGACGTCAAGGCCGCACAACAGGGCTCCCTTCGCCACGGCGCTTCCCTCGACAGCTGGCGCGCTCGTGACCGCCCCAGTCGTTTCCGCCTTCACCGTGACAGTGCGCGCCGCTTCGCTGCGGCCGTTGAGCGCCAGGTAGACCGGACGCACCTCGGCGACCGAGCGCAGCACGACGACCGGCATGCCGTCCTTGGCTACCCTGCCGGGCGACACCGGCTTGTCGAGGGTGGGCACCGTCTGGGCCTCGACTGTGACGATCGCATCCCTGTCGCTCATAAGCGAGCGAAAGCCGAAAAAGACGCCCATCACGGCGATAGCGCCGACCAAGATCGTCAACCAACGCGGCAAAGCTGCGATCCTTTTTCTCCAGACGCTGGCTCAGCTGCGTCTGTCTCCAGGGTGGATATGGGAGGTACAAGTCGTTTTTGCGTTATAGAGACCTTCGCCCCGGTCCGGTATCGAAAACCCGTGTCTGACTAAACGCTCGCTTCAGTTGCTATTGGTCCTGCCTTTCCCTAGAGCCTGATGCGATCGACCTGGATCAGGTCGATCGTTGAATCAGTCTCTACACCAATGAATCCAGAGCAATTTTCGTCGCACGATCCGGATCAACACGATCCGGATCGATCGAAGGTTGCTCTAGGTCCACCTCGCGCCCGGCCTGGCAACGGCCTTTCCCTCAAAGATCGCTCGTCATGGAAGCCGCCCAGAAGCCCGCCAGGTCGCCCAACGCTCCGACGGACGAAACCGTGCTGGAGGTGCGTCATTTTACCGACCGCATGTTCTCGTTCCGCATCACGCGCCCGCTTGCATTTCGCTTCCGTTCGGGAGAATTCGTGATGATCGGGCTCGACCAGGACAGCGGGAAACCGCTTCTGCGGGCTTATTCGATCGCCAGCCCATCCTGGGACGAACAGCTGGAATTTTTCTCGATCAAGGTTCCGGACGGGCCGCTGACCTCCCGCCTTCAGTCGATCCAGCCCGGCGACACCGTTTTGCTCGGGCGCAAATCGGTTGGAACGCTTGTCCACGATGCGCTGACGCCCGGCCGGCGGCTCTATCTCTTCTCGACGGGCACGGGCGTCGCGCCCTTCGCGAGTATCATCCGTGACCCCGAAACCTATGAACGTTTCGACCAGGTGATCCTGACCCAGACCTGCCGCCTAGCCGGGGAACTCGCCTATGCGACTGAGCTGGTCGCCAGCCTGCCGGAAGATCCCCTGGTCGGAGACTTCGTCAAGGGGCGTCTTGCCCACTACACCACGGTCACACGCGAGCCCTGGCCCAACCGGCAGCGAATCACGACGCTGATCGAGAATGGCCAGCTGTTCCGCGACCTTGGCGTCCCGCCCCTCGATCCGGCTGTGGACCGGGTGATGATCTGCGGCTCGCTCGAAATGCTGGCCGACACCCGGGCGCTGGTCGAGAAAGCTGGATTCACCGAGGGATCCAACGCCTCCCCCGCCCAGTTCGTGGTGGAAAAAGCGTTCGTGGGTTGAGACCTTCCGACGCCGCGAGGCGCCGGCAAAGCCGCCCTTCACCTAGCTGCCGAAATGCGTCATCAACACCGCTCGCCGAACCTGCAGGGGAAGCTCCCATGGCCGCCAACGAGAAGGTCTATCCGGCCCCGTCGGACTTCGCGGCGCATGCGCATGTCGACGCCGAGCGCTACCGGACCCTTTACGAGGCGTCGCTGGCCGACCCGGACGCTTTCTGGGGCCAGCAGGGCAAACGCCTGCGCTGGACCCGGCCCTACACCCGGGTCAAGAACGTCAATTGGGACATCTCCCGCACGGGCGATCCCAACGATCTGTCGATCAGATGGTTCGAGGACGGTGTCCTCAACGTCTCGGCCAACTGCATCGACCGCCACCTGCCCGCCAAAGCCGATGCGACCGCGATCATCTTCGAGGGCGACGATCCGTCGGTCTCCCGCCGCATCAGCTATTCGGAACTCTACAGCGAGGTCTGCCGCCTCGCCAACGTGCTCAAGGCGCGCGGCGTCGGCAAGGGCGACCGGGTCACCATCTACATGCCAATGATTCCGGAGGCGGCGTTCGCGATGCTCGCCTGCGCCCGTATCGGCGCGGTCCATTCTGTCGTCTTTGGCGGCTTTTCGCCCGAAGCGCTTGCCGGGCGACTTTCCGATTGCGGCTCCGTCTGCATCGTCACCGCCGACGAGGGCGTGCGCGGCGGACGGGTGTCGGCGATGAAGCGCAATGTCGATACGGCCCTGGAGCCGGGACGGGGCGTCTCCACCGTAACCTCGGTGATTGTCGTCAAGCGCACCGGCGCCGCGATCGACATGATGCCGGACCGCGACGTGTTCTACGACGACGCCGCAAAAACCGTGTCCGACGAGTGCCCGCCCGAGGAGATGAACGCCGAGGACCCGTTGTTCATCCTTTACACGTCCGGATCGACGGGAAAGCCCAAGGGCGTCCTGCACACATCCGGCGGCTATCTCGTCTGGGCCTCGCTGACCCATGAGATCGTCTTCGACTACAAGCCGGGCGAGGTCTTCTGGTGCTCCGCAGACGTCGGCTGGGTGACGGGGCACAGCTACATCGTCTACGGGCCGCTCGCCAACGGCGCGACGACGCTGATGTTCGAGGGCGTGCCGACCTGGCCCGACGCCTCGCGTTTCTGGAAAACCGTGGACAAGCACCAGGTCAACATCTTCTACACGGCCCCGACCGCAATCCGGTCCCTGATGGGTTCTGGCGACGCGTTCGTCACGGGCTCATCCCGCAAATCCCTGCGTCTCCTCGGTTCGGTCGGCGAGCCGATCAACCCCGAAGCCTGGGAATGGTATCACCGCGTCGTGGGAGAGCGCCGCTGCCCCATCGTTGACACCTGGTGGCAAACCGAGACCGGCGCTACCATGATGACGCCCCTGCCAGGCGCGCACGCACTCAAGCCGGGCTCGGCCGCCAAGCCCTTCTTCGGAGTCGCGCCGCAGCTGGTCGATGACGCCGGCGCGGTGCTCGAAGGCGAGGCCGCCGGCAATCTCTGCATTCTCGCATCATGGCCGGGACAGGCGCGGACCCTCTATGGCGACCACCCGCGTTTCGTCTCCGCCTATTTCAGCGCCTATCCCGGCAAATACTTCACCGGCGACGGGTGCCGGCGCGACGAGGACGGCTACTACTGGATCACCGGCCGGGTCGACGATGTCATCAACGTTTCGGGACATCGCATGGGGACAGCCGAGGTCGAAAGCGCGCTGGTTTCCCACCCCAAAGTCGCCGAAGCCGCCGTCGTCGGCTTCCCTCACGACATCAAGGGCCAGGGCATCTATGCCTACGTGTCGCTCATGGCGGGAGAGGCGCCGTCCCCGGAACTGCGTGGCGAGCTGGTTCAGTGGGTGCGCAAGGAGATCGGCCCGTTCGCCTCGCCCGACCTCATCCAGTTCGCGCCGGGCCTGCCGAAGACACGCTCCGGAAAGATCATGCGCCGCATCCTCCGCAAGATCGCCGAGAATGATTTCGGGGCCCTTGGCGACACCTCGACACTGGCCGATCCAGGCGTCGTGCAGGACCTCATCGATAACCGTTTGAACCGATAGAACAGCGAGATTGCGTGACGCGTGAGACGGGCGAACTTGTCGACTGGAATGACGAGCGCGGTTTCGGCTTCATCCGGCCGACGGATGGCTCGTCGGACATCTATGTCCACATCAAGGCGATGCGGCGAGGCGACCAGCGTCCCAATGTCGGGGACCGGCTCAGCTTTGTGCTCGCCGCCGGCAAGGACGGTCGTCGCGCGGCCGCTGACGCCGCCATCATCGGCGCGGCCGCCACATCCCGAAAGTCGTCGGCCGCGACGGTTGAACTCGTGCCGACACGGCTTGTCGCAGCGACGTCGCTGCTGATCCTGCTTGTCGCCAATCTCCTGCTCGGACGTCTGCCTGTCTGGATCGTGTTTCTCTATCTGATCGCCGGGCTCGCGGCTTTTGTCTTTTACCAGGCCGACAAGCGCGCCGCCGGCGACAAGACATCCCGGACGCCCGAGCGCCGGCTGCACCTCCTCGACCTCGCATTCGGAATCGTCGGCGGACTCCTGGCCCAGCATTTTTTTCGCCATAAGACGCACAAGACGGAGTTCAGCGTCATAACGGGACTCATCACCGCGCTGCACGCGCTGGTGCTGGGCCTCGTTCTGTTCGGCGTTTACGCCCCCGGTTCGGTCGGCGACGTCTTTCGCCGCCTCTCGAATGGATGAAATCTCGGGACGCCGGACACCCATCCCCCAGGGCAAACCGCCCGTGCGATCAAGAAGCCATGTCCGGCGCGCCCGAACCAACTGGGAGGAAACCCCGCGAACGCACGACGGCCGGACAGCTCCCCGACGATCCTCGTCGTCAGACCGCGATGTCGAGATCATCGAGGTCAAAGTCGAGATCGTCGTGGTCCGCCTGATTGGCCGACTGCCTCACATGGCGCGCGATCGCCTCGAACAGGAACTCCCGGACGATCGGTTTGGCGACGTGATCGTCCGCGCCGGCCTGGCGGGCTTCCTCGATATGGTCGGGCGTCGCGTTGGCCGAGACCGCGAGGATCGGCGTCGATATGCGGCCATTGGCCCGTTCCCAGTCACGGATGGCGCGCGTTGCCGCGAGCCCCCCCATGATCGGCATCTGCAAATCCATCAGCACGAGGTCGTAGCGGCGCTCGGCGAACTTCGCGACGGCCTCCCGACCGTTTTCCGCGAAGATGATCTCCATTCCGCTGTGCGCCAGCAGAAGTTCGACAACCCTGCGGTTCATCGGATTGTCCTCCGCAACCAGCAGGCGGAGATTTTCGATCATCGTCTCGGCGTCGAAGTCCTCGATCGCCACTGCCGTCAGAGGTTTCAGCGCCGCGATGCGGTCGCGCGCGAGCGGCAGGACGACTTCGAAGATCGAGCCCTCTCCCTCCTTGGACCGCGCCGAAACCTTGCCGTTCATCAGCTCGACGAGTCGCTTCACGATCGACAGGCCAAGACCCAACCCGCCATATCTGCGTGATGTCGAATGATCGGCCTGCTCGAACCGGTCGAATATTCGCTCTGCGACCTCCGGCCCGAACCCGACGCCGGTGTCGGTTACAGTCAGTTTCAGCAGGGCCTCGGCGTCGCTGGAATCCTCGACCAGGGCCGACACCGAAATCGTTCCGGAACTGGTGAACTTCACCGCATTGTTCAGCAGATTGCCCAGCACCTGGCCAATGCGGACGGCGTCCCCCCGAAAGACCCCATCGACGCTCGCCGAAATGAAGGCGTCGAAGCGCAGCCCCTTGGCCTCCGCCCGGGCGCGGCCCGCCTCGCACGCCGAGCGCATCGTCTCTTCCAGTTCGAAGGGACGGATATCGAAATCGATGTCGTCGCCCTCCAGTCTCGAATACTCGACGAGATCGTCCATCACCCGGAGCAGGGTTCGACCAGACGTGGTGATGAGGCGCACCATCTCCGACTGGCGATCGTCCAGCTTAGTCCGGTTCAGCACTTCGGACACCGCCAGAACGCCGTTGAGGGGTGTCCGGATTTCGTGACTCATGTTCGAAAGAAAATCGCCCTTCGCCGCCGCCGCCACCAGCGCTCGCTGTTCGGCCTCACGCGACTTGGATTCGATCTGCTTGCGGCCGGTCACGTCCTGGATAACGGCGAAAGCGCGCGCCGGAGAGCCGTTGACCGTCTTGAGAATTCGAATGCTGGCGCTGTGCCATATCTCGCGCCCGTCGCCGTGCGCCACGCGATACTCGATCGTGTAAGGCGGCCCGCCGGCGAGATGAGCGCGCCACTTCGCTCCAAGCATTTCGCGGTCCGCCACATGAATCCAGGTTTCATTGCCCGTCATGGAATCGACAGTAGGGCGTTGCGGGAAGAACTGTTTCCAGTCACCCTCAAGGTAGAGTTCGCGCTTCTCGAAATCGATCTCCCAGATCATCATGGCCGTCATCGACAGCCCGAACGTCATGCGTTCCTTGCTCGATTCGATCTCCTGCTGCGCCTCGATGAACGCGGTCACGTCCTCGTACATGATGACAACGCCGCCGATTTCGCCATCGGCGTCGCGCCACGGAGCTCCGGACCATTTCAGCCAGCCCGTGCGGCCGTCGGGCCGTTCGAAACGATCACGGTCATGCCGCATGATCTCGCCACGAAGCACCTGCCGCAGTGAGCTCGACCATTTCTCGGGCATCCACGGGATGAGATCGAAAATACTGCGCCCCAGCACCTGCTCTTCGGAAAGACCGCGTTCCTCGAAGAAATTGCGGCTGCCCATCAGCACGCGCATCTCGCGGTCGTACATCACCATGGTGATCGGGGCCGCCTGGATGAAGCGACGCACGGTGCTGTCGTCGTTCATCGCCGCGCGCAGCGCCGTGCTGCTGTCGGTCTTGTCGATCACAACGCCTTGCACCGCCTCGATCTGGCCACGCGGATCGGTCGAGACGGCGCCGCTCACCTGGATCGAGCGCATCGCCCCGCCCGGCCGCTGGACGCGCACCGCGCCGCTCAGCGGCTTGCCGGTGTCATAGCATTCGCGCGCAGCGGCGGCGGCGGCGCTGCGGTCTTGGTGCGCGACCAGTTCGAGAAAATCCTTAAGGGCGAGAGGCGGGGCGCCTGGATCGAGACCAAGTATGCGCGCCGCGCCGGGCGAGGTCTGAAGCTTGAAATCTCGACCGACCCGCCAGTGGCCGACATCGCCGACCTGTTCGATCGCCTCGCGTGCTGCGGCTGTTTCGAGGCGTTCGCGCTCGAGCGTATCCTGGCGTGTCACGTCCCGGCCGACGAAGGAAATCACCCCACCCTCTAGGATCCAGGACAGGTCTGCATCCACCAGCCTCACCTGGGCGCCAATCTTGAGGTGCAGCTGTATGGAGCGTGATGGGGAGGTCTCGCTCATCGACAGCAGCACGTTGCGCACGACGTCGCGGCGCTCGGCCTCGACATGTGACAGGATCGACGCGTCGTGGGCGCCGCCTGCCGGTCCGGTCAGCCGGCGATAGGCGATATTGGCGCGGAGAATGCGGCCGTCCCGGTCCATGAGCGCGAACGCATCGCCGACCGAATTGAGGAAATGTTCCACGGCGGCGTTGAAGCCACGGTCGATCTCGGTGACCGTCGAGCCAAATTCCGATGACGGTTGAATGGTTGACATGAGCGCTGGCAGACCCCGGTAAGGCGGCCATTTCGCGCGACAACCGTTAACAAACCACATAGCCGTAGGACAGGTGGCGGACCCGTTCAGGCGGCAAGATCGAGCGCCTGCCGGGCCAGCTCGATGTGCGCCATTTTTGCATTCAGCGGCGCCCAGTCGTCGTGTGCGTCGATCGACGCCCACAGCGCCTCCACCTCCTCGATGAGGAGACTGACCGGCGATTCCGCTGCAAAATAGGCGTGCGAGAGGCGTTCGGGTCGGTCCGGTCCGTGTGCCGCGAGGCGACGCCGGACCTCCTCGAACCCTGCTTCGCGATAGAGCGCGGCGAGCGGTCCGCCCATCGCCCTTGTCTCGCTGGCTGCGCCGCCAAACCAGTCGAAAAACACCTGCGGCCAGGGCGCCCGTGTTGCGCCCATCCAGCCGAACAAGGCTTGCAACAGCTCCAGATCGCCCTGCTCTGATCCCGGCTTCAAGCCGAGCATGCCGAGCGCCCGTGTCCGGAAAGCTCGCCGGTAAAAGGCGTCGAATTCATTGAGAGCCGCTTCGAGCGGGGCCGGTTCGCACACCAGCGCCAGGCATGAGGCGAGCTGGTTGAGATTCCACGCCGCCGCCGCCGGCTGCCGGCCGAACCGGTAAAGACCGCTTTCATCGAAATAGGCGGCTACGAAATTGGGATCGGAATAGGGCAGGAAACGCCAGGGACCATAATCGAAGCTTTCACCCGTCACGACCATGTTGTCGGTATTGAGCACGCCGTGCACGAAGCCCGCCGCCATCCAGGATGCTGCGAGATCAGCAGTCGCCCTCACCACTTCGCGCAACAGTCCGGCCGCCGATGTCGCCGTGTCGGCTCCCGCCGTTCCCGGATAAAAGTGCCGTACGCAATAGTCCACCAGCTGCACCAATGCGTCGCGGTCGCCCGCATGGGCTTGTCGCTGGAACGTCCCGAAGCGGACATGGCTGTGCGACAGCCGGACCAGAACGGCGGAGCGTGTCGGTGAGGGCTCATCGTGCCGCATCAGCGCCTCGCCGGTTTCGATCAGCGAGAACGCCTTCGACGTGTAGACCCCTAGCGCTTCGAGCATGCCGGCCGCCAGCACTTCGCGGACGCCGCCCTTCAGCGTCAGGCGGCCGTCGCCCTTGCGTGACCAGGACGTCTGGCCCGACCCCTTGGTTCCCAGATCAAGGAGCCGGCCGGCGCCGTCGCGAAGCTGCGCGAAAAGGAAGCCGCGGCCATCGCCGAGGTCGGGATTGTAAGTGCCGAACTGGTGACCATGGTAGGACAGCGCCAGCGGCGCATCGAGCGACCCCGCAAGCGGGCGGAAACCGGCGAAGTGATCCACCCACGCCTCGTCGTCGAGGCCGCCAAGCCCGACAGCCTCGGCCCAGCGCTGGTTGCGCCAGCGCAGCATGCGCTGCGGGAAGGCCGCCGCTTCAACAACGGTGTGAAAGCGTGCGTCGAGCTCGAGAATCGCCCGGTCCGGGCGATAGGGCGCCTCGCCCGGGCCGGCCGCCATGCTCAACCGCCCGGAACCAGAACGACCGGAATGCTGTAACGCCTCGCTTCGCCGTCCTCGGGCGGCATGTCTTCCTCCAGCACCAGCGTCGCGACCGTATCAACCATCATTCGAACGCTGATGCCAAGGGAAATGGACGGCGCCGACCGAGGCGCCGGGCGGACAGGGCAAAACGGAACCATTCCACCGCTGCGCGGTTCCCCTTCGGCAAGAAAGATTTTACCTTGGCGAAGCTTCCAAAGTTCAAGACCCCGGATTTGTCGCGCTTTCTGGACCGGCTCAGGCTGGACCGGCTTGGGCTGAACAGGCTTGGGCTGGATCGGCTCCGGCTGGACCGGCTTCAGCTCGAAAGGCTGCGTTTGGACCGGCTCCGATTTCCGGACATGTCACGACAGAGCGCGATGCAACGCTCAGGGATGGCGCGGCTGCAAGCGATGCAGATCGGAAGCACGCCGCGCATCGCGCTCATCGCCGCGGGCGCGTTTATGCTCTCGGTGATCGTCGCGTGGGTCGTCATCAATCTTCTGCTCGCAAACCCCAGATACGGCACGCCCTTTGTGAACTGGGGATTGCGATCCTTCGCGGACGAAACCGCCAATGTTTCTTCCGCACAGCTTCGCAAGCCGTTCTCCAGCACCTTCGTCATGCGCGGTCTGGACTGGCCCGGGCGCGCCAACGCCAGGGAGATCGACGTCACCTTCGACCTGTTCGGCTGGCTCCCCGGCCGCCCCTGGACCAAGCTGCTGCGTGCACGGGACGGCGACGTAACCCTTCTGAACAGCACCACCGAGCCCGACCGAACGATCGATCCGCAGAAATTCATCAACCTCATAGACGCTGAGAACATCACGCTGCACTTCACGCGCCGCGAGGTGGAACGCGAAGTCACCATCCTCGCCGCCAAAGGCTCGTTCGCCAGCGGGACGGTCAAGGCCGAAGCCCGGTCCGGCGCTTCGCGGATCAGCTATGACGGGTCGGCCGCGATCAAGGACGGGGGAGCGCTTTCCGGCGCGGTCACCGCGAGCGGCGACAACCTTTCCGATCTTGCAGAACTCGTCGGCGCGTCGGCTCCCGACACGCCGCCTTTCGATATCCAGGGATCGTTGCGCATGCGCGAGCGGACCTGGTCGGTATCAGACATTTCAGGGAAGATCGGCGACAGTGACATAGGCGGCGCCGTATCGATCGACCTCAAGCCCGACAAGCCGTTTCTTGTTGTCAATCTCACCTCCGAGGCTCTGGACTTTGACGATCTTGGAGTCGTCTTTGGCATTCCCGTCGGCGTTGGCGAGGGTGAGACCTCGAACGAGGAACAGCGCAAGGCGCGCGCCGCTTTCAAGCGCAGCAGCCGGCTCATTCCCGATGCCCGCATCGACATGTCGCGTCTGTCTGCGGTCAACGGCGACATCGCATTCCACGCCGCCAAGGTGACGGACGCGCCAGCCGGCATCAACGCCCTCACCTTCGAGGGCGAACTGCGCGACAGCATTCTCGATTTTCAGAAGGTGCTGGTAAAAACGGGCAGCGGCGATCTCGACGCCAAGGTCCGCATCAATGCGCAGAACGAGCCCGCGTCAACGCGGGCGAGCGGCAAGCTCGAAAATGTCGCCATCCGCCGGATCGTCGATACGCCCTTTATCAAGGGAACGGTCAACGGCTCCTTCGCGCTCAATCTGACCGGGTCCGGCTTCCGCGACGCCTTCGGTTCGGCCACCGGAGAAGCGGGCCTTTGGTCCACCAACAGCGAAGTCGCCAGGATCGCCACCGAGGCGGCGGGCCTCGACATCGGCGAAGTTCTGCTGATCCTCGCGACTCAGGACGGCGACAATCGCGAATACCTCAAATCCACCTGCCTCGCCGTCAACATCGCCTTCGCCGACGGACGCGCGGCGCTGTCGCCTGCCGTCATCGACAATTCCGACAGTCTCATCCTCGCCACCGGCGGCGGCGACCTCAAAACCGAAGCTCTGGACATCCAGATTTTCACCGAACCGAAGGACGTCTCGATCGGCAAGATTTTCGGCGACATCAAGATCAAGGGAACGTTGAGGAACCCCCGGATCGAGGCGCTCAACGCCAAGACGGTCGTGCAGGCGGGGTTCGCGATCTTGCTCTCTTCGGTGGCGGGCGCTTTACTGGCCCTGCCCTTCATCGAGACGGGAAGCGAGCGCACGGATGCGCCCTGCGCCACCTTGCTGGCCCAGGCGAAGGACGCGGGCGAGACCAACGATCCGACCCTTCGCACGCGTTAGCACCGACGCGTTGGGACAGACGCGTTACGTCAGTAGCATTACAGACGCGTCGTCCCCGCCCTCACCCCGGCGAGCGTGACGCCCGCCAGCGGAACATAAGTGGCATTGTCGGCATCGATGACAAACAGCGGATCGGCAACCTTCGCCGGATCGAACCCGTCCGCAACGAGATCCACCTTGCGGTATTTCAGCGTTCCCGTGGTTTCCGCCTCGGGCTGGAAGCGGAGAAAAACCGGCCGGGCATAAGGCGGCAGGGATCTCGCCAGATGAGCGTAAAGCGCGCCGAGATCGATTGGGCCTGTCGCCGTGATCGCCGCCATCCCCGCCCGTCCCTCATGGCCAGGCGTCTGCACGCCGTACACGACCGCATGCGCCACTCCGGGCATGGATGAGATGGCGAGTTCAACCTCGCCGGTCGAGACATTCTCCGACTTCCACCGAAACGTGTCGCCGATGCGATCGACGAAATAGAGATAGCCGTCCCTGTCCTTGCGCAGCAGGTCGCCGGTGCGGAACCAGATATCGCCCGTCACGAACACGTCCCGCAGCACCTTTTTCTTGGTCTGCTCGGGATCGTTATAGCCGTCGAAGCGCTGCCTGGCCTCGTCCGAGATGGGCCCGACCGCCTCGCCCGGCTCATCCGGGCCGGCCTCGATGCACAGACCGTCCGACCCTCTTACGGGCTGCTCTGCCTCGACGTCGAATTTCACCAGGCGCGCCTTGATTTTGTCCTTGAGCAGGGCCGGAATACGGCCCACCGCGCCGATCTTCCCGTCAAGATTGAAGAACGACACATTGCCCTCGGTCGATCCGTAGAACTCGACCAGCCTCTTGATGCCTGTGCGCTCGACAAGTTCCGACCAGACATCCGGCCGCAGACCGTTGCCGAAACCCTTGACAATGGTGTGTGCGCGTTCCTGCGGCGACGGCGGCTGGTTCATCAGATACCGTCCAAGTTCGCCGATATAGACCAGCATGGTGGCGCGATTGTCGATCGCCTCCCGCCAGAAATGGGTCGCCGAGAATTTGCGCCGCAAGATCAGCGTGCCTCCGGAATAAAGGGCGCAGCCGACCCCGCACATGCCGCCTGTCGCATGATAGAGCGGCAGCGTCAGAAGGATGCGGTCATGTTCGTTGACCTGCACTGCGTCCTTGAACGCCCGCATCAAACCCTGGGCGCGCAGATGCGTGATCTTCGCCGCCTTGGGCAGGCCCGTCGTGCCCGACGTGTATATGTAGAGCGCGATCTCGGACGCCTTGAGACCGGCGCGATGCGACCGGTCGGGGCGCCCGTCCGGCATGCCAGCCAGCAGCGGATCGAGGTGGGCGGCGTTGGCGATCGGTGCGCCAAGCGACCACCCTCCCAGCTCCAGGGCCATGTTTTCGCGCACCGTTTCAAAGGCCTGCGCGAGGTCCGGGTTGAGAACAAGAACCCTGGCGTTCGCCAGCTTGATGCTGTGGGCGAGCCCCGGCCCGGTCAGGTTGTAGTTGATGAGGGCCGTCCGCACCGCGATCTTGGCCATGCCTGCCCAGAAAGCGATATAGTCCGGGCGGTTCTCCATGAAGAGCGCGACGCAATCGCCCGGTTTGAGCCCGATGGAAAGACCCCAGTGCGCGAAGCGGTTCGCCCGGGCGTCGAACGCGGCGAAGCTGGTGTTCTCGCCTTCGAACGAGATGAATATGCGCTCGCCATGCGCATCGACCTGATCTTCAATGGCGTCGCCGACGAGATAAGGACTCTCGGCGGTGAGGTCGCCCGTGCCCTTGATTATGCGCTGGAAACCCGTGACGTAGATCCAGTCGCTTTTCAGGCGCTCCAGCAGGTTCATGCGCTCGCCCTCGGCAGTGCGGGTCACATTGCCAAGGGCTCCGTTAACGGCTGATTGAGACCGTGGAGCCGGATCGGACCGGCCGGCCTGCGGCTGGGATTGAACCTGGCACAGACAAGCCACATCCGGTTCTAAATGCACGATTGGGTGGCAGGTTCCAGTTTTCTGCGACTTTCGTGCACGCAGCGGTTCCGATCAGATTGAATTTCTGTAATATCGCAAGACGAAATCGTCGGAGCGTCGGGATCCTACAAGGGGATAGCTTGATGTCGAAACGCGCTGCAACAGGTGCAATGGCTGCCTTGCGCGGATTGGCGCTGACCCCTTTTCTCGCCTTGGCGTCACCGGCCCTGGGTGACGATGGCCACGGCCTGGCGCGGGATATGCTGAAGAATGTTCCGGTCTTCTTCATCGCCGACACTTCGGGCGCCCCTGCGGAAACCACCGCTGACGGATCCGCCTTCTACCTGACGCGTCAGCAAGCCTCGATCGCCCTCGGACTTGCCCGCGGCGGGCTGGCGCCTTCGGCCTTTATCGGCGAGGAGCTTCATGTCGAAGTCATCGATCTGTCCCGCGCCGCGCGCTTTGCAGGCGAGCATCACTTCGTGAAACCTGCCAGCCGCATCGAGGCGGCCGACCGGATGGACACCGTGCCGCTCTTCCTCGTGCGCGACGCCGACGGGGCTCCTTTCACGGTCAAGGGCGAGGATAGCCGCCGGCGCGTCTATTTCTATCTGTCCGAAGCGGACGCCCAGGCCTTCATGGCGCGCGTGATGGGCGAGACCGGCCGCTCGGTGAAGGAAATCCGCCTGTCGATCGTCACGTTGGAAAGCGTGCTGGATTCGATCCTCAATTCACCCGACCCCCTCGTCCAGAACTGGGCGATATGGGCAAGCGCCGAGACCCGCATGGACGCCGCTGACCTGCGCAGCGAAGCCCGGTTGGACGTTGGCTCGCTGGCGGAATAGGATCGCTCCGCAAGCCCAACGGAGGAGACGCCCATGGTCCGACTGTCCGCGCTGACACGACGGCTGGTGGCGGCGTCGGCTCTAGCCTTCCTCACGGCTTGCGCGACCCCGGCCACGCCGCAGACGCCGCCTGCCAACCAAGGTCCAGCCCCCATGAATCTCACGCCAGCCGGCCAGACCGGTCCGGTTCGAAACCAGGTCGCACAGGCCGGCGAGGAAATCACCACGATCCGCTACTGGAAGATCAGGAAGGGCCAATTTCCCCGTTTCCTGGAAGCCAGCCAGACGGGAGTCTGGCCTTTTTTCGAGAAGATCGGGGCCCGTGTGGTCGGCATGTGGCAGGTCATTCCAGCGCCCGGCGCCGCCGAGGTCTCGCCAGACTATGACGAAGTCTACCTCACCACCCGCTACGCCAGTCTCGATCACTGGGCCGCGACACGCGACGCCGCGGCCCTGGGGGGCGACGGACCGGACTATGCCGCTCTGCAGGCGGCTCTCGCCGTCCGCCAGTCCCTGACGATCGAGAGCAAGGTGACGTTCCTGAAGGGCGTCGTCGGCCCCCTGCCGCCCGTTTTTCTTCCTAGCACCGGCGAGAAGTTTGTCGCGGCGCCTTAGTCGTTACCGCGCGCAACTCTCCGGCTTGATCTCGGTCCGCATGAACCTCACGGCGACCGGCCCGATGTTCGCGATCGCGTGCGGACCTTCCGGGCCGGACCAGATCGTGCGCGATCCGGGCGTCGGCAAAACCTCGTTGCGTGAGATTTCGACGAACTTTCCATCCTCCATCCGATAAGCCACGTAGAGAAAGCGCGCTCCCGACGCGCCGCCCGTATCGCCCTGAATGACGCTGGGCAGCGCGTGGATGTGGACAGGCTCGACCGCGAGCGGCGGGAGAAGAATCTCCATGACCCGCACATGCTCGTCCTCGAACAACACCCGGTGCTGGTCGGGAGCGGCTGTCACGGCGTCACGCGGATGGCTGGCAGGATCGCAGAAGATTGGATCGGCTGGCAGATGAAGCTGCGCGGAAGCGCCGCCGGCAATCCCGGCGAACGCCGTCAACGAGGCGATAAGTCGAATCAACATAGCACCGGATTCCCGCGCGCCAGGTTTGTCTAAGCCGCCGCGACGCAGCGGAGGCTTGGGAGCCCCTGGACATAGAGCGCGACCGTTCTGAATGGAAGCGCATCCCGCCAGCCGTCTTCACCCGCACTTGCCTCAGGTCCCTACCCTTGCTTCAAGGACGATCATGACCGAACCGGCATTTCGCTACGCCAGACTCGCCGACGTTTCGGCCCTCACGAACCTGATCGAGCGCGCCTACCGCAGCCCTGAGACTGCTGGAGGCTGGGATTCCGAATCCCACCTTCTCACCGGCCCCCGCACCGGCGCCACGGAAGTCGGCGACCTGATTGCCGATTCCGACAGCCGCTTTCTCGTCGCCGAACGCGACCGGCGTCTCCTTGCCTGCGTCTTGATCCAGAAACGCGGGTCCGGCGCCTGCGCGCCTGGCTATGCCTCCGGGCAGGCGGCCTATTTCGGCATGTTCGCCGTCGATCCCGACTTGCGCGGAACCGGCCTTGGCAGACGTCTTGTCGCCGAAGCCGAGACTTGCGTCCGCGACCTCTGGACGGCCCCTGCCCTGGCGATGACCGTGATCAGCGTCCGCGCCGGCCTCATCGCCTGGTATGGGCGCCGGGGTTACGCCCTCACCGGCGCCCGCATCCCATTTCCGTTCGACGAGACCACCGGCGAAACGACACGCGAGTTCGATCTCGTCGAGATGCTGAAGGTGTTCCCATGAGCCGCTACATTGCTCTCCTCAAGGGCGTGAATGATTGGCTATGGGAATCACCGTGAATCTGTCGCCGTTCATCTGGCTATTCGCGTCCCTGTTGCTTTTTCTCATCAGCACTCGGCCTCTAAGCATAGGGTGGCGCGCGGCGATCTGGTCAGGTGGTGGGGCGGCTCTCGCTGTCGCCATCCACCAAACGCTCGACGCCAGTGATCATGCGGGCTTGCTTCTGGTGGTTGCCGAGGCGGCACGAAACTGGGCCACGCCCGCGGAGAGCGTCTTCGTTCAGACGCTTGCCGCAAACTGGCCAACGGTCGGCGCCGCAATCTCGCCGATGCTGGACGTGTTCCTGCTCCTAGCAGTGCTGGTGGGTCTCGCCTGCCTTGCCGCCTTCACGCCGGGCGATGACGTCGAGAAAGCTGTGCGTCCAGTCAATATCGCACTCCTCGGCGCCATTGGAGGCGCTCTTCTTGCGCTGACGGTCGTCGCCGTCGGTTTGGGCGGCGTGTCAAAACGGCGGGTCCACCTCAACATGATTGCGGCAGAGGATGTGTTCGATGGCGATACGATTCGCATGGGCGACGCTTCCCTGCGCCTCTGGGGCATCGACGCGCCTGAACGGAGCCAGGTTTGTCGCGATCATATCGGAGCCCCCTACCCATGCGGCGAACTTGCGCGCAACCACCTCGTCTATCTGCTTGTGCTTGAAGGCAAGCTGGCCCGGTGCGGCCGCCCCGATTCCCTGTTTGCGGGCAAGTCGCCTCCCCCCGCTCCCGAACTGCAGGAAACGTTTGGCCGCCCGTTAGTGAGTTGCGAAATCCACGAAAACGGTCAGAGCGTGGACCTTGCGACACAGATTGCACTAGCGGGTTTTGCCGATGTGTACCGCGATGAAGGCAAGATCAAAACCAGTGAACAAATTCGATCCGCCGTCACCTCGGCGCAAAGCGCAAAGCTCGGTATGTGGGCCGGCTGGACGCTTGCCCCGGAAGACTGGCGGAACGACAAGCCCTGTCGTGAACGGTTCAAGGAGGAGCGTTGGAGCGCTCCCGATGAATCCGGCCCGGTCCAGAGTTGCGCCCTTCCTCACGAGGCAGCAGAATTCTGATCTTGCGCGTGAAACGGAAGCCGAAACAGAGAGTGTCGCAGTGATCTTCCAGCGCGGCTTGTTTCTGTTGGCGTCGCTGGCCTTCTGTCAGTTCGGAGCCTGCGCGCCAAAGGCGTCGAACACCGCCGCCGTCACGCCATCGTCCGCATCGTTTCAGCATTCCCCAGGCGCAACGCTGCACGACACCCGCTCCAACCAGGACGGTTCGCTCCCCGAGCGTGTGCTCGTCCATGTGGTTTCGCCCTCTGAACTCGCGGTCGCCAAAATGGTTGGCCGCTGCACCGACGCGGCTCTTGTGACCGCGAGGTGAGCGAGGAGGCCCGGCTGAGCGCCTTGGCGGCCTACTGGCAGGATTGCTGAGCCTCTTGCGTCGCACCCGGCCCGCGTTAGAGTCGCTTCACAATCCCGAGGGGCGCGGACGGAAGTCCGCTGAGATCCTGTCCTTCGCCCGATCGCCTCATCCTGAGCGGGACCAAAGGTCCGTGTCGAAGGACAAGGCGCAACTGGGCGAACCGCCGGAGCACCCTTAGAACCTGATCCGGGTCATGCCGGCGAAGGGACGGAAGCTCCGGGGACCAGAATCCCGGCCTCGCGCCCCCGAACCGTCTGCCGGATCTCCCCCGTGGAGGCCGACCATGAACAAACCCGTCGATCCCAAAAGCCTCGAACCGTTCCGCGTCACCACTGGCCAGCTGCCTGCCAGCACGAAACGCTACGTTCCCATCCCGGGATCCGGCCCAGGCTTCGCGCATGCCGCCGCGCCCTTTCGCGAGATCGCGCTCCATCCCAGCGCCAATGAACCGCCGCTGCGCGTCTACGACACCACCGGCCCTTACACCGACCCCGATGTCGGCATCGACATCGAAAAAGGCCTCGCCGCTATTCGCTCCCCCTGGCTTGCGGCGAGGGGCGACGCGGAGGCCTATGACGGCCGCCGCGTGAAGCCCGAAGACAACGGCCATGTCTCGGCCGACAGGCTGGTGACGGAATTCCCCAACAAGCGTCAACCGCTGAGGTCCCGATCTGTCCCCCCGTTCACGGGGGCAGCGGATGTCGGACCCAGCCCGGCATTCGAGTTGGGGGTGGGTAGACGCCCCCTCACCCAACTCCAATACGCCCGCGCTGGCGTCATCACCGCTGAAATGGCGTATGTCGCCCATCGCGAAAACCTTGCGCGCGACACGCCCCTCGAAGGCGCCGATGAACGCCGCGCCGACGGCGAAGACATTCTGGCCCCCGAAGGCTGGAGCGCCGAAATCCCCGCCTTCATCACCCCCGAATTCGTCCGCTCCGAGATCGCGCGCGGGCGCGCCATCATCCCGGCCAACATCAATCACCCCGAACTCGAGCCGATGATCATCGGCCGCAACTTCCTCGTGAAGATCAACGCCAATATCGGCAATTCGGCGGTCACCTCCTCGGTGGACGAAGAAATCGAGAAGATGGTCTGGGCCATACGCTGGGGCGCCGACACGGTGATGGACCTCTCCACGGGCCGCAACATCCACAACATCCGCGAATGGATCATCCGCAACGCGCCCGTACCGATCGGCACCGTGCCCATCTACCAGGCGCTGGAGAAGGTCGGCGGCGACCCCGACAAGCTCGACTGGGAGGTCTACCGCGACACGCTGGTCGAGCAATGCGAACAGGGCGTCGATTATTTCACCATCCACGCCGGCGTGCGCCTGTCCTACATCCACCTCACCGCCAAACGCGTCACCGGCATCGTCTCGCGCGGCGGCTCGATCATGGCGCGCTGGATGCTCTCCCGCCACAAGGAGAGCTTCCTCTACGAGCGCTTTGGCGACATTTGCGACATCATGGCGAAGTACGATGTGTCGTTCTCGCTGGGAGACGGCCTGCGCCCCGGCTCCATCGCCGACGCCAACGACGCGGCCCAGTTCGCCGAACTCGACACGCTCGGCGAACTCACCAAAGTCGCATGGGACAAGGGCTGTCAGGTGATGATCGAGGGACCCGGCCATGTCCCGATGCACAAGATCAAGGTCAACATGACCAAACAGCTCGCCGCCTGCGGCGAGGCGCCCTTCTACACACTTGGCCCGCTCACCACCGACATCGCGCCGGGCTATGACCACATCACCTCCGGCATTGGCGCGGCCATGATCGGCTGGTTTGGCTGCGCCATGCTCTGTTACGTGACCCCCAAGGAGCATCTCGGCCTCCCCGACCGCGACGACGTCAAGGTCGGCGTCATCACCTACAAGATCGCGGCCCACGCCGCCGACCTCGCCAAGGGTCACCCGGCCGCGCGCCTCCGCGACGACGCCGTCAGCCGCGCCCGCTTCGACTTCCGCTGGGAAGACCAGTTCAACCTCTCCCTCGATCCGGAAACCGCGAAACTCTTCCACGACGCCACCCTGCCGAAGGACGCCCACAAGACCGCGCATTTCTGCTCGATGTGCGGCCCGAAATTCTGCTCAATGAAGATCACGCAGGATATTCGCGACTACACGGCCACGCTCAACGATCCCGCCTTCGCCGCCTTGTCCTCCACCGGCGCAGCCGGGGGAGGTGGATCACGGCCTCATCCTGAGCCTGTCGAAGGACGAGGCCGTGAGACGGAGGGGGCAGCCACCAACACCGCCCCCCTCTCCCCCGCCGACATCGCCCGCGGCCTTTCCGACATGAGCGCGAAATTTCGCGAAGTGGGCGGGGAGCTATATGTCAGCAAGACCGGAGAGAAGCGCGAGGCGATTGATTGAGGGCCGACTTAATTGCCATAGCCGGGAGCGGTATACGTAGACGAGCGTAAGCCGGACGGCGGTGGTGCCGAGTAGCGAAAGTTAAGGTGCCGTGGTACCAATCGTATGGCAAACAAAGTGGGGGTACCGTTGAGCTGCCGACTTCAAAATCCAATCGCTTCACCGACCTCGCTAGTCATTCGCGCTGTAGTTTGCGCCTGCGTGCTGGGGCTTGTGCCGATTGGG
>JAWXBJ010000182.1:0-7733 GCA_034439955.1 Alphaproteobacteria bacterium
CGACCTGAATCAGGTCGATCATTGAATCAGTCTCTACACCAATGAATCCAGAGCCACTTTCTTTGATCGATCTGGATCGGTCCGATCCAGATCGATCAAAGGTTGCACTAGAATTCTAGGTACGCATAAGGGCTTCCTCGACCCAGTCGAGGCGGTCCTGGCCGAAATGCATTTCATCGCCGACAAAGAATGTCGGGGCCCCAAAGACGCCCCGCGCCACGGCTTCCTCGGTGGTCGCCTTCAGCTTCTCCTTGTTGACCGGATCGTTGGCGGCCTCGAAGAACACCCCCGGATCGAAGCCTGCCCGTGTCAACAGCTCGGTCAGAACGCCCGCGTCGGCGATGTTCTGGCTGTCGCACCAGGCCGCGTTGAAGATCGTCGCCAGATAGGCCTCGAAGTCGGGCCGGTCGATCCAGCCATGGGCTACACGCTGCACCATCAGCGTCATCATCGGGAAATGCGGGTTCGTCTCGAAGGGTGCGCCGAAGCGCTTGGCCCAGCGCCGGAGATCGTCGCCCATCCACTTTCCCTTGGCCGCCACGGTCCCGGGCGGGCGGTTGCCCGTCGCCTGCATGACGCCGCCCAGAAACATGGGCCGGTACCTGACCTGCCCACCCGTTCGCTCCAGCACGTCGGGGAGCCGTTTCCAGGCGAGGTAGGCGGTGGGACTTGTGAAATCGTAGAAGAACTCGACCGTTCCGGGCATGCGCAAGCTCCCCTTTTTACAGTTTGTCCAATCAGACCCGTCAGGCCATTCTTTCGATCCATGGACGCAGATCGAGCTCATGCGTCCACGCATCGCGCGGCTGGGCGTGGAGCATCCAGTAGGCGTCGGCGATGTGGTCCGGGTTGAGAATTCCGTCCTGGTCCTTGAGCGCATGGCGCTGGGGAAAATTCTGCGCGATCCAGGCCGTGTCGATCGCCCCGTCGATGATCGAATGCGCCACGTGAACGCCTTGCGGTCCCAGCTCACGCGCCATCGACTGCGCCAGCGCCCGCAGCGCGAACTTCGCGCCGGCGAATGCAGAAAATCCCGAGGCGCCACGCATCGAGGCTGTCGCGCCGGTGAAGATGATCGTGCCCTTCCCCCTCGGGACCATCACTCGCGCAGCCTCGCGACCCGCGAGGAAGCCGCCCAGGGCAGCCATCTCCCAGACTTTGCGATAGACGCGCTCCGTCGTCTCGCGGATCGGGAAATTGACGTTCGCGCCGATGTTGAAGACCATGACCTCCAGCGGCGCGATGTCCCGCTCGATGGTTTCGAAGAGCGCGACGACATCGGCCTCGATACGCGCATCCGAGCCAAAGCCGTGCGCTTCGCCGCCCGCCTCGTGAATCTTGTCCAACAGCGGCTGAAGCCGGCCAATGTCCCTGCGGGTGCAGACGGCGACATAGCCCCCGCGCGCGAACCGCTGCGCGATGGCGCCGCCTGTCGCGTCACCCGCCCCGACCACAAGGACCGCCCTCTTGTCGCTCAGCTTTTCTCTCCGTTCCAAAAAGGAACCTACAGCCGGTTTCGGCGCAACGCAAAGGGCCGCGAATTTGTTGAGCGACTTTGGGTCTCAAGGTCGGGGCAAGAAGCACCCGTCGGCCGGGCGACCAGCCGAACGCTGTCACCAGCCGATCAGCTCGACATAGTAGGCGGCCGAAGACACGAGATAGATCAGCGGCGCGCCGATCTGGACCCAGCGATTGCGCCTGAAGATGGCCGCGACCAAGAATACGACAGCGAGCAAGGCCGGGCCGGCCGCGTCCAATGGAACGGACGATCCGTCAAGCACGAAATCTCCCATGATGGCGCCTTGGACGATCGCGACGATCATGAAAGCCGCCGAGGCGATCGCATACTTGCGGCCCTGGGCGTCGTGGAAAGCCTTGAGATCGATCGGGCCTTCGGCCGGCGTCTGGGGCGTGGCCAGCCCGCAGGCCAGATACCCGATAATCGCCAGCAAAAGGGGCGGGAGCGCGTGTGCCGCCCTCAGCACGAATGAGTCCTGATAGGTCCAGGACTTGATCCAGAAAACCACTTCGAGATTGAAAATGGCGAGCGCCCAGATCGCGTACCGCCAGGAAAACACGACCCGGTCAGCTTCCTGGGCCAACCGCGCGCCCGCTCCGAGCAGGCTCGTGATCCCGAGCGACACGACGAAAGACAGAAGGACGATGTAGAATTCGAACATCGGACATGCACGGGCGGCGAGGCCTGGCGCCCCGGCCCTAGGCTAGTTCATTGGACAAACCGCGACCAGCGGACGCGGCTCTTTCAGAGAATGAACTTCGATAGATCCTTGTCGCCGGCCATCGCGCCCACCTTCTCCCGCACATATTCGCCCGTCACCACGAAAGCCTGGCCTGATCTGTCGCAAGCCGTGAAGCTGATCTCGTCCAGAACCCGCTCGATTACGGTGTGCAGGCGGCGCGCGCCGATGTTCTCGACGCTGTCATTCACCTGCACCGCGATGTCGGCGATGGCGTCGATCGCGCTGGTCTCGAACGACAGGTCGAAGCCTTCCGTCTTCATGAGGGCGACATACTGCATGATGAGATTTGCTTCCGGTTCGGTCAGGATGCGCCGAAAGTCAGCGCCGTTGAGCGCCTTCAGCTCGACCCGGATCGGCAGGCGACCCTGGAGTTCGGGCAAGAGGTCCGACGGCTTGGAGACATGGAAGGCGCCCGAGGCGATGAACAGGATGTAGTCCGTTCGCACCGGTCCATGCTTGGTGGCGACCGTCGTTCCCTCGATCAGCGGCAACAAATCCCGCTGCACCCCTTCGCGCGAGATGTCGGCGCCCACCCGCTCGGACCGCGAGGCGATCTTGTCGATTTCGTCGAGGAAGACGATGCCGTCCTCCTCGGTCAGTCTGATCGCTTCGCGGGTCAGCGCGTCGGCATCCAGCAGCTTGTCGGATTCCTCGCTTATAAGGGGCTTGTAAGCATCCTTGACCGTCGTTCGAACGCGCTTGGTCCGGCCGCCAAACCCCTTGGACAACAGGTCGCCAAGGTTCACCATACCCATGCTGGCGCCGGGCTGGCCCGGAATCTCGAGGCCGCCGAAAGGCGAGGAGGTGTCGGCGATGTCTATGTCGATCTCCTTCTCGTCCATCTCGCCCTTGCGCAGCTTGAGCCGGAAGCTTTCGCGGGTCGCGGGCTGGGCTGTCGCCCCGACCAGGGCGCTGAGGACGCGCTCCTCGGCGGCCGCCTGAGCCTTGGCCTCGACATCCTTGCGCCGGCGCTCACGCACCATCGACAGGCCAATTTCCAGCAGATCCCGGATAATTTGCTCGACGTCGCGGCCGACATAGCCGACTTCCGTGAACTTGGTCGCCTCGACCTTGAGAAATGGCGCCCGGGCCAGCTTGGCGAGCCGCCGCGAGATTTCCGTCTTGCCGACGCCGGTCGGCCCGATCATCAGGATGTTCTTGGGCGTCACCTCTTCCTTCAAGCCTTCAGCCAATTGCTTGCGACGCCAGCGATTGCGCAAGGCGAGCGCCACGGCTCGCTTGGCTTCTGGCTGTCCGACGATGAAACGGTCCAGTTCGGACACGATCTCGCGCGGAGTGAATTCGGTCATGTCAACTCAACGAACAAGAGGAAGTCACAGCGCGGCGATGGCCCATCGCCTGGCTGGCGAGGCCGGCGGGATCGCGCCCTGTTTCGTGATCGTTGTAGTCAAGGAAGTTCGAAACACCAAGATGACAAGCTCAAGATCGATGCTTCCTGCAACCGACGCGGCGGCTGCGGAATAGAAACGCGTCCGCTGTTCACGCAGGCTCCGGCGGGAAGATGCGCCCGGCGAATCCCCGATCGGGAATGACCCTCAGCAGGGTCCGCCGCGCTGTCCGCCAGCCGCCGCCCAGCAGCACGATCGAGGCCCCCACCAGAAGGGCGGTCAGCATCAGCGTGTTGACGACCCCGCCGCCCAGATTCTCGACGACCACGCCGAGCGCCGCCGCGAACGAGATGAGTCCGGATACGATCAGTGCCCGGCGGTTGAGCGCCAGCGAGAACAGGCCGAAGACGACCAGCGCCGCCAACATCACCATCGCATCGGCCATGCCGGCCGGCGCGAACCCTGATCCGATGATCAGGCCGCGAAGCCCGAAGATGATCTGCGGCGCCGCCGCCATGTGCAGCCAGAATGCATTGTCCGAATTCCGGCTCGCCCGTTGCGGATCGCGCGCGTCGAAGGCTATGGCTGCGGCCAGCGTCGCGAGCCCCGCGATCAGCGTCGCCATTCCGCCGAAGAGCATGTCCTCGTCGCCCATCCGTCCGACGGCAGTGTAGAAGAGACCGGCGACCGACAACGCGACGAGGAAAAGCGCGAATGGCAGCCGGAAACGGGCATAGATCCCGAGCGCGCCGAGGGCGGCCGCTCCGAAGGCCGCAAATCCCAGTGTCGGCACGATATCCTCGAAATCGCGGCCCATGTCGGAGTTGAAATCCGGCACGAAAAGACTGCCGACCGATATCGCCACGCAGACCACGATGACGACCGACAGCACCATGGAGGGCAGCAGCAACCGGCGGCGGCCGCAGAAATACTCCGCCAGCAGCCACGAAGCGATCAGCACCGGAATAGGGATCAGCGTCACTGCGAGCTTTTGCTCGCCCAGCGCTCCGCCCAGCACGCTACCCGACAGGAAGGACAACCCGGTTAAAAGTATGCCGATGCCGATGGCGAGGAAGATGTCGTTGAAATTGGTCAGGAGGCGCAGATTCTCCGGGTCCAGCATCCTGTCGGGATCACTTCGCGCCTTGAGGAAGGCTTCGAGGCGGGAAGCCTGGTCGGCGCTCAGGGCGCCGGCCTCGACAGCCGCCCGCAGATCGGTGCGATCAAACATCGAGTGTCTCCACGACAAAACTGGCGTTGGTGTAGACGCAGATATCGGCGGCGATCCCCATCGCCTTGCGGGCGATCGCCTCCGCGTCCTCTTCGTAGTCGTAAATCGCCCTTGCTGCGGCGAGTGCGTAATTGCCGCCCGACCCGATGGCCGTCACCGGATGTTCCGGCTCCAGCACGTCTCCCCTGCCCGTGATTACAAGGAGGCTCGTGGCGTCGCCGACAATGATGAGGGCTTCAAGATTGCGGAGGAATTTGTCCGTTCGCCAGTCCTTGGCCAGTTCGACGGCGGCGCGCTGCAGATTGCCTGGAAAGCGCTCCAGCTTCTGGCCCAGCCTTTCAAACAGCGTGAAGGCGTCGGCGGTCGCTCCCGCGAAGCCAGCGAGGATGTCGCCTTTTTCCCCGATGCGACGGACCTTGCGGGCATTGCCCTTCATGATGGTGTCACCCATCGAGACTTGGCCGTCGCCGATCACAACCAGCTTCGCGCCCTTGCGCACGGCGAGGATGGTGGTCGAGTGCCAGACTTGCGGGTGAGACATCGGTCGGCGTCGTCCCTGTTCGAGAACGGACACTAGCCTCGACCGACCCGCTCGGCAATCGTTTTATCGATAATCGATGAGTCACCGTTTCAAGCCGCCAGGCTGGCTGCGGGCCTTGGCCGCCAGGACCTCACGAACGCGTCGAACTCGGCTGAGGGCAGCGGCGGAGAATAATAATAGCCCTGCCCGATGGTGCAGTTCCGGCGCACCAGGAATTCCGCCTGCTCGCGCGTTTCCACCCCTTCGGCGACTGTTTCCTGACCCAGCGCCTCGGCCATGGCGAGGATCATCTCGACGATTGCGGGTGCATGCGGATCGGACGACAGCGCCCGGATGAATTGCTGATCGATCTTGAACACGTCAAAAGGCAGGCGCGTCAGCGAGGTGAAGTTGGAATGGCCTGTGCCGAAATCGTCGATCGCCAGTCGCACGCCGCGATTGCGAAGCGGCCACATGGTGCGGGCGACCCGGTCGGGATCGCTGACGGCGGCGGATTCGGTCACTTCGAGTTCGAGCATTTTGGGATCGAGCCCCGAATCCTCCAGCGCCGCATAAACCGAACCGATGAACTCGGGATCGTTGAACTGGTGGGGCGAGACGTTGACCGCGATGCGAAGTTTGTGGCCAGCCTTGTTCCAGGCTGCGGCCGCAAAGCATGCGTCGCGCAGGACGCAATTCCCCAGTTTCGAGATCAGCCCCATCTCCTCGGCGATGGGCACGAACACTCCCGGCGAGACCACGCTGCCGTCCGGGCGGCGCCAACGGGCCAGCGCCTCAGCGCCCACCAATTCACCGGTGTGCAGGTCCACCTTGGGCTGAAAGACGGCGACGAACTCTCCGCGATCGAGCCCCGCCCGCAGCTCGGCCTCAAGTCGTGACAATTGCGTCGCCTTGTCGAGTATGCGGCGGTCGAAAAACGCCAGCCTGTCGGTCGGCGTGCGTTTGGCCTCCTTGAGGGCGAGCTCCGCCCGCTTGAACAGCTCCGTGGCGGTCAGCGCGTCGGTCGGCCCGGAGGCTGCGCCAAAGGACGCCGTCACGCGGAGCGTTTGACCGTCGATGATCATCGGCTCGGCGAGAGCCCGGTCGGCCATCGCCATGAACCCTTTCACCACGGCCTGATCGGCGCCAGGGGCGATGACTCCGAACTGGTCGGGGCCGAGCCGGCCCAGAAAGAAGGAGCGGCTGACCTGCCCCGCGCATGCCTTGAGCCGCTCGCTCACCTGCACCAGCACCTCGTCCGCCAGTCTCGGGCCTAGCGACACATTGATCTTTCGAAAGCCGTCGAGGTCGGCGATGACCAGGAAAGTCGTCTCGCTCACACCCCGGTCCACGAGGCCCTCAAGCTTGGACATGAACCTCAACCGGTTGGGCAGGCGCGTAACCGGGTCCGCGAACGCCATCCGCAGGGCGCGTCGGGTCGCGGCTTCGGAACGCTCATGCACCTCGTCGATGGCGGAAAGGAGCGGCTTGAGGACCATGTCGTCCACCCCGTCGGAGAGTTTCGATTTGTCCGTGGCGGTGCGCTTGCGAATGCCCTTTTCCAGCGCCGTGACCGGCGCGAGGGCCTGTCGGGCCAGCGGCAGCATGAACGGCGCGAGCACGGAGAGGGCGAGAATAAGGACCAGACCGTTGCTCGCGATGATGCGCACCCAGGTCGCTGTGAGCGTAATGGGACGAAACGTCACGATTGCGGAACCGATGCGGTCCTGGCCGGCATGAACCGGATACACGCCCATCATTGTGCCGCCACGCTGCACGGCCCCACCGCCGGCGCCTGCAAGCCGCCCGATGTCGGTGGACCCGGCGATGGCTGCGTCCGCAGCGGTCGTCGCCACGATCTTCCCGTCAACGTCGAGGATCGCCGCCTGTCCGTCCGGCAACGGCGAACTCATCATCTTGATGATTGCCGAAAGATGGATCGTGTCACGTTCGGCCAGGGCGCTTGCGGCGATCAGCGAGAGCTGCTGGGCGGCGTTGGACGCATAGACCAGCCGCGCCCTTTCGAAATCCTTCCGCAGCAGGGTGGGCGTGATCACCCATTGGGCCAGCGTCGCCGCCACCGCCGCGGCGCATCCGATAGCCACAACCCGGCCTGCAAGGCCCAGTCGAAACTTTCCTGGCTTCCGCGTCTTCTCAGGCATTACGCGTCACCCATCCACGACAACAATGGCGTTCCGACCATGAACCGCCTACATGCTCCCCGAAACCGGTTCAGCAATTCGCCACGATTTGAGCTACAAGCTAGGAACCGGGTGCGAAAATGCAGTTAACGTCGGAGGCAAGCGGTGGGCGATAGCAGACGACAGGCCGAGATCGTGCGAGAAACCCGGGAGACGCGGATCCGCGTCTCC
>JAWXBJ010000183.1:0-3391 GCA_034439955.1 Alphaproteobacteria bacterium
CGGGCGCCTCGGCGACCGCATCGACGCGCGCTGGCTGTTGATCTCTGGCCTCGCCGCCTTCGGTCTGTCCATGTGGCTGCTGTCGGGCCTTTCCGCCGGGACGCCCTTCGCGACCCTCGCCCTCTGGATCGCGCTCAGCCGCATCGGCGTCGCGTCCGTCATGCCCTCGGCCAACGCCGCCGCGATGCGCCAGGTCGAGCCGGCGCTGATCCCCTTCGCCGCTTCCGCCGCGACCTTCCTGACGCAGGCCGGCGGCGCGTTCGGCGTCAACGGTCTGGCCATCCTGCTGCAGGAGCGCATGGCGTTTCACCGCGCCGCTTTCGCCCCGTCGCTCAACGAGCGGAATCCCGCATTCCTCGACGCGCTTGCCGCCCTGCGCGTTGAAGCCGAATTCGCGGGCCTTGCCGCGCCGGACGCCGCCGCCCACGCCAATGCGGCCCTGTCGTCGGCCATGAACGCGGGCGCGTCCCTGCTCGCCTTCCGCGACTGCTTTTGTCTCATCGCCTGCGTCTTCGCGCTTCTGCCGGCGATCGCGATCTTCGTTCCGGCGCGACCCCCGCCTCAACCCAGCAAACGATCCGCCTTGCAGGCAAGCCGCCAGGTCAGGCCGGCGGGCGCGTAGTCGATCTCCACCTCGCCGCCGAGTTCCAGCCGCGCCATCGTGTCGATCACGGTCGAGCCAAACCCCTTGCGGCTGGGCGGCGCCACTTCCGGCCCGCCGCTCTCCTTCCAGCTCATCGCGAATTGCACGTCGTCCTCGACCCCGCCCAGCTCCCACGACACCTCGACCTCGCCCGCATCGCCGGACAGCGCGCCATATTTGAGGGCGTTGGTCGAAAGCTCGTGCAGCACCATCCCCAGCGTCTGGACCGCCGCCGCCCCGACCATGACCTCGGGTCCGCCAAGCCTGATGCGGGATCCGATCAGGTGCTCCAGATGCCCGATCTGCGTGCGCACCAGCTCGTCGAGCGGAATGCTTCGCCCGGCTTTCTCCAGCAGCAGGTCATGGCTGGCGGCCAGCGCCCGGATGCGCAGGTCGAAGCGCTCCACGAAATCCGGCGCCGTACTTCGCGCCGTGCTCCGCGCGACCGCCTGCACGACGCTCAGGATGTTCTTGGATCGATGGTTGACCTCGTGCATCAGCAGGCGGACCTGCTCCTCCTGGCGGATGCGTTCGCTGACGTCGTAGAAATAGCCGACGATGCCGAAGCTGCCGTCCGGCAGGTTCACCCGCTCCAGTTTCCAGTCATAGGATTCCAGCTGGTCGGTGTTGTTACGCCGCTCCGTCGTGTCGCCGGCGACATAGGGCTCTCCCGTGGCCAGCGTGTCGCGAAAATGGCCGATGACCTCGCTGGCGAAAGGCTCGGGCCAGACGATGCGCAGGATTTCCGCAAAGTCCCGGCCGATCAACGGCTCGATGCCGCTGAACGCTTTACGCGCGCCCAGGCTGACTTCGGCCAGCCGGAAATCCGCATCGACCAGCAAGACTCCGAACGGAATGTTCTTGATCAGTTTCAGATAGGTGTCGTGGCTGCGCCGCAGACGCTCCTCGGCGGCCCGGCGTTCGGTGACGTCGCGCACGGCGCCGAGCGAGCCGCCGTCGGGCAGACGCAGGCCCGTTATCTCGGCGCGAAACACCGAGCCGTCCTTGCGGCGCATGCCCCACTCGTTCTGTGTCTTCATTCCGACGGTGAATTTCGCGAAGTGCGGGGCGAGGCGCGGGACCTCTTCCGGCGCCAGTACATCGGTCAGCGTGAGGCTCAGGATTTCCGCGCGCGTGTAACCCAGCATTTTCTCTCCGGCTGGATTGACGTCGATATACCGCCCCGAAGAATCCGCGACGAAAATGCCGTCAGGGCTCTGCTCGACCACCAGACGAAAACGCGCCTCACTGGCGATTCGGTCCGCCTCTTCCCGCTTGCGCTCGGTGATGTCGGTGAAAATCAGCGCGAAACACCCGTGCGGTTCGACAGGCGTCGCGAACACGTTGAATTCGCGGCCCATGGCCTGCGACCCGCTCTCGAAGCGCAGGGTTTCGCCGCCAAGGGCCGCGCGGCCATACGTCTCGGCCCAATGCGCCTCCAGGCCCGGCACAAGTTCCGAGGCGGTGCGGCCCACCGCGTTCGAGAGCCCGGACATCGTTTCGAACAGCGGATTGACTTCGAGAAACCGGTAATCGACGGCCCGGCCCTCATCGTCGACGATGATCTCGCAGACGCAATAGCCCTCGTCGATGGCGTCGAAAATGCGCCTCAGTCGCCTTTCGCTCTCGCCCAGAGCCTTCTCCGCCCGCGCCCGCTCGACCGCCGCCCAGGTGCGCTCGGCGGTTGCTTCGGCGGCCTCCATATCGGATCCGCTCCATCGCCGCGCCGCTCGGTGATGGAGCGCCAGCGTGGCGACAAGCTTCCCGGCCTTGACCAGGGGAACGACCAGCAGCGAGGCGACGCCGACTTCGGCGAACATGTCCCGCGCCGCGCGCGCGTTTGTCCGGGAATCCTTGGAGACATCGCCGATGGCGACCGTCTTGCCGGCCCTCAGGTCCGCGATGAGGGTGGCGCCGTAAGCTTCGAGCCGGTGCCTTCCCGCATTGCTGGCCATCGACCCGTCATTCCAGTCGCGCTCGATGATCGCGAACTCGCCCGTCGGGTCGATCTCGGTATAGGCGGCTTGCCCCGCGCCGAGATGGATTGCGAGTTTTGAAGCGGCGATCCACATGATCTCTGCCGGATCGGCTATCTCCCGCAGCGAGTCCGCCAGGTGAAGCGCGAAAGAGTCGGTGCGGCTGACAGCAAAGCTAGCGCCCCCGTCCGTCTTGCCGTTCGGCACTTGTTACCCGCCTGCCCCAAGCTTGGTGGTCCCGCAACCTGATCGGTCGGGAGCCGTTTGTAACCCTTGCACAGAATGTCCCGGCGTCAATTGCCTGCAGCTAAAATGCGCTTCTAGCATCTTGGCGCCGTCTGTCCTCCCCAGGCGCAGCCGGACGGAGGGGGCGCAAGAGACAATCCCCAACCGCCCTCCCCAGTCATTCCCGGGCTTGTCCCTCCAGAGTCATTCTCGGGCTTGTCCCGAAGGAGTCATTCTCGGGCTTGTCCCTGCGGAGTCATTCTCGGGCTTGTCCCGAAGGAGTCATTCTCGGGCTTGTCCCGAAGGAGTCATTCTCGGGCTTGTCCCGAGAATCCTCCTTTCCTTCACCCAAGATGGTCGGGACACGCCCGACCATGACGGCACGCGCAAACGGCCCCGTCCCTCCAGAGTCATTCTCGAACCGCCCTCCGGAGTCATTCTCGGGCTTGTCCCGAAGGAGTCATTCTCGAACCGCCCACGGAGTCATTCTCGGGCTTGTCCCGAGAATCTTCCTTCCCTCCACGCAAGATGGTCGGGACAGGCCCGA
>JAWXBJ010000184.1:0-5128 GCA_034439955.1 Alphaproteobacteria bacterium
GCCGCTGCGACGGCTCCCGGCCCAAGCTCCAGCTCGGCGCGGAGCGCCTTGGGCGAGGCTGTCTCCGGCAGGAAACACATGACGGCGGCGCCGGCGCCGGGCGCTGACTTCATCGCCACCCAACCGCCATGCAGCTCGACGAAGGACCGCACCAGCGCCAGCCCGAGGCCCGCGCCGCGATTGTCGCTTGAGGTGAAGCTGTCGAATGCGCTCGCCTGGCGCTCCTGCGAGATGCCCTTGCCATTGTCGGTCACAGAAAGCTGCACGACGCCGTCGACCTTCCTGGCCTCGACCTTGACGTGCCCGCCCGGGCCCGTGAAGCGCAGCGCGTTGGTGAGGAGGTTGAACAGGATCTGCTTGATGCGGCGTTCGTCGGCATGGATCGTTCCGACGCGGGCGTCGCACAGGATCTCCACCCGCACCTTGGTGTTGGCGGCGGTCGAGACGACGAGATCGACCGACTCCTCGATGGTCTTGCGCAGCGAAACGTCGGAGAGGTCGAGCTCCATGCGTCCCGCCTCGATCATGGCGAGATCAAGAATGTTGCCAATCAGCTTCGAGAGATGATCGGACGCCGACAGGATCGCGATCACCTGCTCGCGCTGCTTGTCGGTGAGGGCGCCGGGCCGGCCGCTTTCCAGCAATTCCGCATAGCCCAGTATGGTCGTGAGCGGCGAGCGCAGCTGGTAGGACACGTTCTGCACGAACTCGGTCTTGAGCCGGTCGGCCGCCTGGAACGCCTCCGCCCTGTCCTTCAGCGCGGCCTCCACCTTGCGGTCGGCCGTCACGTCCATGAAGGCGATCAGCGTCGCGCCATTGGGCAGCGGCTGGGTGATCCAGGTCAGCGTGCGGTCGCTGGATGTCCGCATCACGCCCTGATCCTGCTGGCGGTATTCCGGCGAGGGATTGGTGACGCGGCTCTTGATATTGGCCCACACATTGCGGTCGTGGAACAGGCGCGAGCAGGCGTCCACCACCACGTCGAAATCCGGACTGTCGGCGAGCTTGCCTTCGAGGCCCCAGAGCGTCGCGAAGGCCTCGTTGTGCAGCCTCAGGCGCCCTGCCGCGTCGAACACCACGACGGCTTCCCGCAGATGGTCCAGCGTCGCCTTCTGGACGTTGATCAGCGCGTTGTATTCGGTCCGCAGCGCCAGCTCGTCGGTCAGATCCTTGAAGATCATCAGCAGGCCGCCGAGCGGATGGCGCTGGCGGGTGACCTTGACGATGCGGCCGTCGGGAATGTTCCAGAGGTCTTCGAGCACCTCGTTCTTCTCGCCCTGGTAATAGGCCAGCTCTCCGGAGCGCCACCGGGCGTAGTCTGGCCGCGCGGGCAGCTTGCGGCGCTCGCGCAGGCGGTCCAGCAGCGAGCCGTGGTCAGGCTTCTCCAGCAGGTAGGCGGGGTCCAGCCCCCACATCTCGGCGAAGGCCCGGTTGTTGAAGATCAGCTTGCGGTCGGCCCCGAAGATGGCGACCGAATCGGCGACATGGTTGAGGGTCTCGTCATGCGCCTTGACGTGCTTGTCGAGCGTCTCGCGCGCGTTTTCCTGGTCGGTGATGTCGAACGCCATCCCGCCAATCCCGCCCGAAAGCGGAAACATCTTGACCCGCATGGCCCGGCGCTCGCCAGCTGCCACGACATGCCGTGTATCGTCCGTCTCGGCATTGCCCTGCACGGTCTTCTGGGCCTGCGCCGTCACCTGCTGGTCGAGCATGATCTGGCGGTCGAGCACCTGGTCCATCGTGCTGGCGCCGACGGCCTTGAGGTAGGCTGTGTTGACCCATTGCAGCTTTCCCGCGCCGGACATCCGCCAGGCCGGGAAAGGCGCCCGTCCCAGCATTTCCAGAAACGCCATGGGATCGCGGGCCACCGCCGCCCGGGCTTCCTCGAAGCGCGCGCGGGCGCCGGATTCCTCGAGGCCCTTGATCGTCGTGTCGGTGACCCAGAGAACGGCGCGCGCGCCGGCCGTGCGGCCGTCCGCCTCAAGAAACCGCCCCGAGGGTCCGATGATGGTGAGCGAGAAGGGAGCTCCCTCGGCGCGGAGCTGTTTCAGGCGCTCGCGCAGGGTCGTGTCCTGGCCCGCCCCGTCGCGGGCTTCGAGGTCGGCGAGACCTTCGAGAATGCGCGCTGCGGGATTGTCGGACGAGGCGTCGTCGGTGAACCGCAACAGGCCCATGAGCGCCACCGGCGACCCATAGAGGTTGGGGGCGGCCCAGTCGCTGGGGGCAAGCGCGGATTTCTGCGTCGCGGCGTTCCGGGGCTCGGCGTCTTCCCAGACCATGATGACGCCAGGATGGGCGCCGAACACGCTCTCGGCGCGGGCCAGTTTCTCCCGCATCGCCTGGGTTTCCTCGCGGTATTTCCGCGAGGCGCCGCGCGCGCCGTCCGAAATCCGGAGCGCCCACAACAGCGCCGCCAGCCCGAAAGCGGCGGCCCCGGTGATCAAAATGATCAGCGGCTGGGTCATTTGTCCGTCCATACGCGCGCCTCGTCCCTGGCCGCCTTCGGCCGAATCGCAACGCCCCTTTGAACTTCCCACACAAGGGAAGCCGCCAGTTAACCAAATGGAAGCAAGTCGGTTAACGGTTGGTTAAGCGCCTGTAGCAACTGGGCAAAATCTGCCGGCCAACACACAAGGTTTACGGCGTTTAATGAGATTGTTGTTAATACGAGTAATATCTATTAATGCGGGGAATGGAACGGCTCGCGCCGCGCCAGCCAGACCGTGGCCCCGCCACATGTCGCGTCCCGCACCACATGCTCCAGCACATCAAAGCCGGCACGCGCCAGAAGCGACCGGTATTCTTCCGCTGAAAGGCTGGCGTGATAGAGCGCCTCGCCCTCGAACTCCCCGATCGCCTCGCCATGTTCCGGACCGCTGGTGAACATCAGCGATCCGCCGGGCCGCACATGCGCGGCGAACACCGCAAACATCGCGCGCTGGTCGTCCCCGGCGAGATGGAAGAAACTGTTCCACGCGAGCAAGCCATCGAACCGCCGGCCAAGATCGAGCCCGCGCATGTCGGCGACGATCCAGTCCCCGCCCGTAAACCGCGCCCGCGATTTCGCGATCAGCGTCGGCGAGGAATCCACCCCCGTTACCGATGCGCCTGCCTCGACCAGATACCGCGTCACTGGCGCCCCACTGCCGCAGCCAAGATCCAGCAGCGTCGGATGCGCCGGCAGCGTCGCCAGAAAACGATCGAGCCACGGCGCCTCAAACGGCTGGTCGTCCGTCGGCCCACGCAGCCTGTCCCATGCCTCGGCGTGGCGCTCGTAGAGGGCAATGATGTCGCAAGCGCTCGCGTGGGGCTGCTCCGTCACGGCGTCAAACTTCCTGGTTGTACGCCCCGACTTCCCTGAACTTCGCGAGGCGCGGCTTCACCTCGTTGCGGAACAGGGCGCGCATGTCCTCCTCCGACGCCATGCTCTCAACCACGACGACCATTTCCGGCTTGTTGGAGGACGCGCGCACCAGCACCCATGAGCCGTCCTCCAGCGTCACGCGCGCGCCATTCACGGTGTTCACGTCGATCACCTTGCGGCCAAGGATCGAGCCGCCGCCCTTTGCCAGGGCCTGATAGTCCCGGGTCACCTGATCGACGACGCCGTATTTTACTTCGTCGTCGGCATGGGGCGACATCGTCATCGACGTCCAGGCGTCGCCCAGGTCGGTCTTGAGGTCCGAGAGCGAGCGCCCCGGATTGCGGTCCAGCATCTGCAGCACGGCCGCCGCCGCCACGAGCCCGTCATCGTATCCAAGGCCATAGGGCTTGCGGAAGAAGAAGTGTCCGGACTTCTCGAAACCGGCCAGCGCGTCGAGCTCGTTTGTGCGCCGCTTGATGTAGGAGTGGCCGGTCTTGAAGTAATCGACCGTCGCGCCGTTCGCCTTCAATACGGGATCGGTCTTGTAGAGGCCGGTGGATTTCACATCGACGACGAAGGTCGCGTTCCTGTGCAGCCTGCTGAGATCGCGTGCAAGCAAGAGCCCGATCTTGTCGGCGAAGATTTCTTCTCCCTTGTCATCGACCACGCCGCAGCGGTCGCCATCTCCGTCGAAGCCGACGCAGAGGTCCGCGCCATGCTCGCGCACCGCCGCCGACATCGAGTGCAGCATCTCGATGTCCTCGGGATTGGGATTGTATTTCGGGAAGGTGTAGTCGAGATCGCAATCCATCTCGATCACCTCGGCGCCCATCATGCGCAACGCGTCGGGCGCGAAGGCGCCGGCCGCGCCATTGCCGCACGCCGCAATCACCTTGATCCGGCGCGACAGCTTCACGTCCCTGGCGACAGCCTCGATGTATCTTTCCCGCATGCTGTCGACGCGGATCAGCCGGCCGCCCGGTCGCGGGTCGAACGCGCCGCTCAGCACGATCTCCTTGAGCCGGCCCATCTCCTCCGGGCCGAAGGTGAGCGGCTTGTTGGCCCCCATCTTGACGCCGGTCCAGCCATTCTCGTTGTGACTTGCCGTCACCATGGCGACGCACGGCACGTCGAGGGCGAACTGCGCATAATAGGCGACCGGCGACAGCGCGAGGCCAATGTCCTGGACCTCCATGCCCGCCTCGATCAGTCCAAGCGTCAGGGCCTGCTTGATCGACAGCGAATAGGACCGGTAGTCATGGCCCGTGACGATCCGGGGGGCGACGCCCATCCGTCCGATCAGCGTACCGAGGCCAAGGCCCAGCGCCTGCACGCCCAGAAAATTGAGTTCCGGCGCCTTGGGATATTGCGGCCCGCCAAACCACCAGCGGGCGTCATACTCGCGAAACCCTGTCGGCTTCACCAGCGGTATGACTTCGAAATCATAGGTGTTGGCGGCGAGGTCGGCGCGCGGCGTTTTCATCAGCTTGATCCCGGCTCGGCTCAGAATGACGCCGGGTTAGCCTCCGGCCCCGCGATGCGCAATGCCTCCTGGCTAGATCGTCATCTGGCTGCCCAGTTCGACAACCCGCGAGGTCGGGATGCGGAAGAATTCCGTGGCGTTGGTCGCGTTGCGGCTGAGGAAGATGAACAGGTGATCCTGCCAGATCGGCATGCCGATCTTGCCGTCCGCCAGGAAGGTCCGCCGGCTGAGGAAAAACGACGTCGACATGATGTCGAAGGACAGCCCCTGCTTGCGGGCAA
>JAWXBJ010000185.1:0-6989 GCA_034439955.1 Alphaproteobacteria bacterium
CCGGATTCTGTGTCTCCATTGCCCTGCTCGACCGCAATCGGCCCGTCGCCGGCGTGTTGTTCAACCCGATGACCGACGAATTGCTGGCCGCCCGGGCGGGCGCCGGAGCGGCGTTGAACGGCCAGCCGATCCGGGCGAGCGCCGCGACAGCGGTCGGGGAGAGCAGGATGATCGGTCAGCCCAGCGTGTTCAGCAAGTCGGTGCGGGCGGCTCACTGGCCCGGCATGGTGTTGCTCGACCCGCTGCCGAACGCCATCGCGTGGCGGATCGCGCTGGTGGCCGCCGGCCGCTGCGACGCCGCGGTGGCGCTCAACAGCAAGAACGACTGGGACCTCGCCGCCGCCGTCCTGATCCTGGCCGAGGCAGGCGGCGTGGCGACGGACCGCAACGGAGATGCGTTCGTGTTCAACGGAAGCTCGCTGGTCAAGGCAGGCGTCGTCGCCGCTGGCGCCGGGCTTCACCCGCTGTTATTGGAATCGCTCGGAAAACTGGGCCGCCAGCCTTGACCCGGTTGTGCAGGAGAAACTGATGGCGACCCAGGATCCCGCCCCGCCCAGACAGCTGCTCCACCTTGTCATTGGAGGCGAGTTGAAGGACGTGAGCGGGATTGAATTCCGCGACATGAGCCGGATCGATTTCGTCGGCGCTTTTCCAGACTACAAGGCGGCGTACGACGCCTGGAAAGGCGCCGCCCAGCGCACCGTGGATTACGCCCAGACACGCTATTTCATCCTTCACGCGCATCGGCTTCTGGATCCGGAAACCGGCCACACGCACGACGTATGACGGGGTCCGCGCCCGGCCCATCCCGCCGTCTATCGGTCCGGTTCGCGCGCGACTGGCTTTGGCCGCAATGGCGGTGGTTCGCCCTGGGGACCTTGTTCTCGGCCATCACGGCCGCTGCGGCCTTTGGCTATGCCGAGATCACGACCCGCGCGGTGGACTGGCTGCGCGACGCCGATCCGCGTGTTTTCACGATCGTTCCCGTCGTGATGATCGCACTCGTCCTGTTGCGTTCGACGGCGCTCTACTGGCAGACGCAAGCCAATAATCACGGCGTTCAGCGCGCCACCGTGGCGATCCAGGACGCCTTGTTCGGCAAGCTGATCGAGGGAGATTTCGCGCGGCTGCAAGCTGCAGCGTCTGGCGAGTATGTCTCGCAATTCGCCAACGACATGACGCTGATCCGCGAGGCGGCGCTGCGCGTCACGACCAATCTCGCGAAATCGACTCTCACGATCGTCGCGAGCGTCGCCTTCATGCTGTCGAAGGACTGGGCTCTGACGGCATTGCTGCTGGTGGTTTATCCAATTGCGTTCTGGCCGGTCGTCAGCATCGGCGCACGCATCCGCAAGACGTCGCGCCGTGCGCAGGAACAGGCCGGAAGCATGACGGCGCTCCTGAGCGAAGCGTTCCAGGGCGCGAGGACGGTCAAGGCCTACGGGCTGGAGGCCTACCAGCGCCAGCGGGCGAAGTCGGCGTTCGAGGAACGCGCGAGGCTGTATCTCAAAATCCTGCGCTCGAAGGCGCTGGTCGATCCGTTTCTGGAAATCGTGGGAGGGCTGGCGCTTGCCGGCCTGTTCGCGTTTGCCGGCTGGCGGGCGATGAGCGGCGAGGCGACGGTCGGCGAACTGGTGGGCTTCATCGCCGCGATCGGCATCGCCTCCCCGGAAGTGCGGGCGCTTGGCACGCTGAACTCCGTCGTGAGCGAAGGCCTTGCGGCGGCCGAGCGCGTCTATGGCGCGATCGATCGTCCGATGACGGTCGGCGACGGCGCCAGGGCGATCGAGAACGCGCGCGGGCGGGTCGATTTCCTAGACGTCCACTTTGCCTATCCGGGCGCGCCGCCTGCCCTGGCCGGACTCAGCTTCACGGCGCTTGCGGGCGAGACCATCGCCCTTGTCGGACCCTCCGGCGCCGGCAAATCGACCGTCTTCAACGTCTTGATGCGCCTCTACGATATTGGCTCGGGAGCGGTGCAGATCGACGGCCATGACGTTCGGACGCTCTCGCTCGGCTCGCTGCGCCGGCAATTCGCGCTGGTCTCCCAGGATGCTTTCCTGTTTGACGCCTCCGTCCGAGAAAACGTCGCCCTTGGCCGGCCGGCCGCCTCAGATGCCGAGATACGCGCGGCGGCGGCGGCGGCAGCCTGTGATTTCATCGACGCCTTGCCGCAATCCTGGGAAACCCGGGTGGGCGAGGGCGGCCGAAACCTTTCGGGGGGGCAGAGGCAGCGGCTGGCGCTCGCGCGGGCCCTGCTGGCCGACGCGCCGGTCCTGCTGCTGGACGAGGCGACCAGCGCCCTGGATTCCGAAAGCGAGGCGCGGGTTCAATCGGCGCTGGCGGCTCTGGCGGGCCGCAAGACGATCCTGGTCGTGGCTCATCGCCTCGCTACCGTCAGGCGGGCGGACTGCATCTTCGTGATCGAGAAGGGCGCCGTAGTCGAATCCGGAACTCACGACGGGTTGATGATGACGGCCGGTCCCTATGCGCGCCTTGCCGCCCATCAGCTTTCCTGATTCAGGTCTGGTAAAGAGACGGATGGTACTGTTCCCCGTAGGGCTGGGGAATGCGCATGAAGCCAGACCAGATCGCGGTGGTCGTGACAGCACGCAACAATGGCGTCGCGAGAACCATCCGCATGGCCCTGAGAGGTGTGGGCGTCCGAAACATCCACTTAGCATCGTCCTCCGCCGAAGGGCTGCAACTCCTTCAATCAGTAGGCCCCGACGTTCTGATCGTCGTTGTCGATGGTCCAGACAATGACGAGGGCGTGGCATTCATCCGGTCCGTGCGTGACGCGGCCAGCGGTCCCTACGCGGCGACGCCGATTGTCGCCGCCTCCAGCCGGCGCGATCTGCAGACCGTTCAGGCGGTGATCGGCGCCGGCGGGAATGAGTATGTCGTGCTTCCTGCCTCCGGGGATGCGCTGTTCAAGAAGATCGCGAACGCCATCCGGGTAAGGGCCGCCGACGCTGGGGAGCCCGGGAGAGTTTGACAGGCCGGTCGCTGAGCCTGGCCGATGCAGATCGCGATTCAAACCGCTCCCTTTTCGTGCAAAATGATCGCGGGTATGGACTTTTTTGTCGGCTGATCGCGGAGGAATTGGTGATGGTGCGGTCGATCGCTTGTTGCGCCTGGGCCGCCCTCGCTCTCGCGGCTTGCCAGCCGCCGCCGGTCCCGACAACCGCGAGCACCCCGATCGCCGAGCCTCTCGATCCGTTCGTTGTTTCGATAGACGCCCAACGCTGGGGCGTCATCATTGACCGCGCGATCGAGGGTGTGCAGGAAGCTCCCGATGGCGATCCCGCGCTGGCCGACAGCGACATTCTGCGCGCGGACGCGGCGCTCAAGAACGGCGCCGCCAGCCTGATCGTGTTGCGCAACCGAGCCTGTGTGAAGGGACTGGTCGAGCCGGACCTCTGCAAGCTGAAGGACTGGCCGCAATGGACGCTTGAGCCGCCGTCGGCGGACACGCCGCTTCAAACGCTCGACCAGCGCGGGGCATGGCTCAGCCAGGTCATGAGCCCGTTCCAGGAGGTCGGCTGCGAGGCGGGACGCAAGGCGTCGGGCGATTATCTATTCTGCTCCGTCGAATAGCGTTCACGCCGCAAGCGCCGCGATGCCGCGACCGAGGTAGACGGCGCCGGTCGCGGTGACGATCCATTTCGTCCATTCGCGAAAATTCGCGTCGGTCATCCGCTCCAGCACCTTGCCGCCCAGCCACGTCCCTACAAGGGAGAGCGGGACAATGGCCGCGAACAGCCAGACCGGCGGGAAGCGGTGCGCCGTCGTGGTCTCCGGAGATCCCAGGGTTGCCGCCAGCGGTAGGCCCCAGAACAGGATCTTGGCCGCATGCGCCAGAACCTGCGTCGCGGCCTTGGTGGCGACCACGGCCTGTCGGGAGAGGGCGGATCTGGCGAAAAAGAGATCGAGCAGCGGGCCCGCGACGCCAGCCAGCGTGTTCAGCGTCTGGACCAGAAATCCGCAGAGTTCGGCCTGAAACCGGTTTTCGATGCTGATGGCGAGCCAGGACCTGGGGATCCAGACTAGCATCGCGGTCATGCCGAGGAGCAGGAAAACATGAGGTTGGGACGGGCGCCACAACAACGCGGCGATCAGCACGACACCGGCGACGACGCCCAGACTATAACGTCCCACCAGGGTCCAGGAAATGTGGGACCGGAGGAGGGCGGCGCGGGACAGGTTGGAAACGATCTGGATAAACCCGTGCATGACCATCGCGGTCGCCACGGGGACGAAGGCGACCAGGACGCCCATCAGGATCAGTCCCCCCGCCATGCCGAAAATACCGGAAATGGCGGCCGTCGCGAACGTCGCGGACAGCAGGATCGCGATTATGGAAGCAGGCATGGGCGTGTTTGGGGGGCGTGTCTGGGGTGTGCTTGGCAGCGTGTTAGCGGGGGCGGGTCAGGGGGATGTGAGCAGGTCGGCGGCTTCAATAGCAGCCGCTGGCGCGACCTGTCGATCAGTCCCTCCTTGCGTAAGCCCGCGACCGCCCTCACTCTGCAGTGAGTCGAAGGGAGGCGGTCATGATCCTCATTCGCAGCGCGCGCCGCGCGGATGCTGCCGGCATCGCTCGCGTCCACGAGCAGACGTGGAAGGAGGCCTATCGAGGTCTCGTTGACGGCGTCTATCTGGACAATCTCACCGAGAAACGGCTGACGCCGCGCTGGCGAACGCACCTCGATCGCCGCGCCGAGAACCTGGACGACCAGATTTTTGTGGCGACGGCCGGTCAGCAGGTGGCCGGGTTCCTGATGGTCGGCGCGACGCGCGAGCCCTTCGCGCCATGGGAGGCCGAAATCAGCATGGTCTATGTGCTGAAGGATCATCGCGGGGCGGGCGTCGGGCGGACCCTGATGAAGGCTGCGGCCGATCACTGCATCCGCCGCGCCATGTTTTCCTGCGGCCTCTGGGTGCTTCGCGACAATGGGGCGGCGCGTGACTTTTACGAGGCACTGAATGGCGAGCATGCCGGGCGAAAGGTCGACAGCGTCGGCGGGCAAATCCTTCCCCTGGTCGGCTATTACTGGCGCGATCTCGCCGCGCTGGCCGAGCGGGTGACGCCGCATGTTTCGATCGGCGGCGTCTGACCCCAGCGCCGGGCGACTGAGGGCGATCAAGGTCGTGGCCCTGCGCATGGCCTGCAAGGTCATCGACGACGCCATTCAAGCTCGTGGCGGCGGCGTCACCTCCGATTGCGGACTCGCGCGCGCCTATACACCGATCCACAGGTTGCGCCTCGCGGACTGACCCGACGAGGTGCATTGCTGCGCCATCGCAAAGACCGGGTTCAGGAAATACCGCGACAACTCCTACGCGAAACCAGTTGATGACGAGATACGCACGGAAGTCGGTTCGCGCCGATCGCCTGAGCCTGAGCTGAAATGACTGGCTGGTCCCGGTGCAGGCGGTGTGCTTGCATCGGGATCATTCATATTGCGGGGAGCATGACACGATGCGCGCCTTGGTGGCACTTCTGGCTCTGGTCTGGATGGGGGAGGACGCCCCTGCACAAGCGCAGGTGGTCCGTGGCAATCAGGTGGTGGTCACGGCCAACATGATCGACCGAGACGCCAGCGACGTTCCCCACGTTTCGGTGATCGTGAGGGCGGATTTTGTCTTGTTCAGCGTCGCCCTGGAAACCGGCACCCGGTCCCTCGCTGAACGCGAAACCGAACTGACACGCACATTCCGCACCTATACCGAGCGCGCCGACCGGTCGGACGATGTCGATATCGAGGTGGGCCAGCCTGGCAATTCCGCTGCGGTGGAAACGGCCACGGCAAAGGAGATCGTCCAGTCGCGCGGGCAGGATCGTTCCGGCATCAGCGTGGTGCTGAAGATGTTCGTCCGTCCGGACGATACTTTCGACGCGATCCGGGCGCGTGCGGAAAAGTTCGTCGCCGATGCCCCGCTCGCCGGAAGGGTCGAGGCCATCGTCGGTGACAACCAGTTTCTCGGCCTGTCGGACCCGAAGGTACATCGGACGGCGCTGCTGCAGGCGATCGCGGATGACACGGCGCTCCTGCGCACAATGTTTGCAGCGCCGGATGCTCCCGCCTCGCTGTCGCTCACCGGCATGGAGTCCCGCGTGGTCAGCCGCCCGGTCGGGCCGCTCGATATGGAGATCTACATTCCCTATTCGATGTCGCTTGTTTCCGGCGTGGACTAGGAACGACGTGGGAAATGCGTGGACGATGACCTGGTCCAGCCGTGAGGGGCAGGCATGATCTCCCCCCGCCTCGCCCGGCGCATCGCCTCGATCCACAAATGGCTGGGGCTGATCGTCGGCCTCCAGTTGCTGGTGTGGACCGGCACGGGCCTCTTCTTCACCGTCTTCGCCATTGCCGACATTCGCGGCGACCACCTGGTCCGCGAAACCGACGATGGCAGGCTCGATCTCGCGCGCGTCAAGCTCTCGGTCGCAGACGCGCTGGCGGCGGTTGTCGAGGATCGGCCGGCCGAAGTGGTGCTGCGCCCGATGGGTGGCCAACCCGTCTACGAGATCCGCGCCGATATCGGCGTGTTCGTGGTGTCGGCAGAAACGGGGACCGTCCTCTCGCTGGTCCCCGAAGACATCGCACGGCGCATCGCCGAAGCGCGCTGGGCGGGCGAAGGAAGGCTGGAAGCCATGCTCTTTTTCGATATCGCGCCGCCAGAATCGGGACTGACAGGACCGTCGTGGGCGGCCCATTTCGCGGGCAGGGGTAATCCGGTAATCTACGTCAACGCCGCAAACGGGCGGGTCGGCCCGGTCCGCACCGACCTCTGGCGAACCTATGATTTCCTGTGGTCGCTGCACATCATGGACTATCGAACACGGGAAAACTTCAACCACCCGCTGATCATCGCCGCTGCGGTGCTGGCGCTGACGACGGTGCTGTTCGGCGTCGCGCTTGTGGTTCAACGCTTCACGCGTCCGAAGATTGGCTCCGGCTAGTCGCCACCGCCGCCTCCATCCC
>JAWXBJ010000186.1:0-9113 GCA_034439955.1 Alphaproteobacteria bacterium
GCCCGCTTTTCGCGCGCGCGGGCGCTCTCCGGAAGCTCGGACGCTGGCAGGACGCCGAGGCCGACCTGGTTTCAGCCTTGGAAATCGCGCCTGACCGCCCTGAGCTTCTCAATTTTCTGGGCTATGCTTGGGTTGAGCGCGGAATAAAGATCGAGGACGGATTGGGGCTCATCGAGCAAGCCATGGCGAACGAGCCAGACGCAGGATACATCGTCGATAGTCTCGGTTGGGCGCATTACCGCCTGGGGGCATACGAGGAAGCCGTGCAAATTCTGGAGCGCGCCGCCGAGCTGACGCCGTCCGATCCGGTGATCGCCGATCACCTCGGCGATGCCTACTGGCGGATCGGGCGGGTGATCGAGGCGGGGTATGCATGGCGCAATGGCCTGACGCTCAAGCCTGAAGCCCCGCTTGAAGCGAGTTTGCGAACCAAGATGGCGAGTGGCCTCTCAGCGACGGGGGCGACCATGACGGCCGATGGGCAGGCGATTCCATGATCGCGACCCGCGGCGCCAACCTGACGACGGCCTGGGCGCCCGCCAAGGTGAACCTCTATCTTCATGTCGGGCCCCCCGGCCCCGGCGGGCTCCATCCTCTCGACAGCCTGGTCGTGTTCGCCGACACACGCGCGGCCGATCGGGTATCGGCCCGGCCGCATCCGCAGCTAAGTCTGACGGTCGAGGGGCCAGGCGCGAAAGGGCTTAGACACGCGCCGAACAACCTGACCCTGGCCGCCGCTCATGCCCTGCGTGAGGCTTGCGCCCACACCGGGCTTGGCGCCGTCCTCACCTTGCACAAGGAGCTGCCGATCGCCGGAGGGGTGGGCGGCGGCTCGGCGGACGCCGCTGCGGCGCTTCACGTGCTCAACGATCTCTGGAACATAGACTTCGGCGAAGCGGCGCTGGAGCACCTCGGCAACCAGCTGGGCTCGGATGTGCCGGCCTGCGTGCGCGGGCGGCCCCTTCTGATGCGCGGGACAGGCGAACGCCTGATCGACGTCGCCTCGCCGGATCTGCCTGCGGTGCTGGTCAATCCCGGCGTCACGCTCGAAACGCGGCGCGTGTTCGAGCGGTTCGATCAGATGGGCGTCGATCGCCCTTTTCGCGAGGCCGCCTCGCCTGCGACCATCGATTTGCGGAGTTTTGTATCGCTGCTGGAAGGATACCGGAACGATCTTCAGGCCGCCGCTGTGGCGCTGTGCGCCGAAATCCAGCGCGCGCTGGTCGTTATCCGCGAGGAGAAGGGATGTCTCCTCGCCCGCATGTCCGGCAGCGGGCCGACTTGCTTCGGCATTTTTGATTCGAACGAAGCCGCCGAAGCCGCCGCCGAAAGCATCGCCGCCCGCAAGCGCAAGTACTGGGTTCGCGCCACCACCCTGCGCGGCGCGCCGCCCATGCCGGTCGGTGAGGAAGACTAGGGCAACCTGCATCTGCCTGGACTTCAGGTCTCGCTGGCTGAGGGGGACGCTGGCTGCCGGCCGGAGAGAAAGGGCAGGATCAGCAGACCGGCCGCGAGCACGCCGAGCCCCGCCAGCGCACCGACCCGCACATAGGCGACGCTCGACCAGAGGACGAAGAGGCTCGAGGCGATGAACAGCAATGGCGTGACGGGATAGAATGGCGTCCTGAAAGGGCGCTCGACCGCGCCGCGCTTTGACCTCAGTATAATAAGGGCCAAACCCGAAAGACTGAGGAACAGCCAGAACACCGGCGCCGTGAAATCCACGAGGGTCGCAAAGCCCTGACGCGTGGCCGCCCCCAGTCCGACCAGGAGCAATGCAACGGCGCTCTGAGCCAGGATCGCGCGAACCGGAGCGCCACGTCCTGCATCCCAGCGGGCGAGACGGGCGATGGCGGGCCAGTCCTTTGCCGCAGCATAGGTCGTGCGCGCCCCGACCACCATTGTGGCGTTGATCGAGGTGATCGTGGCGAAGGCGACGCCGAGCGCGAGGACGCCGGCCGCCCTTGGACCGAAGGCCCGGTCCATCAGATCGGCGGCCGGCGCGTTGCTGGCAGCAAGACCATCAAGTCCCAACCCTCGCCAGAGCGCCCAGTTCGCCGCAAGATAAAGGGCGCCGATGAAGCCGACTGCAAAGGTGAGGGCTCGAACCATGCCCCGCTTCCGGTCGCGCACTTCGGCCGAAAGCGTTGAGATTTCGCTCCAGCCGCCATAGGCAAGCAGCACAAACACCAACGCAAGTCCAATCGACGGCGGCGCGGGCCCGAACCCCGCGCCGGGGTCCGCAGGCGGGACGCCGCTCCAGACCAGCCAGACGGCAGCGCCGACAAGCAGAAGAAGTCCGAGCGCCTCGATACCTGTCAGGGTGAAATTGGCGGTGGACGATCCATGAACTCCGCGCAGGTTGAAAGCCGTCAACAGCAGGATGGCGCCAACCGCGTAGATCGCGGGTCCACGGGATCCCAAGGATAAAACGACGTTGAGATAGTCGCCCAGCACGAAACCAAGCAAAGCGATCGAGCCGGTGTTGATGACGGCGAAGCGCGCCCAGGCGAACAGGAAGGCGAGGCGGCGTCCATAGGCCGCCTTGAGGAAGGCATAGTCCCCCCCGGGATCGGGAAAGGCCGTCGACAGTTCGGCATAACAGAGCGCCCCGAGGAGGGAGACTATCCCTCCGATGATCCAGACGGCGAAGAACCAGATCGAGTTTTCAGCATTGTCGGCGACGAGGGCCGGGCTCTTGAAGATTCCGGCGCCGACGACCATGCCCACGGCGATGACCGCGACATACGTGCTGGACAGTCGCCGCAGCGGACTTGCGCCGGATGGACTTTCCTCGACCATGGCCGACCCGCCCCGCGCCGGCCCGGGTCAGTCCAGCGCCGCGATGACCTCGATCTCGATCAGGAAATCCGGATGAACGAGCGCCGGAATGCCGACCATCGTGCTGGCCGGGAAGGGACCCACGCCGAAATGCCGGCCGCGAGCAGCGCGCACGGCCGCCGCCCTTTCCGGATCAAGATTCACCACATAGGTGGTCACTTTGAAGACTTTGGAAAGGTCGGCTCCAGCCGCCTTCAGCCCTGAGACGAGATTGCCGTAAACCTGCTCGACCTGTGCGGCGAAATCGTCCTTGCCAACCAGGCGACCCTCTGCGTCCAGCGGGACCTGCCCAGACAGATGCACCTGACGGCCAGAGTTGACGAGTGCGACATGACTGTAGCCCGTGGGCTTCGACAGCGTTTCGGGACTGATAAATTGCACGGTCATGACGGTGTTTTCCAGCCGCTGAGGTGTGAAGGCCACCGTTATGCGCCGGGTTGCAGCCGATCGTCCAGCGCTCCCGCCCTCCACTCCGTACAGGAAATGCGATAGCACCCTGACATGATCGAACCCGTCTGGCTTCTGGCTGCTTTCGCGCTGGCGCTTGTCGCCGGAGCCGGCTTGTGCCGGGTGGTGATCGCGTTCGGCCTGGTCGATGCGCCCACCGAGGCGCGCAAGATTCAGAAGGCGCCCGTGCCGACGTCCGGGGGATTGGGGTTTGCCTCCGCGACAATCGGTTCGGCGCTGGTCATTTCGTTGTTTGCGGGCGTCACTGCATCTCCGGGTGTGACCGCCGCAGCTTGGGGAAGCCTCGCCGCCCTCGTGCTTGGGCTGGCCGACGATCGCTTCGAGCTGCGGGCGCGGATAAAGCTGGTCGCCATGCTGGCGATCTGTCTGGCGATGGCAGCCTGGGGCGTTCGCGCGGACATCATCGAGCCCTGGCCGGGCGTTGCCTGGGAGCTGCCTGTCGCCCTCTCGGCGGCGGGATCGATCCTGTGGCTGGTTGTGGTCATGAACGCCGTCAATTTCATGGATGGCGCCAATGGGCTCGCCATGAGCATGGGGGCGATTTCGGCGCTCGGGCTTCTCGTGTGCGGCGTTGTCGCGGAAGCGCCGGACGCAGCTGTGCTGGCGGCGGCGCTCGCAGGGGGGCTCGGCGGATTTCTGGTCTGGAATCTCTCGGGCCGACTTTTTGCCGGAGACGCCGGCGCCCTCTTTGTCGGCGCGATGCTGGCGGGGTTGTCCCTCCTGATCGTCCGGCTGAGGCCGGACTGGCTGTTCGTTCCGCCAATCCTCCTGATGCCTTTCCTGAGCGACGTGCTGCTGACGATCGCCTGGCGCGCCAGACACGGCAAACGGCTCTTTTCGGCTCATCGCGACCATGCCTATCAGATCGCCATGAAGGCGGGCCTCAAGCACTGGCAGATCGCTGCAATCCATGCCGTGTGGACGCTGAACGCCGCCGCGATGGGCGTCGTTGCGACTATAGCCGGGGGTTATGTGCCGCTGCTGGTGTTCCTGGCGCTGCTGGCGGCCAGCGCCTGGGTGCACGTGCGCGTACGGAGGTCGGGCGTGAAAGCGGGACTGGTCGGGGCGGGGCTGCCATGATGCTGACCGTTGCTCAAGACCAGCCGTTCAGTACGCCCGGTTGACGCAGTAATCCGCCAGACCCGCGAGCTCGTCCGAGAAGCTTCCGCGCGCGGCCTGAGCAAGCGCAGCCTGGGCCGCAGCCGCTTCCATTCGCGCGGTCTCCAGCGTGCGCTCGGCGGCGCCGGACGAACGGATCAGGTGAATGGCGTGGGACAGGTCGCTTTCGCCCTGGTCCCGGGCGCCCATCACGCGATCCCAGAAAATGCGGTCCGCCCGGTCCCCGAAATCGCGCGCCAGTATCACGGGCAGGGTGAGCTTGCCTTCCCGAAAATCGTCGCCCACCGATTTGCCGATCACGGAGGTCAGCCCGCCATAGTCGAGCAGGTCATCGATGATCTGGAAAGCGCGGCCGAGCCTGCGGCCATACTCGCCCATCGAGTCCGCGAGGCTGTCATCATTGCAGCCCGTCAGCGCGCCTGCGCGCGCCGCCGCTTCGAAGAGCGCTGCGGTCTTCGCTTCCACGATCGCCATATAGTCGGCGACGGGCAGGTCCGGGCGCCCCAGCGAGGCGAGTTGGCGCACCTCCCCCTCGGCGATGATGCAGGACGCCCTCGACAGAATGTCCAGCACCCGCATGTCGCGCGTCTCGACCATCAGGGTGAAGGCCCGCGCGAACAGAAAGTCTCCGACGAGGATACTTGCCGATGCGCCCCAGATATTCTTGGCGGCGGCCTTGCCGCGCCGCAGGTCGCTGTCGTCGATGACGTCGTCGTGCAGCAGCGTGGCGGTATGGATGAACTCCACGGCGGCGGCCAGATAGCACGCGGACGCTCCGCCCTTGCCGCCGACCGCGCGGGCTGACGCCAGCGTGAGAATCGGCCGGATGCGCTTGCCCCCTGCGGCGATGAGGTATCCTGAAAGATCCGGGATTGTTGCGACGGGGCTGGCCGCCCGAGTCGCCAGCAACTCCTCGACTTGCCTCAATTCGGGCTGCAGGAGCGCCGCAAGGCGATCGATGGGCGTTGCTTCAGAGGCCGTCGCCGGCTGGACTTCGGCTTGAACGGCCAACTCATTCCCCTGACTGCGCGGGCGTGCGATACCGCTTCACGTGGCGCCCTCGCATACGATATTCATCGCGTGAGAAGCTGGTCAAGAAATAGAAAGCCCGGCGCGGAAGCGTCTCGCGTCAAGATGTCGCTGGCATGATTGAAGTTTTGCGCACCAACGACCCGGTCCGTCTCGACTATGCCGTCATCCTCCTAAAGGACGCAGGGTGCCATCCTTTCGTGGCTGACCGCTTCATGTCTGCGGCAGAAGGCGGCATCGTCGCATTCGAGAGGCGTGTGCTGGTGCCGAATGAATACGAGGCGCAGGCCCGCGAAACGCTGCTGCTTCTGGACGCGTCCGATGGCCTCCAGGAGCAGGATAATGACGGCGCGGATTTTTCCGAGTCATGAACGGCAGGACGATCGATGGGGTCACGCACGATGCGTTTCTCGGCGGCGCCGTCACGGTGGTTCAGCCCGAGACAGGCTATCGCGCCGGTCTCGACGCCGTGCTCCTTGCGGCCTCCCTGCGCGCCGTGGACGGCGAAACCCTGGCTGAAGCGGGAACGGGCTCCGGGGCGGCGCTGCTTTGCGCGGCCCGGCGGCTGGGCGGCGTTCGTTTTCAGGGCTTCGAGCGCGATCCATCAATGGCGGCGCTGGCAAACGATGGCGTCGGTCTTAATGCGATGGGCGACCGGGTCAAAGCGGATGTCGCCGATATCGGTGTGCGCGCTGCGGCGCTTGAAAACGCTTTCGACCAGGCGTTCGCCAATCCCCCCTATTTCGAGCCTGGGTCGATCCGTCCGCCGGGGCCGGGCCGGGCGAGTGCGTACGTTGCGGATACGCCCTTGAAGGCCTGGATCCTGTTCCTCCTTCACGTGACCAGGGCTGGCGGCCGGATCACGTTGATTCATCGGGCCGCCGCCCTGGCCGACCTTCTGGAATTGCTGGCGCCGCGGGCCGGGGAGATCGAGGTCCTGCCGGTCCGTCCAGCGCCGGGCCGTCCCGCCAGCCGGGTCCTTGTGGCTGCGCGCAAGGGGCTGCGCCGGGGGCCGGCGACACTATATGAAGGATTGACGCTTCATGAGGCGTGGGGCGGTCAGCTTACCCAACGGGCCGCCGACGCCCTCGCCGGAAGCGCGCTGGAGTGGAGATAGCCCATGGGCGGCGTCATTTTTTTCTTTCTTCTGGTTCTGGTCATCCTGGTTCTGCTGACGCCGGCGATGCGCGCGCGCGCCAGGGCGCGGCGCGAAGAGCAGCAGAAAGCGGAAGAGGAGGCCATTATTCGCCGCCTCGCAGATCACCGCCGCTGGCGCGGGCCGCGGTCGGACGATTCCGTCAACCGGGAGTAGCCAAGCTGGCGTTTTCGCGCGCCCGACCGTATTGAGGCGGCGATTGTTCCAGCAGGATTCGCCGATGGCCGCCGCTTTCGCCAGCACGACGTCCGACAAGCTTGATGTCCCGACGCCGCGTTCCTTTCAGGAAATCATCCTCACACTCTCCAGCTATTGGGCTTCGAGCGGGTGCGCGATCCTGCAGCCACACGACATGGAGGTTGGCGCAGGCACCCTCCACCCGGCGACGACCTTGCGCGCGCTTGGCCCAAAGCCGTGGTACGCGGCTTACCCGCAGCCGTCGCGCCGACCGAAGGACGGCCGCTATGGCGACAACCCCAACCGCCTGCAGCACTACTACCAATACCAAGTCATCCTGAAGCCCAATCCGTCGGACATTCAGGACCTCTATCTCGACAGCCTCTCCCGTATCGGGATCGACCCCAGGATCCACGACATCCGCTTTGTCGAGGACGACTGGGAAAATCCCACAGTCGGCGCCTGGGGGCTGGGCTGGGAGGTCTGGTGCGACGGCATGGAAGTCTCGCAGTTCACCTATTTCCAGCAGATCGGCGGCCTCGACGCGCGGCCGGTGTCGGGCGAGATAACTTACGGGCTGGAGCGTCTGGCGATGTATGTGTTCGGCGTCGATCGGGTTTATGATCTGCCGTTCAATGATCCGCAGAGCGCGCATCCGCTGAGCTATGGCGACGTCTTTCTAGAGAACGAGAAGCAGCAGTCCGCTTACAATTTCGAACATGCCGACACGGAGATCCTGCAGCGCTGGTTTTCGGACTGCGAGGCGGTGTGCGAGAGGCTGCTGGCGCTGGAGTCGCCTTTGCCGCTGCCGGCCTATGAGCAGGCGCTCAGGGCGTCGCACATCTTCAATCTTCTTGACGCCCGTGGCGTGATCTCGCCGACCGAGCGGCAGAGCTTCATCGGACGGGTGAGGGACCTTGCAAAGGGAAGCGCGGAAGCGTGGGAGAAATCGCAGACTTCTTTTGCCTGAGCAGCGAAAGGCGGCGGTGGCGGAGACTGGGTCCTGGTCCAAGAACGTTCGATAGCCGTTGGCGTTGCGGGGCTCGATCCAGAGAACTGGCTGAGGTGATCCATCAGATGCAGCGGTTGGTCCTCCCGATGCTCGCTCTACTTGTCGCCTCCTGCGGTCCCGCGCAGGACAGCGAGGCTTGGCGTGAGGCGGCGTTTCAACGCGCGATGACCGCCGCGACCCGGGAAGCGCGCGCACAGCTCCCGTATTTCTGGGAGCATCAGGCGGCGCCAGCCGAAACGGAATTCGATTTTCTCCTGAAGGTCGCGCTGACGGACGAGAGCGGGGCGGAAGAACTCGTCTGGGTCGATCAGGTGACGCGCGAGGGAGAGGCGGTGACCGGGCAGCTCGCCAGCACTCCGGCATCCCCTGGCGATCTCGAAAAAGGCGATGTCGTCTCATTCACGGACGACATGATCGCCGACTGGGCGTTCTTTTCCGGAGAACGTCTGCTGGGCCACTACACCACCCGCGTCATGCTGCCTCGCCTGCCGGCCGACCAGGCCGATGCGATGCGGTCGATGTTGGGAGAGAACCCCGTCTGAGATCGCGAACCTGAGTGAAACCAGCGCCGCCGGGCCGCCCGGGCGATGACAATCCCGCAACTATGCGGCATTCTTCGAGGCGAACACACTTGCCGGATACCCGCAAATGGCCAGATCCCCTACTTCGATCCCGCGCATGGTCATTGTCGCCTATCGACCGAAGACGGAGAGAGAAAACGTTCTGCTGGCGGAAGTCCGGGATCATCACCCCCTGCTGCGTTCAGAAGGCCTCGCCACGGATCGCGAACCCTTCATCATGCGTGCGTCGGACGGAACGATTGTGGAGGTGTTCGAATGGGCGTCGGTCGCCGCCATGCAGGAAGCACACGGCAATCCGCGCGTGCTCGCCATGTGGGACCGCTTCGCCGCGTGCTGCGATTTTGTTCCGCTCAGCGCGGTGGCGGAAACGGCCAGTATGTTCGCCGAGTTCGAACCGCTCGAAATTGCGTTTCCCCGTGCACCTGATCCACCGCCGTCCCAGCGGGCGGAGTAAAGGGTACGGTGTTGCGCAAGGCCATGACCAGTCACAGCTGCTGGCTCCTCTTGTGACGTCATGCTAGCGGTCCATGCTGAAGGTCGTGGGAGACGTCATGCGTTGGGAACTGTCCGCCTGCGTAGTCTTGATTGCGGCGCTGTTCGCCGCCGCCTGCACTCACGCGGGCGCGGGCGGCGCCGTCGCGACGGCGGTGGCCGCTGAAGGGAAAGTCCAGGCTGCGAACAAATTGCCGACCGCGTTCGAGGCCGGCTGGAAGGGCGAAAAGGTTTGCGA
>JAWXBJ010000187.1:0-19323 GCA_034439955.1 Alphaproteobacteria bacterium
CCACGGATGCGCCTCGTCCCTCCGGCCTGTCCTGGCGCGATCTCCTGACGGGCATCGAGGAAGTCGCCCCGCCCCAGCGCGAGCAGAGCGTCAGCACCATGATCGAGCGGCTCGATCGCGCCGGCGTGCGTCTCACGCATGTGGTCCGCGCCTCGGACCTCCGGCGCATCGCCACCGCGTCGCACCAGGGCGAACGGCAGCGCCGCCGGGTGATCCGCGACGTCGCGCCCTCCGAAATTCAGCGCGTCGTGCGACTCCTCGATGCGGACCGTGAGCTGCAGGTCGCCGCCAAGACGTTTGTCGCTGTCGAGGAGCCTGACGCCCTGCGCGTGCTGGCGGGAGCTGACCGGGCGCGCGAGGATGCGGCGCCTCGCCTGTCGGCCTATCTGTTGCTGGACGCCGCGCTCGGCGCGATGCTGTAGGCTGGGACCGCCGCCTTCAATTCGGCGGTGCGACCGCAACCGGATCCGTTTTCGCCACCGCGACCGTCGCGACGAAAGCCGCCACCTGGTCGGCGACGCTCTGCGCCGCAAGAGCCAGCGCCGCCGCACGGGCGCGCGGCTCCGCGCCCGTGGGCGATCCCTCGGCCGAGAAGCGTTCCTGCCCGACGACGCGCCGCGTCTGCGAATCCACCACGCTGGCGTCGACGACAACCTTCACCGGTCCAACGCCCTTGCTGACGCTGAGGTCGACCACCCGCCATCGCAGGTCATAATCCGTGCGCGTCCCCTGCTGGGCCGACGTCACCTGGCCTTCGCCGCCTGCCTTGGACAGCGCGTCGATGACCGCCCCCTGCAACAGGCGCGGCGCCGCGTCGGACCAGCGCACGTCGGCGAGATAGACCAGCTCCTGCTGGTCCGCGACCGCGATATCGACGCCCGAATAGGCGCGCGAAGCGTCGGGAGGAAAGACCCCGACATCGGCTTCGAGCGCGTCCGCCGGCGCCTGGGCCCGGTCCGCCGGCAGCGCGATCAGCGCTTCGGGGATCATCGGCTCGGGCAACAGCGACAGGCATCCGCCCAGACCAAGCATCAGCGCGGCAGCGCCGGCGAGCAACGCGGATTTCAGCATGATGGCCGTCCTTGACATCTATTCCCTGCTGACCGGCTGGGGCTGCTGGTAGAGGAAGCGACTTGGGTCCTGCTCGATCTCTCCGGCAAGACCGCCCAGCCTCACCATCAGCGAGCGCAGGTCGGTCGCCGTCAGCGCCAGTTGTTCAAGCGCGCGTCCGGCGGTTGGGGTGAGATCGGAATTGATCTGGGTCAGCGTGCCGTTGATGCTGGCGATCGCCTCGCGGGCGTCCTGCAGGGCCGGCATGGCCGCGTCGAGCACGACCTGGGCGTCGGACGCGAGCAGTTTGAAATCGGTGTCGAACCTCTTGGCGGCGATATCGACGTCGAGGGACGCCTGCTCCATCGCGACGGCGGCCTCGTCCACGGACTTCATCGCCGCCGTCGCCGTGTCGATCAACCCGCCCTTTTCCGCGATCTTGGCGCTGGCGAGCTCGATATTGTTGAGAATGCCGGTGAGCGACTGGACATTCTCCTCCGACAGCGAATCGCTGACGGCGTTGATCGCCTCGCTTGAGACCGTCAGCAGGTTCTGTCCGCCCTGGAAGAGTTCGTCGAGCGCCGTGCGCTCCGTCTTGATGACCGCCGGCACGCCGGACTCCGGCCGCACCAGCATCGGTTGGTCGGGCGAGCCTGCGAGGATCTGGATAAAAGTCACCCCCGTGATGCCCATGAAGTTGAGCTGGGCGACGCTGTCCACGCGAACCGGAGTCTGGGCGTCGACATTGATGCGCGCGATGACACGGTTGGGATCGGCCCGGTCGAGCGACAACTGCGTCACCTCGCCGACCTTGATGCCGTTGAAGCGCACCTCCCCGCCCTCGCCGAGCCCGTTCACCGGACCTTCGAACACCACGTCATAGGTCTCGAAATCGCGGCTGAAAGGCGCCCGCGATATCCACACGGTGAACAGCATGAGCGCCGCCGCCGCCATGAGGACGAAGGCTCCGATCAGAACATAATTGGCCCGCGTTTCCATGACTGAACTAACCTGTCGCCGCTCGGCCCCTGGGGCCGGAAAAATACTCCTGGATCCACGGATCGGGATTCGCGCGAACCTCGTCCAGCGGACCGACTGCAAGCACCTTGCCGTGGTTCAGCACGGCGATCCGGTCGCAGGTCGCCACCAGCGTGTCGAGGTCGTGGGTGACCAGAAACACGGTTAACTGCAACGCCTTCGACAGCGACAGGATGAGTTCGTCGAAGCGGGCGGCGCTGATCGGATCGAGACCGGCCGTCGGCTCGTCGAGGAAAAGCAGGTCGGGATCGAGCGCGAGGGCGCGGGCCAGCGCCGCGCGCTTGCGCATGCCGCCGGAAAGCGCGGAGGGCTTTTTGTTGGCGCTGTCCGTATCGAGGCCCGCGAGGTTGATCTTCATGTCCGCCAGTTCGCGCATCAGGGCGCGCGGCAGGTTGAGGTGCTCGCGCATCGGCGCCATCACGTTCTCCCGCACCGAAAGCGTCGAGAACAGCGCGCCGTCCTGGAACATCACGCCCCATCGGCGCTCGATCTTGAGACGCTCCGCGCGGGTGAGTTCGGTGATGCGCTGGCCGAATACCTCGATGTCGGCGTGGGCGGGCTTGATGAGGCCGACGATCGACTGCAGCAGCACCGACTTGCCGGTCCCGGAGGGCCCGACCACGCCGATCACCTCGCCCGCAAAGACGTCGAGATCGAGATCCTCGTGAACCGTCTTGGAGCCGAAGCGATTGGTGAGTCCGCGGACGCGGATCGCCACTGCCCGGTCCGCCGGAGCGTCAGGCGTCTCGTTCACCTTGGAGGCGGCGTCGAAGCCCATCAGACGTCCATCAGGTAGTAGATGATCGCGAAAATCGCATCGAGCGCGATGACGAGGAATATCGACTGCACCACCGAGGACGTGGTGCGCCGCCCCAGCGAAAGAACATCGCCCTCGACCAGCAATCCCTGCCGGCAACCGACCAGGGCGATGACGATGGCGAAGATCGGGGCCTTGACGATGCCGGTCCAGAAATTCTGCGGCGGAACCACATCCTGGAAACGCGCGATGAACATCGCCGGCGAGATGTCCATCGCCAGCCATGCCGCCATCAGCCCGCCGGCGACGCCGGCGATCGATGCGGCGAACGCCAGAAACGGCGTCATCACGATGAGGGCGATAAGGCGCGGGGCGACCAGCGCCTCGATCGGATCGAGACCCATGACGCGCATCGCGTCGATTTCCTGCCGCATCTTCATCGCGCCGATCTGGGCGGTGAAGGCGCTGTCCGTGCGGCCGGCCAGCAGGATCGCGGTCAGGACCACGCCGAATTCGCGCAGCATCCCGATGCCGACCAGTTCGACCGTGAAGATCGAGGCGTTGAACATCGCCAGAAGGTTTGCGCCGATGAAGGCGATCACCAGACCGATGAAGAAGGACAAAAAGCAGACGATCGGCAGGGCGTCGAGCCCGGCCTCCTCCATCACGGCGACAACGGACGTCCAGCGGATCTTGCTGGGACGCACGACGAGGCGCGCCATCGTCGCCATCACCTCGCCGATGAAGGACAGCGTTCCCATCAGTTCGCGCCAGGCGTCGACGGCGCCGTGTCCGGCGCGGTCCAGCATCGCGATCGCCCCGGGATGATGGATGGGCTCGGCCGCCAGGGGCGGGCTGGCGTGCCGCACTTCGTTGACCAGACGCTCGACCGTTGGATGCTTGCCGACCACCTCCAGCGTCTCGGGCGCGCCGTCGCCGCGCAGCGCCCGGTCGATCACATAGGCGCCGGATGTGTCGAGCTTTTCGAGGCTTGAGGCGTCAAGGCGGGCGCCGGGTCCCATCACAAGCTTGCGGAGCTCGGCGTCCAGCGCGCCCACCGTCCAGATCGTCCAGTCGCCCGCAACCGCCAGGATCTTGCGCCCGTCGTCCGCCGTATTCACATCGAAGCGTGTGGCTGAAGAGGACATCTGCAACTTTTACAGGAGAAACGTATAGCAAATATCAAGCTTGATTGCCGCGCGACGTATTTCGCTCGTCAGTTGCAGGATATGGGCGCCTTTTTCTGTCGGACAACTTGGCTTCCGCGCCACACCTTTGCGAATTCATCAGTTTTGGTTAATCGGGACGGCGCGTAAAACACGCTTTGCACCTGATTATGCCTGCGCCGTCCTGTCGCATGACAGCATGCAGGCGGAGCCTGTCGGGGATCGTCTGGAATGGACTGGAGCACGATCTTTGGCCCGCTCGAACCGGGCACAGGCTCCAAACCCCGGTCTAGGGCGTCCTTCAGTCAAACTGAATCAGTTTAGTCGAAGAAAAATGCTCTATTTCAAAAGTGTAGAGCAAGCTGTCTGCCTCAAAGACGACGCAGGTTGCTCTATCCGGCGGCTGCGTCCGCCGTCACGCGCGCCAGACTTTCGGACGTGCGCGCCGCCGCCAGGTCGTCGGCTGTGAGGCGCGCGCGTCCAAGGGCCTTGTCGAGCGCCTCAAGTTCCGCACCCGCCTCCCATGCGGCCGCTGCGCGTGTGTTCAGCATCGCGATTGCGTCCGCGAACGAGTCCCGCGCCTGACGCGCGTGGATCAATGCGCGCTCGAATTGCGAGACGTCGATCTTGGTAGGCTTGGTCGATCCCATCAGTTTCTCGGCGATCGCGCCCAGCCGGGTCAGCCCTGCGGTCGTCTCGCCGACATCGACGCGCATCCGGGCTATCACGGCGGCAGGCGCCGCGCGGTCCGCGCCCACTTTCCGCGCATAGATGTCCGGTTCGCCGCCCTTGCCCGTCAGCAAGCCGGCCAGGCTTCCAAGATTTGTTTCGCCCGAGGCCAGACCTTTGGCCGCCGTCGCCTCGCAATACGCCTCGGAGGCGAGAAGCAGGTCGGATTGCGGCTGGCTGGGCGCGATCTCCACCGAGGCGGCGGGCTCGTACACAGCGACAGTGGCGCAGCCCCCGAGGCTCGCGCCGGCGGTCGAAATGAGCCCGAGGATCACGAACGCCATCTTCGGTTTGAACACCGACCTACCCTGAAGTCTTACAGCCGCCCTCCCACTCATAGGGCCCTTGCGATCAAAAAGCGAGCGGTGGCGATGAATTGGCTTTGACGTAAGTATTCCGACGTAAGATGAAGCAGGCATGAACGAAGAACGCGCGCGCCGCACACTGTATCCGCGGATCGAACCTAGGCGCGCCGGGCGGCTCAGCGTCAGTCTAGTGCATGAGCTTTACTGGGAAGAGAGCGGCCATCCCGACGGCATTCCGGTCATCGCCCTCCATGGCGGGCCTGGCGGAGGGTCGAGTCCTGAAATGAGACGGTTCTTCGACCCGAGGCGCTATCGCATCATCCTCTTCGACCAGCGCGGCTGCGGCCGCTCGACGCCGCACTCGGAGCTCCGCGACAACACCACCTGGGATCTTGTCCGCGACATCGAGGCGCTGCGGGTCCATCTCGGGGTCAAGAAGTGGCTGGTCTTCGGCGGTTCATGGGGCTCCACCCTCGCACTCGCCTACACCTCGCAGCACAAGCGCCATGTGCTGGGTCTGTTGCTGCGCGGCGTCTTTCTCCTCATGCAGTCCGAGATCAGCTGGTTCTACCAGCACGGCGCCAGCAGCATCTATCCCGACGCGTTCGAGCGTTACGTGGCGCCGATCCCGGAGGCCGAGCGCGGCGATCTGGTGAAAGCGTTCCACAAGCGCCTCATGGGCCGGAATGCCGCCGTGCGCGCCGAGGCCGCAGCCGCCTGGTCGCGCTGGGAGGGCGAGACCCTGTCCATCCAGGGCCCGAAACAGCGTCCTCCGCGTTTCGACGAGGCCGATTTTCTCGACGCCTTCGCACGGATCGAGTGTCATTACTTTCACAACAAGGGATTCTTCGAACACGATGGCTGGCTGCTGGACGCCGCCCGGAAATTTGGCGACCTTCCGGGCGTCATCGTTCACGGTCGCTTTGATGTGGTGACGCCGCTGTCCTCCGCCTGGGAACTCCATAAGGCCTGGCCCAGGGCGGTCCTCAAGATCGTGCCGGACGCAGGCCACTCCTCGCTGGAGCCCGGCATTGTCAGCGAACTCGTGAAATCCAGCGACATGCTGGCGGACAAGTTCGGATGAACGATCCCGGCGCCTCTGCTCCCGCACGGTGGCATTCGGTGACCAGTGCGCAGGGACGTGCCAAGGCTCCCTCATGAACGACCTCTACGATCTCGACGTCTACAGCTGGGCGATGAAGCAGGCCGACGCCCTGCGGCGGCGCTCGGCCAACGAAGTCGATTGGGACAATGTCGCCGAGGAGATCGAGGGGGTGGGCAAGTGCCAGGCAGCCGAATTGCACAGCCGCTATGTGGTCCTGCTCGCGCATCTCTTGAAGTGGATGCTGCAACCGGACCTTCGCGGCCGGTCATGGGAGGCGTCGATCCGCATCCAGCGTCTTGAACTGGCGCGGCATCTTGCCGAAAACCCCGGTCTGAAACCCAGACGCGACGAAACCTTCGGCGGCGCGTATCAGAGCGCCAGGCTGGTTGCGTCAGGAGAGATGGATATCGCGCTTGAAGCGCTTTCCGAGACCAATCCCTTCACCTTGGCGGAGACGATGGATGACGGTTTCTGGCCGGAACGCAAAGCGCCGCTTTAGCTCTACCGGTTCGCCCCCAGCAATCCTGTCAGCATCCCGGGCAGCTCCAGCCATCCCCGGTTCTGAGCCTTGTCGATTGCGCCCAGCGCCAGCACGACCCCGACAAACGCCGGTATGCCCCAGCGCACCAGCGGCGCCCACACGCGGAAGAAAACCGGACCCATCTCGGTCAGCATCATCTTTTGCGAGATGACCCAGCCGCAGAACACCGCCACCAGGAATCCGCCCAGCGGCATCATCAGCGAAGACGCAATGAAATCGACGAAAGCGAAATAGTCCCGCGAGAAGACATATCCGCCCCCCACCACGAAGACAGCGAACCCCACCCCCGTCGCCGCGCCCCAGCGCGTGACGCCGGTGCGCTCGTCGAGCCAGGAGACCGCCACCTCCATCAGCGAGATCGAGGAGGCCAGCGCCGCGAACAGGGCCAGCAGGAAGAACGCCCCGCCGACATAATTGCCGAACGGCATCGCCGCGAGCCCGATCGGCAGATTGACGAAAAACAGGCTGGGGCCGGATGAGGGATCGCTGCCCGCCGCGAAGACCAGAGAGAACACCGTCAGGGCGGCGATGAGCGCCACGGCCGTGTCCGCCCCCGCCACGATCGCGGCCGAGCGTGGAATGTCGGTGTCGCGCGGCAGATAGGCGCCATAGGTCATCATCACCGCCGCGCCGACGCCCGTCGCGAAGAAGGACTGCGCCAGCGCGTCCAGCATCATGGCGAACGAAAAATCCGCGAGACGCACCGTCGTCAGAAAGCCGACGGCTTTCCCGAACGCGCCGTTCGAGACCGCGAACGCCAGCAGCGTCAGCATCAGCACCACGAACGCCGGCATCAGGATGATCGACGCACGCTCGATTCCCCGCTTGACGCCCCGACCGACCACCAGCGCCGCCGACGTGATGAACAGGGCGAGGCAGCCAAGAATCAGCGGCGCATCGCCCGTCACCTCCTCGAAGCGCGCCGTCGAGGCCTCCACGGTCAGCGGCGAACCGTCACCCGCGAAGGCGCCGGAAAAGGCCAGCGGCGCATAGGCCATCAGCCAGGACGAGACCACGCAATAGAAGGTGAGAATAAAGAACGCCGCCAGCGATCCGACCCAGGCGACCACGCCCCACGATTCCGATTTTCCCGAGGCCCGCGCCAGCGCCTGCACGCTCTCGACCGCCGAATGCCCGGACGCGCGCCCGATGGCGTACTCCGCCGCCAGCAGCGGAAACGCCACCGCGACGATGCAGGCGAGATAGGCGATCACGAAGGCCCCGCCCCCGTTCTCGCCCGTCGTGTAGGTGAAGCGCCAGATATTGCCGAGGCCGACGGACGATCCGATCGCCGCCATGATGAAGCCGAAGCGCGACGACCAGGTCTCGCTCTTGCGGTCGATCCGGCCCGCGATCGTCATGCCGTCCCCTGTCCCCGCTGTTGCGGGATCAGATGATGCCGCGCAGAGCGATATTGTTGTCCCGATTGAGGTGAACGGACATCAGCAGACCGAATCCCACCATCACCGTGAGCATGACCGTGCCGCCATATGAGATGAGCGGCAATGGTATTCCAACGACCGGCAGGAGACCGATCACCATTCCGATGTTGATGAACACGTAGAGCGCGAGGGTCGAGACGAAGCCGGCCGCCGCAAGTCCGCCGAACGCGCTGCCCGACTTCGAGGCGATCGTCATCCCTTGGTAAAGCGCGACACCCCAGGCGATCAGGACCGCGACGGACCCGGCGAAGCCGAACTCCTCGGCGATGATCGTGAAGATGAAATCGGTGTGCTGTTCGGGAATGTAGTCGAGCTCCTTCTGGGCGCCCTCCATGAAGCCCTTGCCTGCGAGCCCGCCCGAGCCGACCGCGATCTGCGCCTGGTTCAGCTGATAACCCGCGCCCAGGAGATCGGCTTCGGGATTGAACAGCGTCAGGACACGCTGGCGTTGGTAGTCATGCAGCGCAAAGTAAAAAGCTAGCGGCGCCGCGATCGCCACCAGGACGAGGACGCCGGCCACGATGCGCAGGCTGATGCCGGCGAAGAAAATCACCGCGAGGCCGGTTCCCATGATCATCAGGGCGGTGCCCAGATCAGGTTGGCGCAGAACCAGCGCGACCGGGATCAAGACGATGGCGAGCGCCGGCAAATGGACCCAGTAGCGGGCATTGTTCTGCCCCTGGAACATCTGGTGGTAATAGCGCGCCAGCGCCAGCGGCACCGCCAGTTTCATGAACTCCGACGGCTGCAGCTGAACGGGCCCGAGCTGCAGCCAGCGCTCGGCGCCATTGACGACGACGCCGGCGAACTCGACGCCGAACAGCATCGCGACTCCCACGAAGTACGCAGGAAACGCGAGCCCCGCCCACAGCCTCAGCGGCGCAAGCGCGATCGTCACCGCCACCAGCATCATCACGCCAAAGCGCGCCGCGTGTTCGACGGCATACCTTGCATCCAGCACCGCCATTCCGGTCTGCATGTCGTGCGCGCTGGAGGCCGAGGAAAACAGGACCGCTGTTCCGAACACCGCAATCGCCACGATGGTCAGCAGGAGAAACCAGTGCATGCCGCCCAGCTTGCCGAGAATGCTCTCGCGGCGGATCATGTCGGCTCGGTCTCGTTGGGCAGGGTCGCGACTTCCGCCTTGGGCGTGAACGCCGGCCGCGCGCCCGGATCGGCCTTCAGCGTCGCCGCCAGGATGTCCCGCGCAAACGGCGCCGCGACGCTCGACCCGCTGCCGCCATGCTCGACGACCACGGCGCAGGCGTAGCGCGGATTGTCGGCCGGCGCGTAGGCGACGAACAGCGCATGGTCGCGCAGCCGCCAGGGCAGCTTGTCGTTCTTGATCGCCTCGCCCTTGGCGTTGCGCTCCGACATCGCGATCACGCGCACCTGCGCGCTCCCCGATTTCCCTGACATCCGGGCGTTCGTATAGGGTGGCGGCAGCAGGCCCTCGGCGTCCACCTCGCCATAGCGGATCGCCGTCCCTCCTGGCTCTGACGTGACCGCGAACATGCCCGCGCGCACAAGGTCCAGCGATCGGGGCTGGAACTCGCCCATGTCGGACGCCATCGAACCGGGCACGGCGACGCCGTGCGCGACCAGCCTCGGCGCCGGCGTGTCTGGCCCCCCGGCGATGCGCGCGCACATGACGGCCAGCTGGAACGGACTCGCCGTCACATAGCCCTGTCCGATGCCGGCGCTGATCGTGTCGCCGTCATACCATTTCTCCTTCATCACGGCGCGCTTCCAGGCGTCGTTGGGAACCGAGCCCGCCTTGCCGCCCGTCAGGCCGAGATCATAGCGGTGGCCGAGACCGAAGCGCTTGGCGACCTCTGCGATCTTCTCGATGCCGGTGCGCTGAGCCGCCGCATAGAAATAGCAGTCGCAGGATTTCTGCATGCCGGTGTGGAGGTTCACCCAGCCATGCCCCTCCGGCTTCCAGCAATGGTAGTAGCGATTGTAGAACCACGCCCGCCCGCTGCAATGAATGCGGTCTTCCGGCGACATCTTGCCGGATTCGAGCGCCGCCGCCGCCACGACGATCTTGAAGGTCGAGCCGGGCGGATAGGTTCCGTCATACGCCTTGTGATAAAGCGGATTGCGCTCGTCTTCGAGCAACGCGGTATAGGCCGTCTGGGAGATGCCGCTGACGAAGGCGTTGGGGTCGGGCGCCGGCGTCGACATCATCACCAGCACCTCGCCGGTCTTGACGTCGATCACGGTCGCGCTTCCGGCCTCGACGCCAAAGCGCTGGATCGCGTAGTTCTGCAGCTCCGCGTCGATGGTAAGAACAATGTCGGAGCCTGGCCGGCCGGAGACGTCCTCGCTCGCCAGCCGGTCGATCACCCGGCCGGCGGCGTCGACCAGCACGCGCGTCTTGCCCGGCTCTCCGGTGAGCGCGGTTTCCGCGAACGCCTCGACGCCCTGCTTGCCCACCCGCATCTGCGGATGCTTGTAGAGCCGGCGAATGATCCGCGCTCGCTTTTGTCCGTCGGCTGTGTCCGGCGTTTGGCCAATGGCCTTCAAATCCTCCTCAATCTTCCTCAGGACGTCCTTGTCGTTGGCCTTCTGGACATAGCCAACCGTGTGATAGAAGGCCGCGTAATAGGGATAGGATCTGAGTTCGCCGACTTCCGCCGTGACGCCGCCGAGTTCAGGCGCCATCACGTTGATGCGCGAGAAATCCTCCCAGGTGAGATCGTCCGCAACCATGATGTCTAGGAAACGCTCCTGGCTTTGCGCGTCCTGCAGGATCGAGCGCTGGCGCGCCTCCGACACGGGCAGAACCCGTGAGAGCTGCTTGACGACATCGGCCACGTTCAGGCTGGCGTTGCTGATTTCCTCGGGGTTCAGCGTCACGTAGAAATTGCGCTTGTTGCCGGCGAGAATGCGGCCTGCACGATCGTAAACCGTTCCGCGATGCGGCGGCGCCGGATCGAGCCGGATGCGGTTCTCGGTCGCCTTGGTCTCGAACTCCTCGGACCGGAAAAGCTGCAACTCGGCCAGCTTGACCGTCAGCGCGCCCCAGGCGACGGCGCCGCCGCCGAGAAAGATGTTCCGGCGCGACAGAAAACTGCTGCGATTTTTCCAGTCCCGGCTCAACGTCGCGCTCCTCTGATGCTGGCGGGAATCAGGATGAAACGGACCGCTGGATAAAGCGCGGCCGTCAGCAGAAAGTCATATAGGAGACCGTCGCGCGAAAATCCCGTCTGTCCCGCCACGCTGCCGGCCGCCGCCAGAGCGAGACCGGCCGCGACCATCCCGCCGAAGACCGCCACCAGTTCCGCAGCGATCATCGGCATCGGAGGCGAACGGTCCCAGGCCACCAACGCGACGCCATAAGCAGACAGGAGCGCCAGCGGCCACGCCCCGATCGGGGCCTCGGTCATGAAATCGATCAGCACGCCCAGCACGATCAGGCTCCCGGCCGCCCAGACGGAGAGCCCGAACGAGGCCCAGGCGACCGCCGCCCAGAGGCCCGCGACCGGCCACCAGAGGCCGCCAAGGCCAGGCTGGAGCCCGAACGCCGTGATGTACCAGGCAAGCGCAGTCTGCACCACGATCCACAGCCGCCAAGGAACGCTCATCGCTCGCCTCCCTGCCCGCCCGTCGCACGGCCAGGCGTGGGCGCGGCCGCCGGAGCAGGCGTCGCCCGGGGAGGTGAGGTCGTCGTCGGCGGCGGAGCGGACGAGACAAGCGAGCGGTCCGTGTTGGGAGAGGCCGCCTCGCCCAGGGTCGGGGCAAGTTCCGGCTTGGCGAAGTCCGGCGGCGGCGACAGCCGGATGAAATCGATCACGCCTTGCGTCAGCGCAAGATCGACGCGCCAGGCGCCCTCCACCAGCCGCGCGCGGCCGACCGGAATTCCCTGCGCGGTCTGGCCGTCATCGCCAGATGTGACCCACATCTCGCCGGCGACGATCTTCTCGGGCGTCTCGGGCTCCAGCAGTCGCGCGCCGAACGCCCGGTCGCCCACCAGCAGCGCCCGGTCCTGCGACACCGAGCCCATCACCGGGATGCGGCTGTCGAAATCCGTGACCAGCAGGATGCGGGAGGTGTATTCGCCGACGCGCTGCACGCGCCCCACCAGGCCCCTCTCGTTGATCGCGGCGAACCCCTCGCGCACGCCGTTGGCGGCGCCTGCATTGGCGATGAGGCTGGCCTCGAACGGACCGTCCGATTCGACCACCACCCGCGCCATGACCGCCTGGCCCTGCGTCTCGCCCACAAGGTCGAGCAGCCGCTCATAGCGCTCCATGCGGATCGCCATGGTTTCCGAAAGGTCTTTCCAGCGCATCAGGTCGCGAACCTCGGCTTCCAGCTCGGCGATCCGCGCGGCGCTTTCCTTGTCCCGGCCGAAGCCGATCGACCAGCCGGCGACGCCGCTTGAAAAGCGCGCCACACTGGCGGTCGCCCCGTCCATCGAGCGGCGGGGTATGTCGATGCCCTGGCGGACCGTGCTGGAGGTCTGGATGGCGAGCACCCCGATCATGGCGAGGCCGAGCCCGACGACGGCGGCGCGCGCGCCCACGCGCGGCTCCCCCGATCGTCTGCGACCATACCAGGCCATCGGTCAGCTCCCGCAGAAACACCCGAGGGGCGGGTCCGCCCGCAAGGGTTAGGTCAGACGTCCGGGGCGAGCACGCCCCGCATCTTGTCGAGGTTTTCGAGCACCTTGCCCGAGCCCAGCACGACACACTTCAGCGGATCTTCCGCGACCGTCACCGGCAGACCCGTACGCTCCCGGAGCACGACGTCAAGATTGCGCAGCAGCGCGCCGCCGCCTGTCAGCACAATGCCCTTGTCGACGATGTCGGCGGCCAGCTCCGGCGGCATCGCCTCGAGCGCCATCTTCACCGCCTCGACGATCTGCTGCACCGGTTCCGACAGCGACTTGGCCACCATGGCCTCGGTGATCTCCGTCTCCTTCGGCACGCCGTTCATGAGGTCCCGGCCGCGTATGTCCAGCGACATGCCCTTGCCGTTCTCCGGCGGCTTGGCGGTGCCGATCTCCTTCTTGATCCGCTCGGCCGACGCCTCCCCGATCAGCAAATTCTCTTCCCGCCGGAGATAGTTGACGATCGCCTCGTCCATTTTGTCGCCGCCCACCCGGACCGAACGCGAATACACGATGCCCCCCAGCGACAGCACAGCCACCTCGGTCGTGCCGCCGCCGATGTCGACGATCATCGAGCCCGACGGTTCGTCGATCGGCAGCCCCGCCCCGATCGCCGCGGCCATCGGCTCGTCGATGAGGTGGACAGTCCGGGCGCCGGCCATCTGGGCCGACTGGTGGATCGCCCGCCGCTCGACCGGCGTTGCGCCCGTCGGCACGCAGATGATGATCACTGGCGCAATGAACGAGCGCCGAACCTGAACCTTCTGGATGAAGTGCTTGATCATCTCCTCGGCGACTTCGAAGTCGGCGATGACCCCGTCCCGCATGGGACGGACGGCCTCCATGTAGATAGGGGTCTTGCCAAGCATCAGCTTGGCTTCCTTGCCCACCGCATGGACCACCTTGCGGCCGTTCTGGTTCACATAGGCGACCACGGACGGCTCATCGAGCATCACGCCATGGCCCTTGACGTAGACGAGCGTGTTCGCGGTCCCGAGATCGATCGCCATGTCGGTCGACATGAGACTGAAGAGTTTGCCAAACATCGGCGATCGGGCTCCACACGCAGCCGCTCGATTCGGCGCATCCGTCCGCTCCCCAGTTAAAGGGTGTGGAGTTTCACAATCATTAACGCAAGAGCTCGCTGGAAATAAGAAGCGGCAATATGAGACGGACTGTTCCTTCCTCCCCGGTTGTTGGAATGCGCTCCATTCAGCATCGCCAGAGGGCTAAAGCGTTCGATTAGACGAGACTTGACGTTCCATCTTCTATCTCCCGACGGAAACAGGCCAGGTTGAACGCCTTCTCGCCGATCGACATGGCATGGCAGTGGCTCTCGGCACGCCCTGTGCTGCGACAGGCCCAACAAACTCATAGGCTGTCGAATTTTGAGGGGCTGGCAGGCGTTGCGCCGCGCGCCGGCATTGCGTAGACCGCCACAAGAACCGGATCGCCCCCGTCCCTCATTCCCCCGTCCCTTAATCTCCCCCGGCTCTGAATCCTCCCGAATTCAAAGGCGATGCGCGCGTGATCTTTCGATGACCGACACCGCCGACGCGCCGCCGAGCGGCCGCTTCTCCGCCTTCCGCCACGGGCCGTTCGCGCTTTACTGGACCGCCCGCCTGCTGACGACGTTCGGCGCCCAGATCCTTTCCGTCGCCGTGCTCTGGCAGATGTACGACCTCACCCGCAACACCTTCTACCTCGGCTATGTCGGCCTGGTTCAGTTCGCCCCAGCCTTCGTCCTCGTTCTGGTGACGGGCGCCGCCGCTGACCGTTTCGGCCGGCGCCTCATCATGGGGCTGGCGACCGGACTTGCGGCCGTCTGCGCCGGGGGCATGTTCGCGCTCAGCGCCGCCGGCCTCAACTCTCCCTCGCTGATGCTGGGCGTCCTCACCGTCTTCGGCGTCGCCCGCGCTTTTCTCGGACCGGCCTCCGCCTCCCTGGTTGTAAGCCTCGTTCCGACGCGGGATTTCGCCAACGCCGTGACGTGGAACTCGTCGGCCTGGCAGATGGCGACCATTGTCGGCCCCGTCGCCGGCGGTCTTCTCTACGGTTTTGGCGAACCCGGCCTCCTTTACCGCGCCGACGACGGCGGCTGGCTTCAGACCAGCATGCAAGGGCGCGGGGCGGAGATCGCCTATGGCGCGGCGTTCCTGTTCATCCTGATCGGAGCCCTGCTGGTCTTCCTGATCCCCAGGCCGGCCCGCAAGCCGCCCTCGACGGAGCGCCCTTCCCTCCGGAACATGCTGGCCGGCTTCACCTTCATCTGGAAGGAGAAAGTCGTGCTGGGCGCGGTTTCGCTCGACCTCTTCGCCGTCCTCCTGGGCGGCGTCGTCGCGCTCCTTCCCGTCTATGCGCGAGACATACTCGATCTCGGGCCCTCGGGCCTTGGCCTCCTGCGCGCCGCTCCCGGCATCGGCGCCATAGCCATGGCGGCGGCGCTCGCCGCCTTTCCGATCCGCGACAATGCCGGGCGGGTCATGTTCATCTGCGTCGCCCTGTTCGGAGTGTTTACCGTGGTCTTCGGCCTCTCGACCGTCGCCTGGCTGTCGATCGCCGCGCTCGCTCTCCTCGGCGCCGTCGACATGGTGAGCGTCGTCATCCGCGAGACCCTGCTGCAGCTCTGGACGCCCGACGCGGTCAGGGGCCGCGTCAACGCCGTCAACTCGGTCTTCGTCGGCGCCTCGAACGAGCTGGGCGAGTTCCGGGCCGGAACCATGGCGGGCGTGATCGGCCCCGGCGCAATCGGAGCGGTCCCTGCCGCCGTCATAGGTGGCGTCGGCGCGATCGTCGTCGCCGGTCTCTGGGCCTGGATGTTCCCGGCGCTGCGCCGCGCCCGTCATCTCGAAGGCCGAAGCTGAAGGAGGGCTGCGCATGGCCTACTGGCTCCTGAAGACCGAACCCGATGTTTTCGGCTGGGACGATCAGGTGAAACGCGGCGCCCGGGGCGAGCCGTGGAGCGGCGTGCGCAACCACCAGGCCAAGCTCAACCTGATGGCGATGAAGAAAGGCGAGCATGCCTTCTTCTACCATTCCAACATCGGCAAGGAGATCGTCGGCGTCGTCGAGATCATTCGCGAAGCCTGGCCCGATCCGACCGCCGAAGAAGGCAAGCCCTGGGTCTGCGTCACCACGCGGGCGATCGCCCCCTTTCAGACGCCGGTGACACTCGAAGGCGCCCGGGCCGACCCTCGTCTGGCGGACATGGTGCTGGTCAACAATTCGCGGCTGTCGGTCCAGCCCGTCACCGCCGCCGAATGGAAACACATCTGCAAGCTGGGCGGCTGCGAGACGTAGCTTCAGCCGATCGGGTCGTTCTCCTCGCCCAGTATCTGCTCAAGCGTCCACCGATGCGAAGCGTCCAGCGGAAGCGCGCCGGGTTCGTCCGCCTGAAACGATGCAGATGCAAGACGAACAGCGTCCAAGTGCAGCTTTTCGAGCTTTTCTTCGAGCAATCGCCGCAACGAAGGCGACAGGGCGGCGGCAAGGTCCGTCCGCTGAGTCAAAATCTCGAGTAACCAGTGCCCCTGCGGCTCCTCGCGACCCGTCGCCTGAAGTTTCCAGAGATGGATCAGAATTTTCCGGACGCGAGACAAACATTCGCGCAGTTCGCTCTTCCCCAAATCCCCCACCTCCTCGGCCAGCCGCTCCCAGTCGAGACTGGCCGGCAGCAGACCTCCGGAGGCCGCAACGCGTATCGCGTCCGCCTGATCCTGCGTCCACAGGTAGAAGTCCCGATCATAAAGATCGTCGGCGAGAGGAGAGCGCTGATCGTCAGCCATCCCGGCAATCTGGCACAAACCGCAAGGGCCGGAATCGCGGGCCAAGCCGGCTGTCGGCGCCTCCCCCTAAGCCGCCACCATCGCCTTCGCCCGGCGCACGTCCAGCTTGTTCAGCGCATGCACATAGGCCCGCGCGCTCGCCACCAGCGTATCGGGGTCTGAGGCTTTCCCCGTCGCCACCAGCCCGGCGTCCGCCAGCCGCACCGACACCGTCGCCTGCGCGTCCGTGCCCTCGGTGACGGCGTTGACCTGGTAGAGCTCAAGCACGGCGGTATGGGGCGCCAGCATGCGTATGGCGTTGAAGACCGCGTCCACCGGGCCATTGCCGGTCGCCATCGCCGCCCGCGTCTCGCCGTCAATGGTGAGCTCGATCTCCGCTGTCTGCGGTCCGTCCGTCCCCGCCACCACTTTCAGCCGCGCCAGCGCGATCCGCTCCTGCACTCCCGCCAGCTGGTCGTCCACCAGCGCCGCGATGTCTTCGTCGAAGACGTGCTTCTTCTTGTCGGCGAGATCCTTGAAGCGCTTGAAGGCGTCGTTGAGCGCCCCCGCGTCCAGCACATAGCCGAGCGCCTCCAGCTTGTCTCGGAAAGCGTTGCGACCCGATAGCTTGCCCATGATCAGCGATGTCGACGGCACGCCGACATCCTCCGGCTGCATGATCTCATAGGTCTCGCGATGTTTCAGCATGCCGTCCTGATGGATGCCGCTCTCGTGCGCGAAGGCGTTCTTGCCGACGATCGCCTTGTTGTACTGAACCGGAAAACCCGTGATCGACGACACCATCTTGGAGACCCGCGACAGCTTCCTTGCATCCACCTGCGTCTCGTAGGGCATGGAATCGCCGCGCACGCGCAGCGCCATCACCACCTCTTCCAGCGCTGCGTTTCCGGCCCTCTCGCCCATGCCGTTGACGGCGCACTCGACCTGCCGCGCGCCACTGATCACTCCCGCCAGCGAGTTGGCGACGGCGAGCCCCAGATCATTGTGGCAGTGCGTCGACCAGATCACCTTGTCGGAATCCGGGATCGTCTCGATCAGTCGCCGGATCAGCGCGCCATACTCGGCAGGATGGGAATAGCCGACCGTGTCCGGCACGTTGATCGTGGACGCCCCGGAGCGGATCGCCACGTCGATCGCCCTGCAAAGAAAATCGAACTCGGTCCGCGTCGCGTCCTCCGCCGACCATTCGACATCGTCGGTGAATTTCCGCGAATGCGTCACCGACGCGCCGACCGCCTCAAGCACCGCGTTCTCACCCATGCGCAGCTTGTGCTTCATGTGGACGGGACTTGTCGAAATGAAGGTGTGGATGCGCGGCCGCTTCGCCGTACGCACCGCCTCCCCTGCCCGGTCGATATCGGTGAGCGTCGAGCGCGCCAGGGAACACACCACCATGTCGCGCGCATTGGCGGCGATCTCGCTGACGCAACGATAATCGCCCTCCGACGACGCCGCGAACCCGGCCTCGCAGATGTCGACCTTCATTTCCTCCAGCAGTTCGGCCAGCTCCAGCTTCTCGCGAAGCGTCATCGAGGCGCCGGGCGATTGCTCGCCGTCACGCATGGTCGTGTCAAAAATCAGAACCCGGGACTTGCCCGTCGTGGCGTTGCTGCCCGTCGTGGCGTTGCTTGAGGGGGTTGTCATGAATTCGCGTCCTGGCGAGGTTTCGTCGGAGGGATGTCTTGGCCTCTTGACCCCCTGGACGCGCGACCCGCTGATTACGCGGTCGTCACGAGACGCGCCCGGGGGCTTCTAAGAAGCTCCCGCCCGGCAAGCCGCGTCCCTGGACGCAGGATCAGATCCCGATTGCGCATCGCCTGTGTATCGTTCGGCGCGGGCGTCGCGTCAAGCCGACCGGCGCCTGGCGGGCGCGCGCTCTTGTCCGCCAGCCGGACACAGCTTGCTCTAATCCTCGCGCGCGACGTCGGACGCTTTCTCGCCGCGCACCGCCTTGCGCGCCGCCAGCGCCACCGTCACCCAGACGCCCAGCACGGTAAACGCGATCCCCGCCGCCAGCACCGGCGCCCCGCCCACCGCCGACAGCGCCGACTGGCCCAGCAGCGCGACGATCGCGGTCTTGGGGATGACCCCGACCGTCAGCCCCGCGATATACCGCCAGAAGCTGGCATGGCTCACCCCGAACGCCATGTTGACCACGATGAACGGCGCCGTCGGCACGTTCCGCACGATGACGCTGGCCAGAAAATCATTGCGTCCGATGAAGCGCGACATCCGGTTGACCGTGTCGCCGCCATAGCGACGCACGAAGTCGGCGCCGGCCCAGCGGCCGGTGTAGAAGGTCAGGACGCCCGAGACGATGGTGCCGATCCAGGAATAGAAGAAGCCGTTCCAAGGGCCGAACGCCACCACGCAGGCGCCGATCAGCACGAATTGCGGGGCGGCGATGTAGGCGGTGGCGCAGAACAGCGCGATCGTCGCGGGCAATCCCCAGGGGCCGTTGCGCAGGTCCGCCAGCAGCGCCTCGATGTCGTCGGAGACGCCGAACACGCCGGTCTTGCCGAGCACGATCATCGTCCCCACCACGGCCATCAGGGCGACGGACACGACGACGGTGCGCCAGGCGCGCGCGTCCATATTGTTGAGAAAAGCCAGCAGCTTGTTCATGGCGCGCCGGAAAACGGATGGGACGATGTGGATTGGACGGGGACGGAAGGAGGCCGGCCCGTGTGCGCCCCGGGACCCTGCCCGTCAAGAAGTCCGGAGACCCCTCTCCCTGAAAAGGCAGGGCTATCACGTATGGGCGCACAGTATTCAGCAAAGTCATTC
>JAWXBJ010000188.1:0-2501 GCA_034439955.1 Alphaproteobacteria bacterium
CCGCCGCCGGCGGCGGGCTGATGCTTGCAGCCTGCGCGACGCCTGACGTTACGGACGGCGCGGCCACCGTCGCCGCCGCCCCGGCCAGGCCGGTCGAACTGCCCATCGACATGAACGCCTATGTCGCCATCGGCTCCGACGGCACGATCCGCATTATGGCGAAGAACCCGGAAATCGGACAGGGCATCAAGACGATGCTGCCGATGCTGATCGCCGAGGAACTCGACGCCGACTGGTCGAAGGTCAGGATCGAGCAGGCGATGGCGGACCAGACCCGCTATGGCAACCAGATCGCGGGCGGCTCCTTCGCCACGCCGCAGCACTGGACGCCGCATCGCCAGGTCGGCGCGACGGCCCGCCACATGCTGCTTACGGCCGCCGCCGCCAAATGGTCGGTCCCCGTCGCCGAACTCACCACCGGCCCCAGCGTCGTCAAGCACGCGGCCTCGAACCGCACGATCTCCTATGGCGAGCTGGCGGCCGACGCCGCCAAACTGCCTGCGCCCGAGAAAGCCGTCATCGACGGGCTCAAGCTCAAGGACGCCAGGGACTACCGCATCATCGGCAAGGACGTGAAGAACTGGGACTCGCCCCGCATCGTCCGCGGCGAGCCGATCTTCGGCATCGATGTCGTCGTTCCCGGCATGAAATATGCGGTCTATGAGAAATCGCCGGTCTTCGGCGGCAAGGTCGTATCGGCGGATCTCGCGGCGGCCAAGGCCGTTCCGGGCGTCGTCGACGCCTTCATCGTGCGTCAGGTCGGTACCGATCTGATGGGCCTGCTCGACGGCGTCGCCATCGTCGCCGACGATTGGTGGACGGCCAAGGAAGCCCGCAAGAAGCTCAACATCGTCTGGGACGAGGGCGCGACCGCCTCGCAGTCCACGGTGGATTACAACCGCCAGGCGGCCGACCTCGCCAAAAAGGCGCCGCAGGTTCCCAACCTCCACAACAGCGGCGACGCCGCCACCGCCCTGAAAGGCGCCGCCAAGACGCTGGAAGCCTCCTACTTCTATCCCTTCCTCGTCCACGCGCCGCTCGAGCCGCAGAACACCACGGCTCATGTCAAGGGCGACGGCACGGTTGAAATCTGGTCGCCGACCCAGCGTCCCGACGGCGGCCTCACCCTGGTCGCCGCCGCAGTCGGCGTCGAGAAGTCCGCCATCAAGTGCCACATGATTCGCTGCGGCGGGGGCTTCGGCCGTCGCCTTTCCAACGACTACATGGTCGAGGCGGCCGCGATCTCGAAACAGGCGGGCAATATCCCCGTCAAGCTGCTGTGGACCCGCGAGGACGACATGCAGCACAACCCCTATCGGCCTGCCGGCTATCACAATTTCAAGGCGGGCCTCGACAAGGACAACAAGCTTGTCGCCCTCACCAACCACTTCGTGACGTTCGGAACCGGCGACAAGCCAGGTTCCTCGGCAGGCCTTCCCCCCACGGAGTTTCCGGCCGCGTTTATCCCGAACACGAATTACGGCATGTCGGTGATCCCGTTCGGCGTGCCGACCGGGCCGCTGCGCGCGCCGACCTCCAACGCTGTCTGCTTCGTCTATCAATCCTTCCTCGATGAGATCGCCCACGCGTCGGCCAAGGATCCGCTCGCCTTCCGGCTTGAACTTCTCGCCAGCGCCTCCGCACCGGCCGCGACGCCGGGCCGGGCCGGCTTCAGCCCGAAACGGATGACCGACTGCCTTAACTCGGTGGCCGAGCGTTCGGGCTGGGCCAACCGGTCCTCCCTGCCCAAGGGCACGGGCATGGGCATCGCCTTCTACTATTGTCACCAGGGCCATTTCGCCCAGGTGGCTAGGGTCAAGGTCGATCAGTCCGGCCAGTGGCGGGTGACGAAAGTCTGGGTTGTCGGCGATGTCGGCAGCCACCTCATCAACCCGACCAACGCCCGCAACCAGGTCGAGGGGTCGGTGATCGACGGCATCGGCGAAATGCGCCAGCAGATCACCATCGACAAGGGCCGCACCGTCCAGACCAATTTCTTCGACATGCCGCTGATCCGGATGAACGAGGCGCCGCAGATCGACGTCCATTTCCTGATCACGGACAACTCGCCGACGGGTCTGGGCGAACCGGCCTTGCCGCCAGTCCTGCCTGCGGTCGCCAACGCGATTTTCGCCGCTACGGGCAAACGCGTTCGCAACCTGCCGATCACGCAGGCCGACCTGCGCTGGGCCTGATCGATCTCTCGCCCCTGGCCTTGGGGCCGCGCAGGACGCGGGAACTCCAAGAGCGAGGGGCGGAGACCTGCCATACACACGCCGCGATAGCAGAAACGTGACCCGGATCGCCTCGTTCGCGAGCGCCCGACAGCCCTCGCCGCGTTGACGGTGCGGCGGTTCGCGACGATACTGAAATCAGGATTACACTTCGCGAAGAAACTCCCGGGAGACACTTAATGAGACATGGCGCGAGACATCGTCTGCTGGCTTCCGGCGCGGTTTTTGGGGTTGCCGCCGCGTTCGCGGGCGTTGCCGGTCTCGCGC
>JAWXBJ010000189.1:0-8139 GCA_034439955.1 Alphaproteobacteria bacterium
CCCCCCGCCCCTCCCCACGAGGGGGAGGGGAGCGTCAGCGGTGGTGCAGGAAAGGTGCGTCACGACAGCCCCCCCGTGACGGTGGGCAGGAGCCACGGCTTGAAGCCGTAGTGCCTGATCCAGTCGACGTCGGCTTCGAAATAGGGCCGCAGATCCGGCATGCCGTATTTCAGCATGGCGAGGCGATCGACGCCCATGCCGAAGGCGAAGCCCTGGTGTTCGTCCGGGTCGATGCCGCAGGATTTGAGAACGCTGGGGTGAACCATGCCGCAGCCGAGGATTTCCAGCCAGCTGTCGCCGACGCCGACCCTGATCTCGGCCCCCACTCCGTCCTTGCCAGGTTGGCGATCGCAGCGGACGTCCATTTCGGCGGAGGGTTCGGTGAAGGGGAAGAAGTGCGGGCGCAGGCGGGTTTCAGCGCGCTCCACCTCGAAAAAGCGTGCGCAGAATTCGGTGAGGCAGGATTTGAGGTGTCCCATATGGGCGACCTTGTCGATGACCAGACCCTCGACCTGGTGGAACATCGGCGTGTGGGTCGCGTCCCAGTCCTTACGGTAGACGCGCCCGGGCGCGATGATGCGGATGGGCGGTTTCTGGCTCAGCATGGTGCGGATCTGCACCGGACTGGTATGGGTGCGCAGGACCTTCCGCGTGCCGTCCGCCGCCGGCTTCAGGAAGAAGGTGTCGTGCATTTCCCTGGCCGGGTGGCCCGGAGGGAAATTAAGGGCCGTGAAGTTGTGAAAATCGTCCTCGATGTCGGGGCCCTCGGCGACGGAAAAGCCCATGTCTGCGAAGATGGCGGCGACCTCCTCGAAGACCTGCATGACCGGGTGGAGGGCGCCCTGGGGCTCGGGACGCGAGGGGAGGGTGAGATCTTCGCGCTCGGACAGGAGGCGCTGGTCGAGAGCGGCGCGTTCGAGGGCTAATTTGCGGGCGGAGACGGCTTCGGCGAGGCGGTCGCGGGCGCCGTTGAGGGCCGGACCAGCGGTCTGGCGCTGCTCGGGCGACATGGTCCCAAGCTCGCGCATCAGAAGCGAGATGCGGCCCTTCTTGCCAAGCTCGGCGACGCGGATGGCGTCAAGCGCCGCCTCGTCGGAGGCGGAGGTTATGGCCGCCAGGATTTCGGCCTCGATGGCGGGAAGCTGGTCGATGGCGGACATGCCGGGCTCCCGGTTGAGACGCGCGGGCTCATCCGCCTCGCGATCATGCGGTCGGAACTAGCGGAGAAAGCATCCGACGATAAGGGTCGGCGAGTCTTTAGTGTGGGACGGATAGACGCCCCGCATTCGCGGGACGATCCGACCCAACTAGTGTGGCGGTTCAGAAGTTCGCATGATCTCGCCGCAGCCGGCTTGCGAACTTCTGAACCCAAACCACACTAGCAAGTCCAAGATTCTAGTGTCCTTTCGATTCTGAAGTTCGCCTCAGGGCCTGCCGCGACAATCTTGCGAACTTCAGAATCAGGACACTAGGCCGCCAGCGCCGACCGGGCTTTCTCCACCAGGGCGCCGAAAGCGACCGGTTCGGAAATGGCGAGCTGGGACATGACCTTGCGGTCAACCTGGACGCCGGCCTTGGTGAGGCCGTCGATGAAGCGTGAATAGGTCAGCGTCTCGTCGATCTCGCGGACGGCGGCGTTGATGCGCTGGATCCAGAGCGAGCGGAAATTCCGCTTCTTCTGCTTGCGGCCCTTGAAGGCGTTGACGCCGGATTTGACGACGGCGGCCTGGGCGGTGCGAAACGTGTTCTTGCGGCGGCCGTAAAAGCCTTTCGCCGCCTTGATGACCTTGACGTGCCGGGCGTGGGCCGGAACTCTACCGCGTGCGCGTGGCATGGACTGTCTCCGAAAATCTGATCAGGAACGGGAAGCGGGAAAGCTCAGGCCTTGGCCTTCTTGCGGGCGTAGGGCAGGAACTTCTTGAGAATGCGGGGGGCGTCCATGTCGCCCAGAACCTCGGTGCCGCGGTTCTGGCGGATGTACTTCGCATTGTGGCTGATCAGTCGGTGACGTTTGCCGGCGACGCCGTGTTTCAGCTTGCCGGACGCAGTCAGCGTGAACCGCTTGGCAGCGGCCTTGGTCGTCTTCATCTTCGGCATTTCAGGTCTCCCGTGGGCGACAGTCCGACCCGGCTCCGATAAGGAGACAGCGCGACGCCCTGAATTGACCGGGGAGGCATGCCAATGTGGCCCCGCCCGGCGCGTGGAACCGGGGGTTATACGCAAGTCCGGCCCGGAAGCAAGGCGATGTTGCGATGCGCCGTTCGACCCTGTCGCTCACGAAGGGGTCCGGCCCAGGATAAGATCCTCCGGGCGACCTCGCGATTGTCCCGATTTCTCGCCTGGCCTGATTTCTCGCCTGGCCTGATTTCTCGCCTGGCCTGATTTCTCGCCTCGCCTGATTTCTCGCCTGGAAGGTGTAACCGGCACGGCTGCGCCAGCGAACCGGCTGTAACCGGGCGCGGCGGAACGTCTCCACAGCCCCGGCCGATCGAGGGGTCGAGATGGCGCTTCCTGGAATGGCTTTGCGCTGTCGGTTCGTCAGGCCCATCCTGGCCCTCGCCGCCATCGCGTCCCTGGCTGCCTGCGCAACGCCAAAAGTCGCCCCTTCCGGTTTTCTTGCCTCCTATGATCAGCTTCGGCCATCGGAAGAGACCGGCGCTGTCCGCGTCCAGACGTCCGCTGCGGACCGGACATCCGCCTACACGGCGGTCCTGATCGAGGAAGCCACCCTGATCGAGACGCGGCTCTCGCCGCAGGAGGCCGAAGCCATCCGCAGCGCGCTTTCCGAGGCCCTGGCGCTGGAGCTTGCGCGGGACCGCGTCATCGTCGTCGAGCCGGGGGCCGGCGCATTGCGGGTTCGATACGCCATCGCCCTGGTCGAGACGTCCAATGTCGCTCTCAACGTGCTGACAACCGCGCTGATCGGCGCGGTGGACTATGGCTCGATGGCGCTGGAGGCCGAGGTGCTCGATTCGATCACCGGAGAGCGCATCGCCGCGATGACCTGGGCGCGCGGAGCAAAGTTGACCAATGTTCTCGGCGCCTACTCGTCGACCGGAAACGCCCGGGCGCTCGCCCCGGAATTCGCCCGGCGTCTGCAGATGCTGATTGCCAAGGACATGCCGGGCTGACGCCAGAGCAAGCTTCGTTTTCCCGGGCTGAGCGCTCCTTGAGGGTATGGCCTGGAGGGTATGGCCTGGACGGCTTGGCAAGGCGCGGCGCGCCCCTAACGCGGTCGATCTGACGCGGTCGATCTGGATCAATCGTTTCAGAACGATCGCAGGAAAGGCGCCCGAGAAATCCGCTTAGGAAAGTTGCAACGGTTTCAGGGCCATGTGACCTAAGCGCCATGAGAGATTCCCCCATCCCGAAAATCCTCGCCGCGCGGCGGCGAAAGGTCCAGCCAACCTGGGTCAAGCTCACGGACGCAAAGCTGCTGGAGCTGCGGTTCCGCGACCTCGATCTTGCTGTGGACGGGACGTGGCTGGAGACATGCCTTCTCACGCTCAATGGCGAACTCGCGGCGCGGGGCATACTGGCGCGTCCGCACGCCTGGATATCGGATGAATGGTTCAGCCCGGACAACACGCCGGGGATTTCATTTCCCTTCTACCTTGCCCATCCGAGGCTGGCGAAGCTGGAACGCCGGATGATGCTGGACGTAGAGGGCGGCACCAAGCGCGACTGCCTGAAAATACTGCGGCACGAGGCCGGCCACGTGGTCCAGCACGCCTATGGGCTGCACAGGCGGCGGCGCTGGCAGATCCTGTTCGGCAGGTCCTCGACGCCCTATCCGGAACGCTACCGGCCCAACCCGACCAGCAAAAACTATGTCCAGCACCTGCGCCGGTGGTACGCCCAATGCCATCCCGATGAGGATTTCGCCGAGACGTTCGCCGTCTGGCTGACGCCGCGCTCGAACTGGCGCAAGCGCTATGAGGGCTGGCCGGCCCTGGAAAAGCTGACCTATGTCGACGAGCTGATGGCCGGGATCGCGGGCGAGCGGCCGATCCTGACCAGCCGGATCGCAGTCGATCCCGCCAGCAAGCTGACGATGACGCTCGGCGACCATTATGCTCGCAAGCTCAAACACTATGCTGTACATGCGCCGGCCAAGTTCGACGGCGAGCTGCGGCGCATCTTCTCGGCCGAGCCGCGGCATCGCGGATCGCCGCCGGCCTCGACCTTCATCCGACGCAACCGGGCCGAAATCCGCCGCTCGGTCTCGCGCCGGACCGGGGCCTACCAGATCACGCTGGACGCGGTTCTCGACGATGTGATCGACCGCTGCCGGGCGCTCAAGCTGCGCGCCCCCGGTTCGGAGCGGCGGCTGCGGACGGACCTCACGGCGATGCTCGCCGACAAGTCGGTGCATTCGCTCTACTCCTCGTCGCGGAAGCAGTGGATCGCGGTATGAGACATCTGCGCGTTCTGGCGCTGGCCCACCCCGATCTCATTCCGCCGGATTCGCTCGAAGGGGTGAGCGAACAGCAGAGCTATGCCTGGAAGACCGAGTACGATGTCATCACGACGCTGCGGGCGAGCGGTCACGAGGTGAAGGCGCTCGGGGTGCAGGAAGAGCTGACGACAATCCGCGACGAGATCGAGAACTGGAAGCCGGACATCGTCTTCAACCTGCTCGAGGAATGTCACGGCCAGACGCTCTATGCGCAGAATGTGGTGAGCCTGCTGGAGCTGCTGCACATGCCCTATACGGGCTGTTCCCCGCGCGGCATCATGCTGGCGCGCGGCAAGGACCTTTCGAAGAAGCTGCTGAAATACCACCGCATTCCGGTGCCGGCCTTCGGCGTCTTTCCGCTGGGACGCAAGGTGAAGCGGCCCAAGGGCCTGGAGTTTCCGCTGATCGTCAAAAGCCTGAGCGAGGACGCCTCGCTGGGCATCTCGCAGGCCTCCGTCGTCGAGACCGACGAAAAGCTGGTCGAGCGGGTCGGCTATATCCACGAGCGGGTGAAGACGGCGGCGATCGCCGAACAGTATATCGAGGGCCGGGAAATCTATGTCGGCGTGCTGGGCAATGACCGGCGCCAGATCCTGCCGCTGTGGGAGCTGGAATTCAGCAATCTATCCGGGACGCGGCTGATCGCGACGGAAATGGCCAAGCACAATCTCGACTATCAGAGCCGGCGCGGGGTGATCCACGGGCCGGCCAGGAACCTGCCGCCGGCGCTTATCACACGCATCCGCCGGATGGTGAGCACGATCTGCCAGACGCTGGAGCTGGATGGATATGCGCGGATCGACTTCCGTTTGTCGGAGGACCTGACGCCCTATTTCATCGAGGCCAACCCCAATCCGGAAATCGCATCAAGCCAGGAATTCGCCTATGCGGCGGCGGCCGAGGGCCTCACATATCCGGATCTGCTCAACCGCATCCTGGCGCTCGGCATGGAGCGGGCCGGCCAGGCCGTGGGGTAGGGAGACCGCCTGGATTGAAATCGTCCAACCAGCATGATAAATGGTTAATCGCGCTGGGGGGATGAGAATGAGATTAGCTGCACGAGCTATTTTGGCTCTGATGATGTTCGTCTCGCTGACGAACGCATCCTGGGGCTTTCAACGCATCGTCAACTCCAGGAGTCCGATTGCGGCGCTGTCCTCAGGCAGCTTGGCGTTTGGCGGCGTTCTCTTTGTGAGCCAGGCTCATTTTGTGGTCGAACAGTCCGATGGCAGCGACCAACCCCTCGATGGCGAGATCGGGTTGCAGTTTGATCTGGCGGCCGGGCGGCTCTGTATCGAGAATGAGGGCTCATGCCACTTTCTTGAGATCACCGAAGAGCGACTGGGGCGAATCGCTTCGCTCATAGACAATTCTCTCACTCATAGTGACGGGGTTGGCGTCTTCAGCGCTTACGTGTTGCTGCCCGAACAAGCGGCGGCGAATGGGCTGACGCCGTGTACCCATGTGGAGGCTTTCGAGAGGGGAGAGTTTCTTTGTGCGCTCGAATTTGCAGGCGATCCGACGCTTGAACAGGCTCTCTACGCACTGGACTTCTCCGATGACAAAGAGTTCTCGGATGAGACTGCCGCGATGATCAAATTGAACGAAGGCCTCCCAGACGTAAACGATGACAGTTATCAGTTCGAGACCCAGCATTGGGAGGTAAGCGATTATCTGCGGTCGCCCAAGGTACGCCTGTTGGCGAACGGAACGGTGTTGATAGAGAGTGCGCTGCACAAATTCGGTCGCGCTTCCATTCACCCCGTGGATCAGGATGGCGAATTGGGCGAGCCTCTGCCGCGCCTTTTCGTATACTATGTCACTGAATTGCTAGGCGCGATCGACATCGTGCAAAGTGTAGCTGATCCCGTTGTCGATGCTTTGACGAGCGCTGTGCTGGGGAGCCCCGTCTGTCAATCTGACCCAAATGGCGAACTTTGCGTGTCCATGCTGGAATACCTCGCCGATGCTGACATGTATCTCGGTGAAAACGACATTGAAGCTCAGCCAACGCCTGCCCAGCTGGACGGGATCCTGCTGGCCAATCAGGTAGCAATGCTTCGAACGGTCGCGAAGGAGCATCCCGATTCCTGGAGGCAATTCACCGCAGTACTTTTTGAGGAATAGGGATGGCCGATCGGCGTCTCTACCAGAGTTTTCCGCGGACGATTGAGGGAAGTCGCTGCGAAGAAAATGAGCAGGTTGAGTCAGGGCTGGCGATCCTCGCTTTTCTGATCGATTTTGGCCTGCTCCTTACTCCCGAAGTAAAAAGAATTGGTCCAAATCCCCTTGCAGAACTTCGGCCGCCGCCGGTCACGACGATTGTGCAAACGAGATCGTGCTTTACGGCTCTCACCCGCGAGGAACTTTTTCGGCCGAACGAGACTGGGTATTCGCACGCTCGAATGTTTGGGCCCATTACTGTCGGATTATCGGCGCGCGCGGCAATCACGCTTGGCATGATGCCCACGGTCTACCTGCCCGTGGGCCACGCGGGCGCCATACCCACGGAGACCTCTGCTCGCGTTAGCAATGGCGGTCTGGGCCAGGACTTGCTCTACAAGCTAGCCGACATTCGTCATCTCTTGATTGCTGTGGCGAGGATCGAAGCAACCGCTCACCCTTCTCTCAAGAAGGATTATCTCGATAAGCCCGAGCTTGATCTCAGGAATCTGATGATCCCTGAAAACGATCGAACGTTTGGGCCGCTCAACAAGCTAAAAAAAGAGGATGCTCTCAAGGCTTTCAGACTGCTAGATACCGACAGGACGCCAGCCTTCATCCTTGCCGAATTCATTGAGATCGTTCTGTCGAACTTTCAGCAGGTCGATTCATTCGATAACGAGGCATTTGGGTTCTATGATCAGCGTGAGTGGCGGATAGTCAATACGGCGTCAGAAGGGTTCGAATGCTATCCATTGGGATCGAAGTTCAGCCATCTTTGGCCGATCCAGATTCGAATGTTGTTGGAATTAGCAAAGAGCGTCACTCAAGCGTCCGCTCACAAACTCGGCAATCGATTGAACCTTGAGGACTGTGCGCTAGTTCGATCCGTAAATGGCCGATCTTATTTTGATTTTATCCAGGAAATCGTCGTGCCTCATGCGATAGGAGACGCTGTCCGATCCTTACTCGCCGGCCGGGGAGTACAGGGTTTTGTTCAGGCCGAACTTTCTGGCGTATCGGATTACACGATGTTCAGCCGCTGATCCGTATGCGTTACCCGCAGCGGAAGCCGGTAATCATGTCGTCGGCATTGATGTCGATGTTGAGGCGGTCGGCGCGGAAATCCATCGTCACCTCGGTGTCCGGTCGGATGTGGCGCACGCTGGGGCTGGCGGGCGGTATGCCGACCAGCCCCGCAGGTTCGCCCACCATGGGGGCGTATTGAGCCGCGTTGCAGGCGTCCTCGGGCGGATTGACGGTGTCGGCGGGCAGGCTCGAGGGCGGCGCCGAGGCTGGTTCGAGCGGCGCCCTGGCGACAGGCGTTCCGTCCGTCACCTCGGGCGCTGTGGACGGGGTGCAGGCCATGAGGGCGATGCCGGCGAGCAGGGTGAGGGCGACGGTTTTCATGTGGAAAGACTAGGCTCTGTGGACAATTACCGCAAAGCGATGATGGTGGCGGCGATGTTCCAGGTTGCTGCATAGCTTGAATCTGTCTTGTCGTATCGCGTGTTCAC
>JAWXBJ010000190.1:0-15622 GCA_034439955.1 Alphaproteobacteria bacterium
ATCTGACGGTTAACCGGGAGTTTCCAGGACGCTAGATAAAGCCCCCCGAGTTCACGGCCGCGATTATGCTGTCAAACCCAATCGTCGTCGCGCGGCCGTCACCACGCCGTGGATCAGCGCCCTTTCCTCGTTTTGCATCTGCAGGACCAGCAAGCCAAACGCGATCAGGGCAAATGTCAGGCGCGCAGCGACGCCTGACATTGTGTTCTCGGTCGCAGGATTGAACAACACATGCCCGAGAGCGATCGCGCCAAGCAGTAGGCCCAGCCTTACGATAATATGCGGTGGAATTCGCAGGCCGTGCCTGGCGCGCAAGCGGGCGATCATCAGTCCGCCAGACAGTACCGCGCCGATGCTCAGTCCTATCCAGACCGTGCTGGAGCCGAAAACGCCCGCGAGCGCGACGGTCAGCGCCGCCGCGACGCACAATCCCGTCGATGCGGCGAGCGCCATGAATGGCATTTCGTCCAGTCCAACCAGAAGCTGCAGATAGACGTTCATCAACTGATAGAGACATTGCCAAACCAGGAAGCCGGCGATCAGGACAGCCGACGGATGGAAGGCGTGGGTATAGAGGATGGTCATCGCCAGCTGCGGAAACAGCACCAGGGGGACGGCCCCGAGCATGAACAGCGCAAGGATGCGACCGGCAAACATGTGGGTGTGCCTCTGCTTTTCCTCGGCATCCTTCAGGCGATTGAGCGTCGGCGCGAGATAAAGAGCGGTCATGGCGGCGAGGAGCGATCCGGCCGTCAGCGAAACCGTCAGTGCGGCATGGAGGATGCCCGCCTCCCGTTCTCCCGCCACAGCGAGCACGCCATATCGCACCGCCAGGAGCATTCCCGTGTATGCGATCATGGTCACGTAGACGGACAGGGCGGTGACGCCGATCGCGGGGGTCCGATGATCCGCGCTTAGCTGTTCCTGAGGCCGCCGGAAGAACGAAATTCCTTCCGTTAAGTCGAGATAGACGAGAGCCCCAAGCGTCGTCACCAGTCCTGCTGCAGTCGATCCCACATAGAGCCCGATCGTTCCCCCCATGGTCGCGCCGATGATGGCGCTGGCAGCGGAAATCGCGGCCACGACCAGGCCGAGCGCCGAGCCGGCGAGAGGCCGCCGCGCCGACGCCAGAACATTCACCAGGAAGCTCGCGATCATCAGCGGGGCGATCCCCAGGACGGCGACCAGCAGCGAGTTGGTGTACGGGGCCATTTTGGGGCCGGACAGCTGTGGCCAAAGGGCAAGCGCCAGTCCGCACAAAAGCGTTGCCGAAACCGACAGCAGGGTAATCAGGCGGAGGAACCGGTTGCTGACGTGCCGGAACGCGGCGGCGCTTTCGCCCTGAGCTTGCGACATGAACTTCAGGGCGGTGAACGGCAATCCGAACGCGCCCAACTGGACCACCAGGAGCACGATCTGGTCGATGGTGCCGACGATGCCGAGGCCTTCAGGTCCAAGGAAGACCGAAAGCCCTTTCTGCCGAAGGACGCCGACCAGCAGCGCCAGAAACTGCATCAGGCCGATCAGGAGGAGGGCGCGGGCCATGTTGACGCTAACCAGCGCGCTGCGAGGGCGCGGCCTGGGCGGGCTTTTCCGCGCCGGCTTGTTCTGGAAATCCGCGGCGCCGTATGGGCGGGTCCTGCGTTCCCAGCTTGCGTCCCTGGACGCGATAATAGGCCCCGAAAAGCGGAAGCACCCATTTCAGAAATCCCAGAGCAAGGCTCTGATTGTAGAGTCGCGCCAATTTCGCCTTCGGACCCGTAAAGAGCGCTATGTCTTCATCGGATATTTCCGGAAACACCACATCGGCCTCTATGTCATCGGAAGGCGCGAACAGTCGCAACATTTCCGACCGGCTCAGCAGGCGCGTGAAGGCGTAGTCCTGCCCAGACACAAGCTTAACCCAGGCCGGTTGCAGGGCGACCGGGAGATAGCCAACGCCCCACACCCCGACATGAGGCTCAGGCGACAGGCTGAAGCGATTGGGCGTCGACAGGCCAAATCGGCCCTCTGGCGCGAGAACCCTGATTATTTCCTGGCAGCAGGCCGGCTGGTCACCAACATGCTCGATGACGTCCAGAGAAATGACGGATTTCATCGAGGACGACTGCAGGGGCAGCCTCTCCGCCATGCCCGCCGCCAGATGAACGTCTCCGCCATTGGCGCGCGCCAGATGTTTCGCGATGACCAGCCATTCGAGAGAGACGTCCAGTCCGGACAATGACTTCCCATGCCTCGCGGCGGCGGCCAGCAGTTGCCCAGGCCCGCAACCGATCTCGATCGCGGGGGGAATTAACAGGGGCTCCAGCCAGCCCTGAATCTGCGAGGAGCACTTATCGACCCCTTTCAGAACCTGACGGGTGCGAAGGGAGGATTTGTCTTCCGTCATGCCTCGCGACGAACGGAACACGTCCCGGATCGCTGACTCCAGCCCGGAGGTCCCGACATGCGCTTCGATTTCAAGCGCCCGTTTCCGGTCGTGCTCAAAGTTGATCCACGCCTGTCGATCGACCCGGAGATCCGGTATGCCCGCGATGACCGGATAGGTGTTTGCACACGATCGGCAGGACGACCGCTCGGCGACTGTCGAGAGATCGCCGCGGCAGACAGGACAGCACCACGGGGATGTCGTGGCCGGCATGACCATGTCACCGAGTGTGCCTGGCTGATGAGGGTGCGGGGCGGCCATGGCGTCGCTATCCCGCTCTTGCCGGTCGTGCGAGCTTGCGTTCCGTCCAGCACCAGAGAAACGCTGCGGTGCTGTAGATGTAGTAGGCCTGATGGAATGCGATTGCGGCCAAGGCGAACAACACTCCCTTGTGACGCGCGAATGCGGCGAACAGCTTTGCGTTGACGGCGACCGCCAGTGCGAACGCGGCCAGCGGCGTCCAGAACGGCGCAACGCCCACCAGGGCTGCCAGCACTGAAAGAACGACCAGCCCGGCCAGGCCCGCTCTCAGGCGCTCGGTCCAGCCGACGTTGAGATCGTTGTCGAGGCCGCCGCGCGACAGCATGAGACGGCCCCACGGCAAGGCCCGCCGGAGAATGTCGACCCTTATGAGTTCACGCACCGTCCAGAGCTTGAGGTGCGTGCAGAGCAGGGTCCTGTCGAGCAGGATCCGTCCGCCATTGTCGCGAAGGCGATATCCCAGCTCGATGTCCTCGATGGACGGCATCGTGTAGCGCTCACCGTCAAAGCCGCCGACCGCCAGAAACCTGTCTTTCCGGATGGCGCCATACCCCGCCCAGAATGTCGAAGCATCCGGCTTGCCCTGCTGGTGGACGAAATGGTGGACAAGATTCTTGTACTGGGATCCGAAATTCTGGGCGCGCGGCTTGTCGTCATAGGAGCCAAACACGGCCCAGACGCCTGGGTCGGTGAATGCGCGTGCGATTTTTTCCGGACCGTCCGGGCGCCCGACCACGTCGGAATCGACAAACCAGAGAATATCCCCGCTCGCCTGCTTGGCCGCGATGTTGCGCGCGCCGCCCGGCCCGAGACGGCCCCCGGAGGGGATGACCCGGGCGCCCATTTCGCTCGCCATGCGCGCTGTGGCGTCGCTTGAGGAATCGTCGATCACGATGACTTCCAGCACCTTGCCGGCTGTCAGCAGCTGGCACAACGGGGGAAGGCTGTGCGGCAGGAACGCAACGGCATTGTAGGCCGGCATGATGACGGTGATGCTGTAAGGCCGGGCCGCCATATCCTCCGCGCCATTTTCGCGATCGTTCGTCATGAGCGCTCTTCTCCCCGAGCCGGCCGGAGCACGGCGTTGAGATAGCCGCCTATTTCCCCAATGCTCCAGCTGGCGATGAACCACAGCAGCCACGGCGAGGCGACCGGCAACGCCCGCAGATAGATGTCACCGCGAAACGCCCGCCGCGTTACGCGAGTCAGAATGACAAACGGAACGAGCGGGGAGGCAAGCAGGTAGGCCACACGCCGCAGCAACGGCAGCGCCCGGGATCGCGATTCACCATATTCGCGGCCATGCTGCAGGCGCTGGCGTGCAAAGTCGCCGGCGAGCTCCCGGCCGCGATACCCGACGCGGATCGCCGGCGCGACGCAAAGCGAAAGGCCCTCTGTCGCGAACCGGCGGTGGAATGACGGCTCCCAGAAGCCCTTCGCCAGCAACTGGGGATGAGCCATGATTTCCGCGCGCCGGTAGATTGCGTTGTCCGCCGCGATATCGGCGACGGCGCGGGCCCGTTGCGGAGGTGCAAACGCAAGGTAGCGGAGGAGATAGATGCTCTTGTGAACTGGCGAGCATCGAGGGTCGAGTTCGATGACCCCGCCGACGCCAACATTCTTCTGCAGGTCGGCAGCGAGGAGTGTCGCAACCCAGTCCGGCGAGGGAAGACAGTGAGCGGAGGTTAGTGCGACATGCTTGCCGCGCGCACGCAGTATTCCGTCCCGCCAGAGTTCGGGGATCAGGGTGTTCTCAGGAGAAGAAAGAGTCTCGCCCCCGGGCGGGGGAGTCCAGCCGTCCGGAGGCGGTCCGGCAAAGACGAACAGAAGCTGGTTTCCGGAAGACGCCGCTGAACCAAGCCGTGTCGAGAGATCGGCGAGGTTCGCCGCAGCATCCTTGACCGCGACGACAATGGTGAGAGCGCAATCCGTGCTCATCCGAAACCGCGCCTGGCCAGGTCGTTGTCCTCGCGCACGCGCTGAACCTTACGCCGTTGATGCGTTTCCCCCTGGTTACGCATGGGTCAGGTCCACTCCTTGAGGCTGCGGCCAATGCGACCGGTGGCGATTCCCAGGAATTCGCCTACGCCCCATCTGCCATGCATCATCATGATCCACAGCATTACCTGCGGAGCACGCCAGAGCCACCCGGGAGCGTCCCGAAACGATCGAATGGTCAGCACCGCCGGCACCGCGACCGTTCTCGCAGCCAGCGCCAGTCGCAGCATGAGCGGTTTTCCGGCAAACTGCCCGCCGCCATAGATGCGACCATGGTGGTACCGGGTCGACAGGCGCGCTCCATGGCGGTCCTGCGCGGCATAGGTGACGCTCGCCTTGCGGTCCATGAGGACAGGCCCGCGCGCGCGAAGACTAGCGAACATGGCGTTGTCGACCATGTCCGTTGCCGACGTCACGTCCCCGATCGCGGATTTTCGAACCGCGAAGTTGGCGCCTGCAAGGGAGCCCACCCGGACAGGGTCACCGGCCGTCGGCAGCCTGGACGCCTGGAATCGTGCATACTCGCAGATGCCAAGTGCGCGGAACCGGGCCGGAAGCAGCCGTGAAATCTCGACTGGACCGCCGACGGCCGCAGCTTCCGGATTTTCGAATGCGTCGTGGATCGCAGCATACCAGCCAGGGTCCGGAATGCAGGTGTCCTCGAGAAAGGCGACCAGGTCCGTTTTCGCCGCCTTGAGCGCCCGCAGCCGTCTCGCCGGCACGCTCTGGTCTTCGGGGCCAGGTTCGGGTCGCGCGATCACAACGATGTCCGCCTGGGCCGAAACGGCCTTCAGACACTCTCCAAGGGCGGGCTCGCCCGCCAACGGCATCACCACAACCGTCATCGCCTGACGAAGCGCGCCGCGCATGCCTGCGGTCGTGTCGGTCATGACGCTTGCCGGCGTCTGGAGTCCTGGACTTCAGCCGTCAGGACATCGCGAACTGCGGCGCCCTCCAGGATCGTCGCTGAATCGATCGGAGGCCCCGCCCCGCCCCTGACCGCAATCGCTGCGTAGAACAGCCGCGTGAGGCTCTTCAGGCCCGGATAGGCGGGCTCCCGTCGCAGCGATCGGCCAACGAGGTTGGACGATGCGGCGGCCAATGTTCGCAGCGATCCCATGAACGGCGCGCTGATCTTGGCGGATCGTGAAACGTCTCCGGAATTGACGACCGCGTAGCCGTGGAAGCCGTTGATGTCGATGCTGCCCGACCCGCACTGAATGTGCGTGTTCATGCACGTGGGTCTGGCGTGAGCGCTGACGAAAATGGATATCAGCACGCCCTCATGCGCGGCCGTCGCCAGCAATTCTCCCGGCTTCGAGCGCAGGATCGCCCATTGCAGACTTGCTGCCGGCGCGCCCGGCATCAACCGCTGCAGGATCGAAATGGGGTGGGGAAGGATCTCATTCACGAGATCTCCGGGGCTGATGGCGCCGCGATCGGCGCCCGCAGAACAGATGTTGAAGTCGATGCGATGCAACGGACCGAGTGTGCGCATCGCGATGAGGGCGCGTTCGACGCCAGGCTGGAAAGCGTATTGATGAACCGGACAAACCTGGACACCCGCGCGACGCGCTGCTTCGAGGACAGAGCCCGTCACACTGGCGCTTCCGGCCAGCGGTTTTTCGACGAATGCATGAACCCCGATCGCGGCCAGCGCGAACGCTATTTCTGCATGTGTGGCGGTTGGCGTGCAGACATGGGCGGCCATCACGGGTCGATCACCGAGGACAGCCAGACTGGTCCCGGTGAGCGCGGCGGGCGCGAGCCGTGCCAGGCCCGTGGCGGCGTGGATGTCGCGATCGACAATAGCGACCACACGGGCTCCAAGGCTCTGCGCCGTGGCCAGATGCCAACGTCCCATCAATCCCGCGCCAATGATGGCGACGTCGAGCACGGTAACTCCCGTTAACTGGCGAGCGGCATCGGTACGAGCGGCTGCGACCTTTCCAGCTGGTGAAGTTCTTCCTCGGTGATATTGCCGCCTTCTTCCTGGTATTCGGTGTCGATATTGATCCTCCAGAGATCGTATTGCGCCCCGAGGATGTTGCGCACCGCCAGCATGGCAGTCAGCATCGAGTGATCCTGGTTGTTGTACTTGTGCATGCCGTTCCGACCGACGAGCTGGAGGTTGGGCAGCTTGTCCAGAAATTCGCGCAGTATCGCGAGGCCCGGACGAAACGCGTCGTCGTAGACGGGATAGGCTTTTTTCTGGCGGACCACCGTGCCGTCCACGACGTCAGCCGCCTTGGCCAGACCGACGCGCTCGAGTTCCTTGCTGGCCAGCGCGATAAGGTCCGGGTCGGACATCGCCCACAGCCCATCGCCTTCGAAACAGAAGTATTCCATGCCGTAGCAGGTCCTGTCGGGCTCGGGGACCATCTCCGGGCTCCAGTTGTCGAAGATCTGCACGCGGCCGACCTTGACTTCGGGTTCGTGGATATAAACCCAATTGTCTTCGGTCTTGGGCTGGCCGCGCGTGATCAGCGCGACAGTCAGGAAATCCCGATAGGAGAACGCATCCCTGGCCTTCAGGATATGCGGCGGAGGAGGGGGATCGAAGGCGGCGATCAGATCGCGGATCGGCATGCTGCTGATGAAGTTCGCGCCCCCGTAAAGCTTGCCGCCCGCCTCGACGGCGGTGACGCCGCGCTCCGGCTCCCACAGGACGCGGGTCACCGGAGCGTTCATCACGACCTCCGACTGCCGCTGCTCGACGATTTCCTTGACGCGGTTCCAGAGCATACCGGGTCCGTGCCGGGGATACTCGAAACTGTTGATGAAGGACTTGATCTTGACGTCCTTGGCCGACCTACCGCCGAAGGTGAGGAAGGTGAGGATCACCTTCTTCACGGAAATCCCCTTGATGCGCTGGGCGGCCCACTCGGACTGGATCTCGCGGCATTTCATGCCCCAGACCTTTTCGGTGTAGCTCTCAAAGAAGCGCTTGAACAAGCGCTTGCCGAACCTGATCGACACGTAGGTTTCAAAATCCCGTTCGGGCTGCGGAATGCGGAGAAGTTTCTTGGCGTGCTTTTCGAGCCCGGCTTTTGTGTAGCTCAACAGGCAGAGCCCGGTTTCAATCGGTCCCAGACCGAGGAACAGATTCCAGGGTTCCAGCGGATACTGGAAAAAATGCTTGTTGTACAAAATGCGCGAAGAGCGGCTTCGTGTCAGGAAGTCCTTGCCCATCACGTCGCGCCACATCTGCTCCACGACCTTGACCTTCGTGTAGAAGCGGTGCCCGCCGATGTCGAACTTGTAGCCCTTGTACTCGGCGGTTCTCGAAATGCCGCCGACATCATTCTCGGCTTCAAGAACGACACTCGACTTGTTTGCGGCGCACAGCTCGTAAGCCGCTGTGAGACCGGCTGGGCCGCCGCCAATGATAACTGTGCGGTCAGCGTCTTTCGCGTTTGCGCCGTTGAGGTTCAACTTGAGCTCTCCCTGCTCGTTCCTGTTCGTCGACGGCCTGAGCCGAAACCCGCATCTTCATGGACGGTCGGCGACCGGCCACCGCATATCATCTGGCGTGGACACTTGCTCCGGCTTTTCTCCAGCCGGGCGAGCTCTGATCAATTTTATTCCCTTGGTATCCCGCCTCGCACTTCTGCAAGGCGCATGCCTGACCCGGATCGCCTCTATTTTGGTCATCGCTCCCGTCGTGATCCGCCAACAGCATGGACCGGGCCAACATCATGGACCAGACCAGCATCATGGACCAGGAATGTGACGGTGCAGGACTTGCTTCGGAATTCGGCCTGTTTACGAATGAGCCTCAACGTTGACCCTCAAGCCCGCGACGCAGACTGGAATGAGCTACGGACGGGTTGTGAGGCATGTGTGTCTTGCGGCCCTTGGATCCGCGATCCTGTTCGCATTCTGTCTGGGCTTCGACGACCGCACGGTTGAGTTCCAGCTCAGCATTGGGTCCGCTTATGCCGCGTGCATTTTTCTGGCAACCACCCTTTTGCTCGGGCCGGTCTACGCCATCTGGCGCCGCAGGCGACCCGTCTCGACCTATCTGAGGCGCGATTTGGCGATCTGGGCGGGCGTGTTCGCACTGCTGCATACGGGCGCCGGCCTCCTCGTCCACTTCGGGGGGCGCATCTGGCCCTACTTTTTCGATCCTGCCGCCGGATCTCTGACGCCGCGCTTCGATCTCTTCGGTCTCACGAACTACGCAGGTCTTGTCAGCACCCTGGCGATCGCCGGCCTGCTCCTGATCTCGAGCGACGCAGCGATGCGACGGCTCGGAGTTGGAAGCTGGAAGAAACTGCAGCAACTCGCCCCCTGGGCAGGTCTGGTCGCGCTCGCCCACGCAGCGGCCTACCAACTGCTTGAAGACCGCAGCTTGCCGTTCATCGTTTTCCTCGCGGCTGCAGCCGCCCTGGTCGTTGCATTGCGCCTGAGCCGTCAGATTTTCGGTGCACGCGTATCAGGTTGCAGGGGCGATCCAGTGTGATGGCGGTTGGCGCAACGACGTCTGGGAGTCCCACGATCCAGCCTGTTGAATTCTGCTGTCCATCCTGCCGCGGACCCGTGGTCGAGCAGGCGCAGTCCTACGAATGCAGCGCCTGTGCGCGGCGTTATCCGATCCTGTTCGGGATCCCGGACTTTCGGTTGCGATCGGACCGCTATCTCTCGCTGGAGGAGGAGCGCGCAAAAGCGGAAAAGCTGCACAAGGCCGCTGAGACCAGAAGTTTCGCGGAGTTGCTCGCCTACTACTATGAAATCACGGACGATGTGACGCCTGCGGCGGCGGCCCGCTTCGCCAGCTACGCCCTGGACGGCCCGCGGCGTGCGGGACTGGCGATGGATGATTTCGCCGACACAGGACGGCACGGGCGACTGCTTGATGTCGGGTGCGGGTCGGGCGGCGCAATCCTGGCGGGCGGGGACAGGTTCGCGTCGGTCGTTGGGCTCGACATCGCGCTGAGGTGGCTGGTCATCGCGCGGAAGCGGCTTGAGGAAAGTAGCGTCGTCGCAACGCTGGTGTGCGCCGACCTTGCCGCGCCGCCCTTCGCGGACGGGCAGTTCGATCACGTCCTCGCACTCGACGTCGTTGAGCACGCTTACGAGATCGAGCCCGCGATATGCGCCATTCGCGGTCAGCTCCGGCCCGGCGGTACGCTCTGGTTGTCCGCCGCCAACCGGCACTGGCTGGGTCCTCATCCTGCGACGGGCGTCTGGGCCGCCGCGTTTCGGTCGCCGCGATCCCGGTTGGTTTCGCGAGGACCGGACGCCTATGACGCCCTGCGGTTCGTGGCGTTTCTCTCGCCCGGCAAGCTCCGCAAGGCCTGCGGGCAGGCCGGACTGGATGTCGTGGACATTCGTCCCAGTCGCATATCCGGAAAGCGCGGTGGCGGTTTGAAGGGACTGGCGATGGACGGCTACGCGGCCGTTCGTCAAAGCAGGCGCTTCGGCCCGCTGCTCACGGCGCTGGGGCCGTTCTTCCAGCTTGTCGCCCGCGCGCCTTAGCGGGCGGCGGGAGTGGCCTCGCTTCCTCCACGTCAGAGGAACCGGGTGGCCAGCAGAAATCCCGCCGCGCCCATCACCACCAGCGCGATGCCTAGAAGCAGGCCATCCCGGGCCGTGACGCCAAGGCCGACGAGGATGACGGCGACGCCTGGAATGAACGGCGCCAAGGGTATGAATCCCAGCGGAAAGGTGATGAGCGCCGCCGCGATGACGAGAAGAGAGATCAGCAACAGCCAGGGTTCGCGGGCGAGAAACTGCAGGCGAGGCTTGACCACCTTGTCCACCGCGCGGGTCCACGGACGGATTTTTTTGAGAGCCCCAGACATTCGGCTCCTGGAAAACGACAGGTTCAGGGCCGACTTGGGCAACCAGGGGTGTTTCAAATTGAAGGCCATCTGCGTCGCGATGACCAGGGTGAGAGCCGCCATCACCCAGGTCGATCCCGGAATCAGCGCAAGCGGCGAGACCGAGAGAAGGCCGACTATCAGGAGCATCGGGCCATAGGCCCGGCGCCCGACCACATCCAGAATGTCCCCCAGGGAAAACTGACCCGGTTTTTTCGATCCGCCGCCCTCATCGACCCTGGCTTCGATGCGGTCGAGGATTTTCGTCAGATTTTCTGGCGCGGAAGACGCGTTTCCCTGGGACATACGGCCCTCCTCGGGCCACAACGCGGCATTGCGCCGCGCGTTCCGGCCGGGGAGAGGCGTCCGGGGCGCCCGCAGCGGTTGGGGATTCGCAAAACGCACGGCCGGTTAACGGGTGATTAGCAGACTGATGCGACAATTCGCTCTCAGTGCGGAGCGAGACCGATGAGCGATCCGGACGATAAGCTCCTCGCCAAGGCGCAAGGCCTCATGCGCGGCGAGTCGGCGACGGGTTTCAGGTCCCGCATGGAGGATCTGGCCCGGTTGCAATCCGCCATCCACGCCGGAAACCTTTCGAGCGAGGACGCCGCGCGCCAGCTGCATGCCTTGCTGCCGCCTGATGTCGAGACGTTCGAGGATCCGGGCAGTTTCGATTATCTCTTCGCCTGACCGCAGGCGCGGAGCGCAAGCTCGATCATCCTTCGGTCAGTCTGATCCAGTTCGACGGAGAGGGACGCTCAATCTCAAACGTGTAAAGCAATCCGTCTGGTTCCGGGCGGACGCAGGTTGCTCTAGCTCAGAGCGGCGCCCCTTCTGATCCGGCAGCTATTGCTGCGATCCGTGCCACAGGGGCCTGTTCGGTCTGGTCAACCGAAATCGTGTCGTCCCGCCCCAATTGGCCCTCAGGCGAGCCTGGCCCGATCGATGTTGGGAACAAGCAGCGAGACCGCCCCGAGCGCCGCGCTGTAGGCGCCGGCGCACAGGATCAGCATGGGCAGGTAGGAACCCGTACGATCGAGCACAAACCCCGTCAGCTCCAGCATGGCAAGGCCGCTCAAACTGCCGAAGGTCGCTCCGAAACCGATCACGAGGCCAACCGTGCGAGGTGGAAAGAGGTCGGTCGCGAGACCGAACACGTTGGTCGAGAAACACTGGTGCGCGGCCAGCGTGAGTCCAAGCAGCAGCACTCCAACCCAGACATTGGGCGCCAGCATGAGAAGCGGGACGGGCAGGGCGGCGATCGCGGAAACCAGCATCGGCGTTTTGCGCGCCACATCGAAGCTACGACCCGCGCGCAAAAGCGAGCCTGAAAGCCATCCGCCAAACAGCGAACCGGCTGCGGCCATCAGAAAGATGGCTGCGACCGGGAGGGCGAGTTCGACCGTGTCGAGTCCGTAACGCTTGTTGAACAGATCCGGACCCCAGAAGAGCAGGAAGGCCCAGACGAAGTCGGTCAGGAGTTTGGCCGCTGCGATCGCCCACGCCCTGCGATCAGCGAGGATCAGTCTTAACGCGCCCTTCCCTCCGATGGGATCGACCTCCACATCGACAGCCTCCGAGCGGGGCGGACGCGGCATCAGGAGCCAGAACGCCAGCCAGACGAAGCCGAGCGCTCCGGTAATGACAAACGCCATCTTCCAGCCAAGTGTGACCGCCAGGATCGGGACCATCAGCGGCGTCGCGACGGCGCCGATGTTGGGCGCCGTGTTCATGATGCCAAGGGCCAGCGACCGGTCGTCGCCCCGAAACCAGGTCGCGACGGTCTTGACGGCTGCGGGTGTGTTGACAGCCTCCGCAACGCCCAAAGCGACACGGACGCCGATGAAACCCCCGACGGTTGTGACGAGGGCGTGCGCCATTCCGGCAAGACTCCAAGCGCCTACGCCAATGGCGTAACCCACACGCAATCCGACCCGATCGACGAACCAGCCGACCAGGAGGATGGACGAGACGGTCGCCAGCTGGAATCCCGAGACGATGTGCGCATAATCGAGGTCGCTCCAGCCGAACTCCTTCTCCAGCTCCGGCTTCAACAGGGCGATCGCCTGGCGGTCGATATAGTTGATCATCGCGGCAGCGAAAACGAGCGCGAGCGCGAACCAGCGCAGTCGGTCGGTGGCGGAATAGGTCCGCTCGGTCTGCGCTGTCATGTGGACGTTCCCCGGTCGTGTCAGTTGTTGGTTCAGTGTAGGTCAGAACCGGCTATGCACAATCAGCGTTGTGGAAACGGAAAGCCAAGTTCCGCGAGTGTGACGACGCGCTTTTCGCGGGCGCTGATCTCGGCGGCCACGCCCATGGCGACCGCCAGCAAACCGTCCTTGGCCGTGACGGCGACGTGACCGCGTCCGCGAACCGCGTCGATGAACGCGAGAAGCTGGTAGTAGACCGACCCATGGTGCGTGCCCGCCGCTAGCGCCGCCTCATCGACCGCCACATGGCGACGCGTGGGCAGGCTGGCGGCGCCGACCGGCGTCCGTGGAGAGTGGAGGAGATCGCCGGACGGAATGAAGGCCTCGAGCTTGGCGAGGTGTCCCACCGCTGTCAGAACTTCCTGCTGCTCGGAGCCCTCCGCGAACATCGAAAGATCCAGCATCGCCCGCACGCCATTGTCGAAGTCGACGATGGTGAAGCTGTTGTCGATGATGTCTGGTCTTGCTCCTTCATAACGTTCGTCGAGGTGATTCACATCCATCGCGCCAGAACAGAAGACGCGGACTGGTTCGGCTTGCGCAATGACCCGCATGAGGTCAAAGAAATGACAGCACTTCTCTACCATCGTGCCGCCGGTGTTGCTGCTGAACCGGTTCCAGTCGCCCACCTTTACCAGGAAGGGAAATCGGTGCTCGCGGATGGTAATCATGATCAGGCGCCCGACGTCGCCGGCGTGAATGCCGGAGATGAACGCCGCTGCCGGCGGCATGAAGCGATACTCCATCGCGGTCCAGAATACAGACCGCCGCCGATCCGCCTGCGCCACAACCCAGCGCGCATCCTCGATCGTCGTGCAGATCGGCTTTTCGCAGAGAATGTGGACGCCCGCGGCGAGCAGCGGCTGCAGAACGGATCGATGGGTGAAGTTAGGGGTCGAGACGATGACCGCGTCGAGTTCGGCTCCGCGCAGCATCGCCTCTACGTTCCCGAAGGTCGCGACTTCGCCTGTGCCGGCGCCTGTTTCCGCGAGGGCTGCGGCAAGAGACGAGGCTACAGGGTCGGCCAGGGCGACGACCCGCGCGTCATCGACAAGCCTGATATTGCGGATATGCTCACGCGCCATCATGCCGGCGCCCACGATACCGAGACGAAGCGCGGACATGGGTGATCCCCAACTGGACGGACACGGGTTTGCTCGAACGGTTGCGCTCCTCCTCCCATAACCCCTGTCGCCTCGGCAAGAGCGGGATGATTCTTCCGCCGATGGCCTGGGGCATGTGGCGCATCCGTGGGAGCGATGTCCGGAGAGCGCAGGAACTGGTCGAGACGGCGCTGGAGGCCGGGCTCGCGCTGTTTGACACTGCGGATGTCTATGGCCCTGACAATGGCGAGGCCTTTGGCGCGGCCGAGACGCTGCTGGGACGCGTATTGGCGGGCGCGCCGCCGCTGCGTGATGCTTTCGTGCTTGCGACGAAGGGGGGCATCGAGATCGGCTCGCCATATAATTCCAGCGCGAGCCATCTCGTTCAGGCCTGCGAGGCTTCCCTAAAACGCCTGAATATCGAATGCGTCGATCTTTATCAGATTCACCGGCCGGACACGCTGACCCATCCCGCCGAGACGGCTCAGGCGCTCGATGCGCTCCGTCAGGCAGGAAAAATCAGGGAGGCGGGCGTCTCCAACCATTCGCCGTCCCAGGTTTCGGCCTTGCAAGCCCATTTGCCGTTTCCTCTCGCCAGCGTGCAGCCGGAACTCTCCGCGCTGGCGACGGCGGCGCTACACGACGGCGTGCTCGACCAGGCGATGGAGCTTGATCTGACCGTCCTAGCGTGGTCTCCGCTGGCGGGAGGGCGGCTGCTGTTGCGTGACGGCGAACAGGCGATTGCAGTGGCGAATGCGCTCGCGACCGTCGCGGAGCAATCCGGAGTCTCTCTGGGCGTGGCAGCCTTTGCTTGGGTGATGGCGCATCCCGCCCGACCGATTCCGATCGTCGGGTCGCAATCGGTTTCCCGAATCCGCGAAGCGGCCGACGCACTCAAGGTCAGCTTCACGCGCGCCCAGTGGTATGGCGTGCTGCAGGCGTCGATGGGAGAAAAGCTGCCATGAAGGCCGATTTCCCGCCCTGCGAAGTTTCGTGGTTCAGCGCGCTCTGCGACGATGACTACGAATTCCTCGGCGTGCCGGACGTCAAGCTGCAATCCAGCTTCGAGCATTGCCGTGATATCGCGCTGACGGCCGAAAGCGGTGGATTCGATAACTTGCTTCTCCCATCAGGCTATGCGCTTGGCGTCGATGGGATCGCATTCGCCGCAGGCATTGCTCCATTCCTGAAGCGGATTCGTTTGCTGACGGCGATCCGCTGCGGTGAGATGTGGCCGCCGCAGCTCGCACGGCAGCTCGCGACGCTGGACCAGATGCTGGGCGGCCGTTTGACCGTCAACATCATTTCGAGCGATCTTCCCGGAGAGACCTTGCCGAGCGCGCCGCGCTATCGGCGGACAATCGAGGTCATGAAAATTCTTGGCGCCCTGTTGAACGGTGAAAGCCTCGATCACAGGGGCGAGTTCTACACGTTCAAGCTCGAACCTCCCCGGGTTCGGACCGTCTCCGGCCGCCGCCCGCCCTTCTATTTTGGCGGACTGTCGGACGATGCGCGCGAGGCGGCGGCGGAGGCGGCGGACGTCTACCTGATGTGGCCTGACCGTATGGAGGTGGTTGCCGAGATTGTCTCCGATCTCACGGCGCGGGCGGCGAGGCGCGGCCGGACACTGATATTCGGCTATCGCGTCCACGTGGTGGTGCGGGAGACCGAGGCGGCGGCGCGCCAGGCGGCTGACCGGCTGATCAGCCGGCTGGACGATGTCGAAGGACAGAAAATCCGCGAGCGCTCACTCGACAGTGCGTCGCAGGGCGTGCGCCGGCAGGCCGAGTTGCG
>JAWXBJ010000191.1:0-14653 GCA_034439955.1 Alphaproteobacteria bacterium
AACGCCCGGCACACATCGACGAGATAGGCCGGCTCGTTGCGGCGTCCGCGATGCGGAACCGGGGCAAGATACGGACAGTCTGTTTCCAGCACGATCCGGTCCAGCGGCGCCTTGGCCATCACATTCCTCACGTCGGTCGCGCCCTTGAACGACAGGATGCCGGAGATCGAGAAGCGCGCATCGAGGTCCAGCGCCCGCTCCGCCAGCCGCGCGCCCCCGGTATAGCAATGCATCAGGATGCGAAAGGCGCCGCGCTGGTGCTCGCGTTCGAGAATGTCGCCGGTCAGATCATCCGCCTCGCGCGTATGCACCACAAGCGGCAAGCCGGTCTCGCGCGCGGCGGCGATGTGCGCGACGAAGGAGCGTTCCTGCAGGGCGATGTCGCTGTAGCCATAGTGCTGATCGAGCCCGGTCTCGCCGATCGCACACACTTTCGGGTCGGCGGCCTCCGCCGCCAGCGTCTCGGCGGTGAGCCCCCCGAAATCCTTTGCGTGGTGCGGATGGACCCCCACTGTGCACCAGATGTCCTCATGGGCCCCGGCGATCTCGCGCACGGCCGGATACCGATCGAGACGGTCGCAGATCGCCACGAAACGGTTGACGCCCGCCGCACGGGCCCGCGCCAGCACGTCCAGCAGATCGCCGGCGAACGCCTCGCCATGCAGGTTGACGTGCGTGTCGAACAACATCAGCTCAACCGCGCGCGAGACGGGCCACGCGGGAAAGAGCCGCCGAGATCGTCTGGGCCTTGTCCATGTTCAGCTCCCGGGCCTCGGCTTCCAGCCGTATCACGTCGAGCACGACAGTGGCCCACTCACCGGCGACCACCGGGTCGAGTTCGCGCGCCGCCCGTTTCTGCAGGCTTGACCGCAGCGTGTCTATCGCCGCGCCGAGGGCGACATCGGACTTGGCCGCGAGCGTCAGCGCCGCATGCAGCGTCCCCGCATCCACCCTGTCGATCGTGCGCAGCGCATTGCGCACGGCGCCCACCGCCGAATCCGACTCCGGTCCCTGGACCGCAAGGGCGCGGCCCGGACGTCCGGGCGCCAGCTTCGCCACCTCCTCGGCACGCGCCTGCGGCATCTGCCCCAGCTTCAGGGCCTCGATCGTCTCGACCTCCGACAGAGGCCGGCACGACAGCACCCGACATCGGCTGCGGACTGTGGGCAGGAGGGCCTGCTCGCCATGCGACACCAGCAGCAGCACGGATTTGCCGGGCGGCTCCTCCAGCGTCTTGAGCAGTGCGTTGGCGCCGAAGCGATTGAGTTCATCCACCGCGTCGATGATCGCGACCCGCCATCCACCCATCGCCGGCCGCAGCGAGAAGAACGCCGACAGCTCCCGGACGCTGTCGACCGGGATTTCGGTCTTCATCTTGCCTTTGTCGTCGAGCGGCCGGCGGATGATCCTAAAGTCCGGATGGCTACCCGCCACGATAAGCCGCCCGACAGCGTCGTCTGCGTCCACGCTCAGCCCGGCCAACGAAGCGCCGCCCAGGAGCCGAGCGGCGAACTGCAGGGCCAGGCGCGCCTTGCCAACGCCGCGTGGCCCCCGCAGCAGCCAGCCATGATGCAGCTTGTCTGCGGCCAGCACGCTCAGGAACTCGTTCTTGGCGACCTCGTGTCCGGCGACAGGTCCCAGCTCCTCGGCGGCGATCTCCATTACGTCACGCCGCCAAGTCTGCGATCGATGGCGGCGAGCGCATTAGCCAGAAGCGCCCCGACGGGCTGAGACGCGTCGAGCACGACGCAGCGGGCCGGATCCCCGGCGGCGATGTCGAGGAAAGCGTGGCGCACGGCCGCGTGGTAATCTGGCGACCGGGATTCGATCGCGTCGCGCGGCTCTGCGCGTGCGCCCAATCGCTGCCGCGTGACGGCGAGCGGCAGGTCGAGAACCAGGGTAAGGTGCGGGGTCCACTCTCCCACGCAGAGGCGTTCAAGAATTTCGACGGTCTCGTGGTTCACGCCGCCAGCCGCCGCTTGATAGGCTCGCGTCGAATCCGAGAAGCGGTCGCAGATGACCCAGCCGCCCTTGCTCAAATGGGGACGAATGAGCTTGTCGAGATGGTCGCTCCGCGCCGCGTAGAACAACAGTGCCTCCGTCAAGGGCGCCCAATTCCCGACCTCAGCCGGAGGCGAAAGGATCGCCGACCTCAGAAGCTCGGCGCCAGGCGTGCCGCCCGGTTCCCGCGTCAGCAAAACATCAAGGCCCCAGGCGCAAAGTGAGGCCTTGAGTCCTGCTGCAAGAGTGGATTTTCCAACACCCTCGCCGCCTTCCAGCGTGATGAAACGGCCGGCTTGCAAGCTAGTCGCCTCTCAGCCCCGCCATCGCCCGCCCGAACAACCCAAGCTTTTTGACGGTGGCGCCGGCTGCGACCGGAACCCGGACATCCGATGCTCCCGGCGCCGTGATCACGAGCTCACCCACAACGTCGCCCTGCATTACAGGCGCCGACAGCGGACCGTTATAGACAACTACTGATTTGATCCCCTTGAGCGCGCTGATGTGCAGGCCGAGCGAGGATGCCCCGGCCGCGACCAAGGGCACGGTCTTTTCCTCTCCCAGCCAGACATCGGCGGTCGCGACCTGCGCATCCTTGGCGACCAGTTCGACGGTCTCGAAATCGGCGAACGCCGACCGCATGACCCGCAGCCCTTCCTTGCGCCGCTCGCCTTCACTCGACAGGCCGTTGAGCACCACGATCCGCCGCTGCCCGTCGCGCACCGCCGAACCGACCAGTCCAAACCCGGAGGCGGCAAGGTGCCCGGTCTTGATCCCGTCCGATCCCGGAAGCTCGCTCAGCAGCGGGTTTCGGTTGGGCTGGGTGATGCCGTTCCAGGTGAAGTTCGGCTCCCGGAACATCGGATAATGCTGCGGGAAGTCCTTGATCAGATGATAGCCTATGGTCGCGATATCGCGGGCGCTCATCCGCTGGCCAGGATCGTCGAGGCCCGTTGCGTTGACGAAGGTCGAGTTCTTCATCCCCATCTCCTGCGCCCGCGCCGTCATTTCACGGGCGAAGGCCTCCTCACTGCCGGCGATCCCCTCCGCCAGCACGATGCAAGCGTCATTGCCGGACTGGACGATCGCCCCGCGCAGGAGGTTCTCGACGCTGACCTTGGAATTCAGCTGCAGGAACATGGTCGAGCCGTCCGTGCCGGCCCCTCCGGTGCGCCAGGCATGCTCGCTGACCGTGAATTCGTCTTCCATCTTGATCCGACCGTCGCGCAGGCGCTCGAACACCACGTAATAGAGCATCAGCTTGGACATCGAGGCCGGGATCATCGGCTCGTCGCCGCGCTTGGAGTAAAGCTGTTGGCCGGTGTCGCCATCGAGGATGAAGGCGAAAGGCGCGTTCGTGTTGAGGGGATCGGCCGCGATCTCGCTAGCGACATCTGACCCGGGCGCGGGTGTTTCGGGGGTCTGCGCAAAGGCGAGCGAGGTCCCGAGAGCGGCAAAAGCGACTAGTCCGGCGATGTGGCGCATGGAGTGGAGTCTCCCAGACGAACGCGACCACAAAAGGGCGTTTCGGCCGGGAACGTCAACGATTATGAGCCGATCGGCTGCGAAGCGACGCCGCTAGAGCCTGATGCGATCGACTTGGGTCAGGTCGATCGCTGAATCAGTCTCTACACCAACGAAACGAGAGCGACTTTCTTCGATCGATCGGGATCGGCTCAATTCGGATCAATCGAGGGTTGCTCTACCGCCATCGGCTGATCAGTCGTCGATGCGGGCGACCACAATGGCTTTGGCTCCGGCCTGGACAAGGTTGGCCTGCACACGCTCCGCGTCTGCGCGCGAGGGCCACGGCCCCAGCATCACGCGATAGTATTCCGACCCGTTCACTTGCGCGGTGGTGACGAAGGCGGGGCCGGCGGCGCGCACCTTGGCCTGAAGCGTGTGTGCATTGCCAAGGTCGGCGAACGAGCCCGCCTGGAGATAGAAGCCGGCGGACCCGTTGTTCGCGCCGACATCGCCGGCATCCGTCATCGACGCCTCCAGGGCAATCGGCGCGAGCGGTTCTACCGCAAAGGCAGGCGCCAACGCAGCCAGTTGCGGCGCAAGATCGACAGGCGCCTGCGGAATGGCGTTGGCTTGCGCAGGCGCCGCGCCGACATACTGGACCCGGACGCGAGCCGTGCCCTTGCCGCGCATGTCCAGCACCTCGGCCGTCCGGCGCGACAGATCGATGATCCGGTCATCGACGAAAGGCCCCCGGTCGTTAAGGCGGACGACGACCGTCTTGCCGTTCTCGAGATTGGTGACACGAACCAGCGACGGGATGGGCAGCGTGGGATGCGCTGCCGTCAGCGCGTCCTGGTCGAAAACCTCGCCGCTGGCCGAGGGCTTGCCGTGGAAGGTCGGACCATACCAGGAGGCGATGCCCGTCTCGTCATAATCGGGTTCGTGGGTTGGGACGAACCATTTTCCCGCCACCTGGTAGGGAGGGCCGGCGACGGGTTTGCCCACAGGCGAGGCGTCCGGGAAGGCGGAGCGCGAGGCTAACGAGGGCGCGCCGTCCAGCGGGCCGGTCGTCGACACCGCCGGGCCAAAGCTGGCTCTGCGCGCGCCGGGGCGGAGATCGATCGCGCCGGACGGCGCCGACCCCGCTCGACCCTGGAATTGCTCGAAACTGAGGACAGGATCGCCTGTGGCGGCCATTGCCGGCCTGGCCGCTGTCAGCGCACCGCCGGAATAAATGATGGGGGCAGGGCCCCTGCCCTCGCCCTTGACCGGGTCTGCATGCGACGGGGCGATACACACGACCGTCCCGGCGACCGTCCCGGCAAGCGCGGCGACCCAAGCATCCATGCTTCTGCGTGCAACAAAGAGCGCGCGCGCCCTGCCGGCAACCAGCATCACCCATCTTCCCTTACTGAGATCGGACCGGGTTTTGCCCGGCCCGGGCCGCTCTTCTGGCGGCGCATCGAGACGATAGCCTAGCATGTTGTCGGGTCAGTAAAGCCGATCCCGGCGATTTGCGTCAATACTTGGCAATGCCGCCACATGGTTAGCACGGTAACCGCGATTTTGGACGTTTTGACCACATCGACGCCGCCATTCCGGGGCTCTGTGCGAGCTAACGCCTCGCTGCGACCTGCAGCGGGTCTCGCTCGGTAAACCATTTTCTTTCACCGCCGCTGCGCATAGGAATGCGCCGACGGAAGGGTGGCCGAGTGGTTTAAGGCAACGGTCTTGAAAACCGTCGTGGGGGAAACTCCACCGTGGGTTCGAATCCCACCCCTTCCGCCACACGTTTTTACCCAATGTCGAAGTCCTGTTCCCGCCGCGCGTTTCGACGCGCGCGGCGGTTGGCGCTTCAAAATGCTGTCTTGATTCCGAACTCGAACACGCGGCCCAGCGGCTCTCCCTGCGTGTAGTCGTAATTGTACTGGCCCCGGTAGAAGGGCGGGCCGTCATCGAAAAGGTTCTTCACGGTTAGCGTCAGGTCCGTGCGGTCAAATACGTTCAGGAGGTAGGTGAGATTGTGGTAGATCGTATCCTCCGGCCGGAAGGCCACGCCCGGCGTCGTCGCCTCGGTCGAAGACGCATAATTGGTCGTCCACCGGACATTGTGGTTCGCAAGCGACCAATTGATGAAGACGTTTCCGCGCAGTTCCGGATACGAAAAGAACTGGTTGATCAGGTCGTACTTGCCCACGCGGTCGATCGCCGGCGAGATCACGATCCCTTCGACGGTCTTCAGGTCGGCGCGCGCATATTCGATCAGATACGTGCCGTCGAGACCGATCGACAGGTCTCCGCCGCCAAGCCATCCCATAGCCGTCTGGTCCCAGGCGATCGAGAAGTCCACGCCGGACAGGTCAACGCCCGCGCCGTTGATGCGATTAATCTTCACGCCGAGGAAGTTGTTCGGATTGCAGACCCCGTTGGCGAAGGTGAATCGAGCCGCCAGGGCGGCGTTTGCGCACTGCCAGTTGGCGGGAGTGGCGTTCGGGAACATGGTTGCATAGACCGACCCGGCCGCCTCGATTGTGATCTCGTCCTTGAGGACGAAGTTGAAATAATCGAGCGAGCTCCTCAGTCCGCCGCCCACCACTGGGACATCGTCGAAATCGAACAGCACGCCGATATTGTAGGTATCGGCCGTTTCCGGCTGGAGGTTCGGATTCCCGAAGGTGTCGACGGTCCGGTAGAGCGAACCGCCGAGGGGATTGATGAACTGGTTGTTCGACCGCGAAAAATCCGAGGTGATGAAGCTGGCGATGGGCGCGCGGAATGTCGTTCCCGCCGATCCCCTGAACGACATCCATTCCGTCGGCATCCACTTGAACGCGACCTTGGGATTGGTGGTCGTTCCGATTTGTCCGCCGTAATCCTCGGCGCGAACGGCGAGCGTCACGTCGAGATTGTCCAGCAGCGGGAGCTGCAGTTCTGCGAACAGCGAGTCGACGGTTCGCTTGTTCTCCTGGGCGGCTACGGGCGGAAGGAAAATGAACGGGCCTGACGAGGTTCGACACGTCGGCAGGCCGTCTCCGAAGGGCGCGGAATCGACGCACGGCGTGATTGCCGGGTCTCCGACATCATTGGGATTGGCGGAAAACTCGTCGGTGCGCGTCTGGCCGCCCACCGCGTACTTCACCGGACCGGCCGGAAAGGACAGGCCCAGATCGCCGCTGAAGACGAGGTCCGCCACATACAGGGTTTGCTCGATCTCGGTGGAGGGGCTGCGCTCGATCCAGCGCACCAGGTCGGCGGAGTTTGCGAGGGCCGCGCCGCGGAAGAACGGGTTTGTCGTTCCATTTGAAAGGAATGTTTCAACACCGCTGGTGAACGGGTTGAACCAGTAGCAGCCCACCGCATTGTTGCCCGCGTTCGCCGCCGTCATTTCGGCGGTTGTGCACTGGTCGGAGGCGCCCTCGTTGCTGCCGAAGCCGCGCAGGGCGAGCTGCAGGCGGTTGACCGAGCGGTCCGTGCGGATCGTCTCCCCCGAATTCTTGCTGTAGGTGAGATTGAAATCCCAGTTGACGCCGTTGAAGACGGACAACTCGCCTTGGAGGCCGCCTGAAACTCGCACCGCTTCGGAATTGAAGTAGTGAAGGGTCGATCCGTCCGGCAGATTTCGCGGGTTCCCGCCCACCCCGCCAGGCCGCCACAGCGTCTGCGACGTCACCACACCATTGGCGATGGAGTTCGCGCAGATAGCCGCCGAATAGGGGCACGGAGACATCACGGCCTGAAGACCGGGATGGTTGCCGGGAATGTAGAACAGCGACTGCTCGTTGAGGCCCGACGCCGGTATCGGCGAAACGCCGCCACCGGCCGACCCTCCGCTCGCTTCGATGGGCGCCGGGAATTGCGTCGTCGACTGGTAGACGGACGCATCCTCGATGACCTCGCGCTTCGACCACAGCGCCTCGGCGTGCAGGGTCAGCGCATCCGAGAAGTCGTAGTTGAACTCGCCATACGCCTGGTAGTGTTCCTCCGGGTTCACGATGTTGTCGAAGGCGGTAAACTGGAACGAGCACGATGTCGCCGACGCCAGCACGCTGCCGGATTCGACGCACCCGCGATCGACGAAAGAGTTCCCCGCTGGCGCCGCCGCAAACGCCTCGAAGCCGCCGTCGCCGTCCGCGTCGGTCCGCGATGTCAGCGCGGTGTAGGTTCCGGGGTTGGACGCGGTCGTCCAGCCCCCATTGGGGTTGGCGGCGCGAGTCCGCAGGGACCAGTCGCGTTCCTTGACGTCCAGCTTGCTGCGGACCCGATAGCCGGCGGTCAGCAGGTAATCCCCCTTGTCGAACTTTCCGCCATAGGCCCCGTTGATGTAGTAGTCGCCGTCCGAGCCGTCGATTAGGGCGTATTCCGCATCAAACTCGATGCCGTCGAAATCGTTGCGCGTGATAAAGTTGACCACCCCGCCGATCGCATCGGAGCCGTAGGTCGCTGCGGCGCCGTCCTTGAGCACCTCGATGCGTCCGATGGCGGCGAGCGGAATATGATTGATGTCAGCCGATTCCCCGACCCCCTGGAACGCCGCTCCAGCCACCCTTTGGCCGTTCAGCAGCACAAGGGTTCGCGCCGCGCCGAGGCCCCGCAGGTTGAGGGTGGCGGTGCCCGCCGCAACGGCCACGAACCGGTTGGCTTCGCCCAACGCGCCGCCGGAGAACGCCGGAAGCGTCTTTACTAGCTGCACCAGCGTCGGCGATCCTTGGTTCTGGAGATCCTCGGTGGTGAAAACGTCCACCGGCAAGGCGGCGTCTTCCGCTGTCCCCGCGATGAAGGAACCCGTGATGACGACAACATCCCGCCTCGATGAAGCATCTGCGGGCGCGGCGTCCTGTTGCGGCGCCTGGGCCAGGGCCGTTGGCGCGAGAACGGCAAACAAGGCAGTCGATGACAGAATCAGGTGTCGCATGTCCGGTAACTCCTCCTCCCAGAGACTTCTCTATTTTTTTCGAGTTTCTATACGATTGTCTCAACAGTCAACGCTGCTGGCGCCGGCTGCTGGCGCCGGCTCGGCATTCCTGATGCCTCTCTGGCCGGGTCATGCTAGCTTGGTTCTGGCCAAGCTCGGGGTTCGACATGAAGACGACCGCAGTCACGGCGATCACCGCTCTTCTTGTGGGCGTGGCGCCGGCCTTTGCCGATCAACAGCAGTGGGCCGCCGCCTATGTCGACTGGACATTCGCAGAGAATGCGCCCGAGGCCTGGATGATCGATCAGGACGTGTGGATCCCGCAGCCAGGTCTTGCGCGGTTTTTCACGCTCAACTGGAACTTCACGGCCGGCGACAACGGCTACATGGGACTGCAAACCGACGCTAGCGGCGTCGGCAACGTTCGGTTCTCGCTGTGGAACGCCACGGACGCTCGCGGTACATCCTGTCGCCCGTTCGATGGCGAAGGTGTCGGAAGAACTTGCGAACTTCCCGTCACCATAGACAGGAACGCGATCTATCGGCTTCGAGTTTGGCGCACGGGCAGCGACGCATCCGGACAGTGGTGGGCGGGTTATCTGATCTCGCGTGACCCCAGCGGCAAGCCCGTGCAGACGATGATTGGCGAGATCAAGGTCGCCGGATCCAGAACGCTGATCGAACGCGGGTCCATTGGCAACTTCAGCGAGTACTGGGGACAGCAGGTTGCTGAATGCAACGATGTGCCCGCATCAGCAGCGGTCTATTTGCCGCCGGCTATCAACTATCGCGGCGCCGGCACGGAGGCGTACCAAGCCGTTGCGATAACGCCCTCCCCGCGAACGCCAGACGACAATATCTGTTCGACCGGAGGCGAAAGCCGGGGAGCGATCGCAAAGCACCTCCCGCTAATTCTCGCCGGCGGGCCGAGCATGCTCATCACGCTGGGCGGCGACATAGCTGACAACGATGCGCTTGCAGATCGTGTCATCAACGGCCAGAAGCCGCCGAAGCTGCCGGCCTCTTGAACGTTGCATCAACGTCGTTACTTGGAAATCGTGGCTTCCGTCCAGCGCATGCCATAGGGCTTGACCAGCCGATTCATCGGATAGGTCGACATGTCTTCCACATCCTGGCGCATGGCTTTTCCGATGCAGTCAAGGCCTTGTCCCTTGCTGGAGCCTTGCCACGACCAACCCAGCCCGGCCACCAGAAGGCCCCCGCCGCGGGAGACGAAACGTTCAATGGCGCCAATCTCTGAATCTGCGAGGTCGCCCCAGGCATTGCCAATGATCAGCAGACCCGCGCCGTCAAGCTTTTGATCGTCGATCTGGCCAGGGAGATCATTCACCGAATACCCCCATTTCGAAAGCCGGGCCGGCAGGGTCCAGTTGTCCGCCCGAGTGGGCAGCCATTCGCAGTGTCCGCTTGCGATCTGAATGAACCTGTTGCCATCGGGGCCCGCCAGCCACTGCACCGAGCGCCGGAGGAAGCCCTGGCTCCGCTCCGAACGCAGGCCGTTCAGGACCCCGTCATGCGCCAGCGCTAGTACGCGCCCGGATTTGTAACTTCTTGCCGCCGCGAACTGGCGTTCGCCTTGGCTCATCAGAGGTATCCAGGCGTTTGGGTCGGTCGTGATGATCTCACCTGGAATATCGTCCTTGGCCAATACCTCGTTGATGGCCGTCTCGCCGAGCATACCGAGATATTCGCGCTGTAGCTGCTGGCGGGCGGCGTCGGCCGCGCGAGATTGTGCCTGTGCTTCGGCGGCGTTCTGGCGAGCTTCGACAGCATTGCGTTCGGCCTGGACGCCGAGCCAAGCCGCTGTCGCCGCAAGTGCTGCAAACACGAGGCTGACGCTTGCAAGGGCCCCAATAAGCAGACGCTGCCGCCCCTCCGCCCGGCGACGATCGCGCTGCCAAAGATCATCGAAGTCGACCCCCAGCAGGCCAGCCGCCAGTCGTGCGCACGATTTCGCGCGGCCGTCCTTGCGCACATCGAGCCCCAGCGGTTCGATCGGCAGAGCGTCGGGATTGTCCGGATCGCCGGCCGCACGTAGAGCCGGTGGAAAGCACTCAGTCTCCGGATGACCCGAGTTCGGGAAGCCGTCGATAATCACAGCGAATACCTTCCGAGCGCGTCCGGTACGCCGGAAGTGCTGAATCTCTGCGTTCACCCATTTTGATTGCGCGGACCTTGGCGAGCAGATGACGATCAGGTTCTCTGCGTCCTCGATCACACGGCGCACGATGGCTGCGATGTCGGACGCCGCCGCCATGTCCTCTTCATCGCGAAAGAATCGCCCGAGGCGCCGCGGCAGGACATCGACCACGGCGTCAACGGGCACACGGTAGGTTTCCAGCCATGTATGAATCCGCTTGCCCCAGCCTTTGTCCTGCTGGGAGTAGCTGATGAAGGCCCGGTAGTGTTTGTCCGCCCCGACCAAGGTCGCCCTCACCCCGACATGCTGCCCCAACGCCGCCTTGAGGTTAGCCGTCGGGCCGCTGGGAGTCGATGTGGCCAACGACTGGCCGGAGTCTGAGATGAGACGATCGCCGCGTATTGCCCGGCGCTGCTCAAAGCATGAAACGCGAGCGTGCATGGGTACGCATGAAAATACGCATCTCTTCGATGCTGTTGCGCTCGAAGGCGCGCACCACCTCAAGTTTCGCGGGGAAGCCGTTGGCTGCCTGGAATCTCGCTTCCGTCACGATGATGCTGGCGCGATAGTGTTCGTAGCGTTCGACTTCGCGCTGAGGCTGCAGCCCTTCCTCCAGGGCCCGGCCGGCCAGCGCGGCAAGTGCCGTCCAGATCACGGCGACTTCCATCCATGCGCGAGACAGGTGCAGCGGCTCCACCGCAAACTGGGCGATATGCAGCCCCACGATGACGGCGACGCAGGTCCATCCGAAAATGGAAAAGGCGTACTCCGTCTGGTACGCTGAAACGCGCTTGCCCTGGCGTTTGCGCGCCAGAAGAGCCTCCGCATAGCCGAGTTGCCAGTCGAGGCGCAGAACACGCCAGGCCTCCATCGCAGACGCCGCGACGTCGTCTTCCTCCTCCCCTGTCACAGGAGCCTCAGGCACATCGCGATAGTCGTGAGGCTGCGAACGGGCGGCGATCCGGGTAATCTCGGCTTCGGGATCCGTAAGCAGGCCGCCCTTCAGCTTTGTGTAGGCCTCGTCGCGTCGCGCGAGATAGGCGGCCTTCTTCGCCTCATTGCTCCTGATACTGGCAAGCTCCGGCAGCCTCGCCGCGAGATACTGGAAATGAAAGAGGCGCATCGACTCCGTCGTGAGTCTGTTGCGTAACCAAATGCGGAGCGATGAAGATTTGCGCATGCCCAGAAATGCCAGGATCGCGCCGATGATCCCGAGAATGGCGGATAGATATCCCAGGACGGCTATCGCCTCGTGAGCGAGGTGCAATTCGTGCCAGACCGGCGCCGCAGACGCGATCAGAAGGGCGATCAGAACGAGCGATATCGCCAGATATCCCGTTCGACGGCTGGAACGCTTTGCTTCGTTCGCACGTGCATCGGCAGCGCGGAAGTCCTCAAGCAGGCGCGGAAACTCGAAGGCAAAGCGAATGGCGGGAGCGCGCGCCTCGGGGGCTTCGGCCTTGAGATCATGGTTCTCGAACGCCAACCCCGACGCTGTCTTGCCCATCCATGGCGCCTCCCCGCCCCGGACGCGTGCCACACCTTTTGGAATTGGCCAAGGCGTGTCAGTCGAGTAGGTTCACCGGGTTGCGATCGCATGCCGGCATTGGCGAAGAGAGAATAAGCGCGCCGGACATCTTCCTCTCCTACAACCGCGAGGATCAGGCGCGGGCGAAGGTCTTCGCCGAGGCGTTTTCAGCGCAGGGCTTCAACGTCTGGTGGGATGTGGGGCTGCGGACCGGCGAGGCCTATGACGAAGTGACGGAGACAGCGCTGCGAACGGCCAAAGCCGTAGTGGTCCTCTGGTCGAAGAAGTCGGTGGCCTCGCGCTGGGTCCGCGCGGAGGCGACGCTGGCGGATCGCAACAAGACTCTCGTGCCCTGCATGATCGAGGCCTGCGAGCGGCCGATCATGTTCGAGCTGACGTAGACGGCCGAGCTGGGGCACTGGCAGGGCGACGCCGCTGACAGGAGGTGGGTGACGTTTCTTGGCGATGTGCGGCGATTCGTGGGCAGCGCACGCATACCGCATACCGCGCCGACTTCAGCGTCGGCTCCGGTTGACGAGGCGGTGCGCTACGGCGCGCGCGGCGGCGCGCCATCGGTCGCGGTGCTGCCCTTCACCAACCGCTCGGGCCTGAAAGAGGACGACGTGTTCGCCCTCGGCATGGTCGAGGACGTCGTCGATGCACTCTCGCAGAGCGTAAATGTGCGGGTCCTTGCCAGCACGGCCACGGCGAGTTTTCGCAAGGAGGCGATCACCGATCTTGCAGCCGTCGGGCGCCAGCTGGGCGTGCGCTACCTGCTCGAAGGAAATGTACGGCGCTCAGGTCCGAATCTGAGAGTCAGCGCCCAGCTCGTTGAAGCCGCAAGTGGCGCGATTCTCTGGACGCAGAAGTTCGACCGCCCGCTGTCCGAACTCGCCGCACTTCAGGAAGACCTCGTTCTTGAGGTAGCCGCCCACCTCGACTCACAGGTGCACCGTCTCGAGATGGAACGTGCGTTGCGCAAGCCCGCGGACCTCACGGCGTGGGAGGCCCTGACGAGGGCAATCTCCTCCTTCCGCCAGCTCCGGCCGGAGGATGTGGCGTTCGGCATCGAGGAAGCGCAACGCGCCGTTGCGATCGATCCTGACTATGCCGCAGCGCAGGCCATGCTCGCCCTGCAATGGGCGCTCGACTACGTACTGTTCAAGCCGGATGATCCAGACGAGGTCAAGCGCATACGCTGGCATGCCGACCGGGCCGTCTCGCTGGAGCCCGACAATCCGGGTGTCTTGGGTTTTGTTGCGCAGGCGCTGAACATGATCGGTCAGCCCCAGGAGGCCCTGCTCCGCAACCAGCGCGCCATTCGGCTCAGCCCTAACTATGGCTATGCGCATTTCGTGTAGGCGCTGTCCTGCACCTTCCTGAATCGCCCGGATGAAGCGCTGGAGCATCTCGACATCCACGACAGGACCGCTCCGGGATCGAGCCTGCAATACATCGACGATTTCTTTCGCGGCTACGCCCACATGCGCGCTGGCGATCTGGGAGCCGCAATCGCCGCATTTGATCATTCAACGCTGCTCAATCCGGAACCGGGCGTTGGCTACGTCTTCAAGGCGGCGATACTTGGCATGCTGGGCCGCGCGCAGGAAGCGCACGCGCCGATGCTGCGCGGCAGGCACGCCGAACCAGACATTTCATTGCCGATATGGGAGGCGCGCTTTCGACGCCTCCATGCAAACTATGTGCGGCTCGACGAGATGCTGCTGCATCTGAGGAGTCTTTGGTTGGCGACGGAGCCCGGCGCATGACCACCGCGCTCGACATCTTCCTTTCCTACAATCGCGAGGATCAGGCGCGGGCCTGCGTCAGCCGGGTGAACCAGACAGTCTTGATTTGGACCATTATATGGTCCACATATGTGCCAGGAAAGACTGGAGCGTTTTGCCGTGCATGTCCCTGTTTCCGAAGCCAAAAGTCAATTGACCGAACTGGTGCGCCGCGCTGAGGCGGGGGAAGACATCGTGCTGACGCGGCACGGCCGGCCTGTGGTTCGCATCGCCGCGTTGCAGCCCGCATATTCGGTCGATGATCGCCGGCGCGCAATTGAAGCCTTCCGCAAGGAGGCCCGGCTTCTGCTGACGCCTGGACCCTCTGCGGCGCGCAGCCAGGATTTCCTTTACGATAACGACGGGATGCCGCGGTGATCTGCATCGACACGTCTGCGCTGATGGCGCTGGCGCTGAACGAACCGGAGGCAGACGCGATCGCAGCGGCATTGGGAGCCCACGCATCGCCATTGATCTCGGCCGTCACCTTGGCGGAAGCACTGGTGGTGGCGCGCAGGCGCGGTATCGGCGACCCCATGGCGACGCTGCTGGAGCGGCTTTCGGTTGACGTCCAGCCTGTAACGGGTGCGACCGCGGTTTCGGTCGCCGCCGCCTACGAGCAGTGGGGAAAGGGTGTGCATCCCGCTGGCCTCAATTTCGCTGACTGCTTTGCCTACGTCGTGGCGAAACAGAACGATTTGGGCTGCTGCCGGTTTCACGGACACCGAGTTTAGGTGTTTTAGTGGGATCGGAGGTGGACCATGGGACGAAGGACAACGGGACGACGGACGTTCAGC
>JAWXBJ010000192.1:0-3004 GCA_034439955.1 Alphaproteobacteria bacterium
CGCCGACAGAAAGGCGCATCGCTCGCCTGCATCGTCAGGCGGCCGAGATGGAAGGCGTGGAGTAACGATTCTCGGTTTTACGCCAACGCAGTATCGAATAGGACCAGCAGACGGGCCCAAGCGCGTTCGGCCTGGAATTGGTCATAGACCGGGAAATCAAGCGAGCACCAGCCATGCTGGGCCGGGTAGACCTCGATCTCAGCCGGCAGCTTGGCCGAGTTAAAGGTCTCGCGCAGCACGGTTTTGACGTTCGGGTCAGCCTTGTCGTCGTTCTCGGCGACACAGAACAGAAAACTTGCTTTCATCTGCGGAACGGACAGATGCGGGCTGTCCGGGTTCTTCGTTACCAGACCGCCGCCATGGAAAGACGCCCCGGCGCCGATACGGCCGGGAACCGCAGCGGCGGTGCGCATGACAATGGGGCCGCCCATGCAGTAGCCGGTCGTGCCGATCTTGCGGTTGGCGTCAACCGCCTTCTGGCTGTCCAGCCAGGCCACAAAGGTCACCGCGTCGGTTTTGTGCGTGGTCGCATTAAGCGACTGCATCAGCGGCACCACCTTGCCCCTAATAGCGGGGTCAGTGAAGGAAGCGCCTTCGGGCACAACGGGAGAGACTTCATTGCGGTAGAAGGGATTCACGACAAGCACGGAATATCCGGATTCAGCAAGGCGCTTGCCCATGACGCGGAAGGACGGACGCAGGCCCATGATGTCGGGCCAAATGATGACCGCAGCGTGCTTGCCTTTTGCGGGGTGCACGAAATAGGCGTCGCAGACTCCGTCCGGGGTGGTGATCTTGACGTCCTGCTCGGCGACCGCTGCGGCGTCGGCCGGGCTGGTGGCGCACGCGCCTAGCGCCGCCATGGACATGACGCCGAAGCTCCTCCGCGACAGGTCTCCGGATTTCTCAAGAAAGGTCACGTCATCCTCAACGGTGTGTTCGTCGCACATGAATCCATCCTCTCGATGACTCGGCCACCCACGGACAGGCGCCAAACGAACCCTATACAAACTTAGCTTCCGTCGGCAAATGCTGGCGGGAATGGAGACGCTGGGAAGGATGACACGGCGTCGGCAATTGGTTAGGCACCGCGGATGAAAGCGCCTAATTCCGCAGGACGTCGTGCCGGCCAAGCCGCCAGACCCTCTCCCGCGCCGCGCCGACCAAGCGCTGCAGGCGCCTCCAGCCGCGTCGCAGCCGCCGAACTCCTTCACCTCGTGCTCGAAGAAAACTCCGACCTCGAAACGGCTCTGCAGAATTCCGAAACCTATCGCGGGCTGGCCGGACCAGATCGGGGTTTTGCCAGAGCTATCGCCAGCGCGTCTCTGCGCGGCCTCGGCCGGATCCACTGGGCGTTGGGCGCGCTCGTGGACAGGCCGCTCGACCAGATCGAATCGCCGGTCAAGATTCTCCTGATCATCGGCTGCGCGCAGCTCTGGCTTATGGGCGTGCCGGACCATGCGGCGGTCTCGGCGACGGTCGAGGCGGCGCGCTCCTGGCGTCCGGCCAGACGGGGCGGAGGGATGGTGAACGCCGTTCTGAGGCGCGCCAGTCGCGAGGAGGCGTTGTTCGAGACCTCGCCCCTCATCGCCATCTGGCCGGACTGGCTGGCGGCGCGGATGAAGGCGGCGCTTGGCAACGCTGGGGCCGACGCCTTGGCCGCGCTTCAGCTTGAGGAGCCTCCGATCGATCTCAGCCTCAAGCCGGGAGAGAACCCGCAGACATGGGCCGACCGGCTGGGCGGCGAGGATCTCCCAAACGGGTCGGTGCGGCTGATGGCCGGCATAAACCTTACCGAGTCGCCAGGTTATGCGGAGGGGGCGTGGTGGGTGCAGGACGCCGGCGCGGCCCTGGCGGCGCGGCTCTGGGAGAGGTTCGGGGCAAGGACGTCGCGGATCTGTGCGCTGCGCCAGGCGGCAAGGCTCTGCAACTGGCCGCTGCGGGCGCGCGCCTGAGAGCGATCGACATTTCGCGTCAGCGGCTGCAGCTGTTGCGCGCAAATACCGACAGAACCGGGCTGTCGATCACGATCATCGAAGCGGATGCGCGGACGTGGCGGCCGGATGCGAAACTGGACGCCGTGCTGCTAGATCCGCCGTGTTCGGCGCTGGGCATTCTCCGGCGTCACCCGGAAGGCGCATGGCGGCGCGATCCGGCGGATCTTGTCCGTTACCCGAAAATCCAGCGCGCGCTGATCGACGCGGCGAGCGACATGCTGAAACCGGGCGGGCGTCTGGTTTATTGCGTGTGTACGCCGAGTCCAGAAGAGGGCGTCGAAGTGATTGCCGCGACCCTCGGCGGCGGTGGATGGAAGCGTCTTCCTGTCGAGGCCGCTGAGATGCCCGGCTTCGGCCATGCGTTAACCCCTGGGGGAGACGTCCTGACGGCGCCGCCGCACCGCGACAGCATGGCCTCCTTGCGTGACTCGGAAGACGCACTCCGGCGCGAAATGGTCGCCGAGCCTGTAGCGGCCGATGTTTTCTACATCGCACGCCTTGAAAGGCTTGGCTGACCGCGCCATTCCCGAGACTGGGTCGAAGGAATCGGGTCAGGGCGGCAGGCGAACACAATTCCGCCATCGCGAAGCAACGAATACGCTCGAAATGGTTCAGACGGGGTTCAATCGGGTTCTGTAAGACAGTCTGCAAGGACGACCCTTTCCTTCCCGGTCGTCATCTGGAGTCACGAAAGATGGTCGTCGGCATGACTGGCGCTTCCGCCGCCCCTAAACCGCAGAAAGCATTTGCGGTGGCGTTCGCCGCGATGGCGCTCACGCTGGCCGGCTGCGCGTCCGGTCTCGGGGCCAATACGTATGAACGCAGCACGGTCGGCGCCGTGTCGCGCGTCGATGAAGGTACGGTCGTCGCCTCGCGCGCAGTCGTGATCGACGGCAGCCGCGGCGGCGAAGCGGTCGGTACGGGCGCCGGCGCCGTGATCGGCGCCGTGGCCGGCAGTCAGCTGGGCGGCGGGCGGGATGAAAACACGATCGGCGGCGTCGCCGGCG
>JAWXBJ010000193.1:0-6772 GCA_034439955.1 Alphaproteobacteria bacterium
GACCCCAAGGCCTTCGGCCCTGCAAGCCCACCGGTTAGGTCCCCAGGTGGTCTACTTTTCGAGCGGCGAATGGATCAGTTTTCGAGCGGCGCGCCCACACGGCGACCCCGCTTGAGTGCGAGTTCGTCTTCGATGATCTGGACACACCGCTGTCGGGAAAACGGCACGCCGATTGCTGACAGCGCGTCTCTGGAGGAAGACATGTTGTCGAATGTTGTGGAGAGGTGTCAAAGGATCATGGCTGTTGTGGCGCGCAATGCGCTCGCAACTCTGCTTCTTGTATCCGTTGGTTTGAACGTGTCGCTCAGTCACGAATTGCGAGTGTCGCGGCGAGGGTCAGCGAACGGACCCTTGCCTGGATCGATCCTTCCTCCGATTCACGGTATCGAAGCCCGGGCCGAGTCTATCGTTCCCAGTAAGCAAGAGGAATTACCCACGGTCTTCTACTACTTCAGTGCGGCCTGTGGCTGGTGCGATCGGAACTGGGCGAACATCGAAGTCCTCGCCAAGCAGACAAGTGGTCGGTATCGAATCGTCGGTGTAGCGGCCTCGGACGAAGTTCCGGACGTTCTAAGGGAACGCGGGATACCGATGTCCGTCTTGACGGACGTAGACTCAGGTATCTTGGCTGCGTACGGATTTCGAGGGACTCCCCAAACTGTCGTTATCGGAAATGACGGCCGAGTTCTGCAGGCTTGGACTGGTGCATTCGAAGGCGACCAGGCGAAACGCGTTGAGAGGTTCTTTGGCGTTCACCTACCTGGCCTTTTGCCAAGAAAGACCCAGCCTCGACCTTGAGGCGCGTGCGCCCCACTAGTTGAGGCGCAACGACCCCACAGACTCGAACAAAATCCCGGAATTGCAGGCCGCAGGATTTGGCAGTGTTCTTGATTCAATAATTAGTACAAGCCGTGTCGAAGCGAAAGAACGTTGTCGAGTTTCAACATGTCACCAGCCGGCGCACGACCGGAGGCATTTCAGCGGTCTCATTTGAGCTTGGTGCCGGGGAAGTCTACGTCTGGCTGGGAGGCCCGGGATCAGGTAAGACGGCCATCGTCGACCTCATCCTCGGCTTCGGCCGGGCCGATGCCGGATCCGTAATTGTGGACGGCAGAGATCCCAGGTCGAACCCGACTGCTCTTCGGAGTACCACTGCTTTCGTTGACGGCCGCGCTCGGCTCGCCGGGCCGATGACGCCACTAGGCTACCTGGAGTTCATGGCTAAATTGACTGGTCTTTCATCGGATCGCCAAGAGCGCATCAACACGCTCCGGCTGATGGGGCTTCAGGACCGGTATCTCGTGGAGTCGATCGAGGAACTTTCTGGCGCAGCGCATTCGTCTGTGTTCATGGCGCTGGCGTGGCTTCGTAAGCCTTCTTTGCTGGTCCTTGACGACCCGACGCAGGGGTTCGACTCGGTCGCAACGGCGACGTTCATTGACGTCATCAGTGAATTTCTCAAGATGGGAACGTCAGTCCTGTTGGCCACCAGTGATGTGCTGCTTGCGTCTCAGGTTGGCGACCATATCGGTGTGTTGAAGCGGGGCGACAAGGTCGCAGAGCGACACCGACATCAATTGCTACAGGAGAGTTTAACGGCGCTGTATTCCGATTACGTCGGCCGGCCCCATTCCGCGGGTCTACGACAGTGACGAAATGGATGCGTCAGACTGGTATCGTAGCGGTCATGGAGTGCCGGCTCCAAATGGCGACTGCGATCTGGCGACTCACACTGTTCCTGAGCGCGCTGCTCGCAGTCGCGATGACGGTTGCCGGCCTTGGCGAGTACGACAGACGCCGGAGTCAGGTCGATGCGCTAGTCACGCAGCGAGACGAGCTTCGGCAGGGAGGCCAGTACACCTTCGACGGATTCCAACGTGATCAAGCTTTGAGAGCGGTTCGCTACCCAACTCCGTTGAGTGTCGTTGTCAACGGACTCGACCATAGAAATCCTCAATACTGGGATTTCGGGCCGGCCGGCATCTCGGCTGGCCCACCCGTCTCGGGGGAGCGAGTCTCTTCCGTCGTCAACGCGGACCTCGACCTGGAATTCATCCTCCGAAGCCTGTTTGGGATGCTGGCACTGGTGGCTGGATTCAGCTCATTGGCCGCGTCCAGACTCGCGGGACCGACAAAGTTTCTGGTAAGCCTGCCTGTGAGGCCCTCCGCAATTATGACGGGAGGTTTGGCTGGCGCAACGTTGGCAGCTATCATCGCTTCTGCAGCGGCAGTCGGAAGTTCTATAGCTGTCCTTCTGATGAGCGATCCGACCTTTGTTTCTGCGGATGCCGTGAAGAGCCTCGGGCTGATCTGGCTATCGACTGTACCTTACTACGCGGTACTTGTTGGTTTGGGTGCGATCGTGGCGCTGATGATCGCCAATCCGCTAAAGGCGGTCGCCACGATCGTCGTCCTATGGTTCGGCGCGACAACCCTCGCAAGTCCTGTGGTCGCCGCACTTGCCGATGCTCTGACGTCGAGTCAGTCACGGGCCCTGTTCGAGGTTTCCAGGAACGCCGCTTACGAAAAGGCGGCCATCGGAATCGAAGCTGAGGCTGGAGACATCGTCCTCAGACACCTGGCCAACGCGGAAGTCCCGTCGAGCTTTCAATTGAACGGAGTCATCCTTGAGGCCGTTACGCAGCTCTGGGACACGAGGTTCAGCGAGCTGCGTCGAGAATTGGACCAATTGGAAGCGGGATTGCTGCACCTTGAGAGCTTAAGAGCGACAAGAGCGTGGTGGATGGGAGCGCTGGCTCCAGGCACTGTGCTCCGATACGCCATGACCGATCTTGCCGGCGTGGGAGAAGCAGCGACCCGGACCTGGATCTCAGACGCTGAAGTTTATCAGCGCGCCTTGAATGCCGCCGTTTTTGACCGCCGCCCGAGAATTCACATTCGCGTCGGTTTCGGATCCGGGTACCGAGTACTCTTCCACGACCGGTCACAGAGACCCAGGGTGGGCGACCTGCCTGAGTTTCATCACACCGAGTCGACGGCGATCAACAGGTTACGAAGCGCCGCACCCTCAATCGCTGTACTCGCTGTCCAAGGGACCATAGCCTGGATGGCAGGTATCGTGATTTTTTGCCGCCGAGCATCGTCGCTTCTCGGGTGGCGTTAAGATTCGTCGTCACTCTCGGCAAGGCCGTATTGCTTGAGTTTTGTGAATAAGGTCTTGCGATTGATGCCCAGTCGCATCGCGGTCTGTGTTCGGCTTCCGCGACATTCCGCCAACGCCGATACGATGAGACCTCTTTCCAGCCGCTCGACAGCGCGCGCCACGGAGTCGGCCAATGTGGTCGGAGACTCGTCGGTTCCCGCCGCTCCTTCGTCAATGCCTCGAATCGTCGCCGGCAAGTCGACTGCCCGGAGCATCTGTCCTTCGGCCATCACCATGGCGTGCCGAAGCGCATTCTGCAGCTCCCTGATGTTCCCAGGCCAGTCGTAGGCGGCCAACAGCGCTCGGGCCTCCGCTGACACGGACTTGACGTTGCTCTGGAGCTCTGAGGCTATCGATTGGACCATGTGGTCGATGAGCACCGGAAGGTCCTCTGGACGCTCCTTAAGCGAGGGTAAAGGTATGGGCAGGACGTCCAGACGATAAAGAAGGTCTTGCCTGAACGACCCTGTTTTCGCCTCGGCCCTCAGGTCGCGATGCGTGGCCGCGATCACTCTGACGTCAACATCAACCGCGGTAGAGGACCCCAGACGGGTCACTTTGCGTTCCTGGAGCACGCGCAAAAGTTTTGCCTGCGCCTCCAATGGCAAGTCGCCGATTTCATCGAGAAAAATTGTGCCCCGATGGGCATTCTCAAATTTTCCCGGCCGGCTCTCCTTGGCGTCAGTGAATGCGCCGCGCTCGTGACCAAAGAACTCGGATTCAACAAGAGTGGCTGGGATAGCGCTGCAATTTACCGCCACAAACGGGCCCTTTGCCCGTGTCCCACGCCGGTGGAGCGCTCGAGCCACGAGTTCCTTTCCCGTGCCGGACTGTCCGAGGATCAGAACGGTTTCGTCGGTCCTTGCGACCTTCTCCATCACTTGAAAGACTCGCCGCATTGCAGGGCTGATACCGACGATGTCAACAAACCCGTACCGGCCTTCTAGTTCCAGTCTCAGCCGCTTGACCTCTGTTCGCAGTCGGCGTTGCTCAAGTGCACGCTCGATCACGATTAGCATCTCGTCATTGTCAAACGGCTTTGTCAGGTAGTCGAAGGCGCCTACGCGCATCGCATCGACGGCCGACCGAATACTGCCATGGGCCGTCATCATGACTCCGGTCGGCGCGTCGTCCCTGGAACAGAACTGGCGCAGTGCTTCGATGCCGCCGATGCCAGGCATCGCCACATCAAGCAGTGCTATGTCAAATGGCTGTGACTGAATCTGCGACAATGCCTGCTCTCCAGATTCCGCTTCGGTCACCGTGTGGCCATGCTGTTTGAGAAACATTGCCAGGACTTGCCGGAGTCTCGGTTCATCATCGACCAAAAGAATGTTTGCCATCAGTCTCCTGTCCTCAGCGGAAGCGACACCGATATAGTCGCGCCTCGGGCCTCTTCATTGTGTCCGGACATCTTGCCACCGTGTCGATCAACTATCTGACTGCAGATCGCAAGTCCTAGTCCGCTTCCCGAAGTCTTTGTTGAAACGAACGGATCGAACATCGTCTCGATGACGTCCTCGGAAATGCCTGGGCCTGAGTCCGAAATCGCGACAAGGATCATGGTGCGGTGACCGGTGCCGTCTGGCCTCGGTTCATCGGACAGGTTCGTTCGAATCCGGATTGTGCCTGCGCCCTCGATCGCCTGCGTGGCATTCAGCAGGATGTTCAGAAAAACCTGGCGCAACTCCCGTGGGTCGCCGAACATCCGGAGCGTCGGGAACTCCCGGAACACTTGGATCTCGACTTGCCGGCTGCTGGCATAGCTGCCGATGACACGCACCGCCCCGTCGATGACATCGACCAAGTCGACTGGCTCTTCTTGGAGGGTTGATGGACGGCTCAGGGACAGGAATCCAGCGATCGTGTCCGAAATCCGGTCGATCTCGGAAATCGCGTCCGTCAGCAACGTCTCACGCTTCGTCCAGCCCTCTTCTGAGTCCCTGACAATTTGAATGCTCGATCGGATTATGCCCAAGGGGTTCCTCACTTCGTGGGCGACCATCGAAGCGAGTTGGCCAGCAACTGCAAGGCGTTGGGCGTGGGCTGCCGTTTTTAGGTCGCCGACCAGAGCCTCATGGCGCTCGATGTTTTCGAAGGCGAGGCCGGTGTGCCGCCCGCACATCATAAGAAATCCGCCCAGGTCAGATGAAAATTCCCACAAAGCATCACTGCTTTCCAGAAGGATCATCGCTCTCAGTGTGCCGACCGCGAAGACCGGTACGCACGCTCGGATGTGATTCTCTTCAAGCTGTCGACGTTCGTCCGGCCCCAAGTACGACTCAATTCCGGACTGACCTGGAAACACCAAAGGTTCTTCGTTTAGTCGTAGCCAGGTTGCCAATGGCCCTTCAGCGTCGAAGGCCAGTGCTGAACCGGTGTCATCGGGGAGTCCTCGATTCAGACGCTCAGCCGCGAACTCTCCGCCACGGCGGTCAAGTTCGATGAACCAGACCGCATCACACTCTGCCAACGCTTGAAATCGCCGCGCCACCAAGACTCGCAGAGCGGCGGAATCCGGAGCGATGGCGACAGCTCGAATTAGTTCCTCAAGAGCCTCGTGGCGGACCGCAGGGTCTCGCCACGATCGGGTCGGCTGCCGACGTCGATTGAGCACGGTCGAGACATTCTGGCAGAAACCAGGTCGTCCATCCCAGCCGTTATGCGAACGGCACCTCGATGACATTCACCCGTGCCGGGCAAGCGTTGCCACCATCGCTAGTCAGTGCAGGCCCAGCCACTTTCGCCGCAGCCGCGGGCAAATCTTCGGCGCCCCCAAGTTGGGATACTCGTTCTTGAAGGCCATAATGGGCCTTCTACCGGCATCGGCAGTTGGCCGGCCTGCCGATAGGGACGGCGCTTCCGGTCCGTCAGCCCGTTGACCCCGCACTCCTGGTAGCCGTCAAAGGTCTTGTAGCCCGTCTTGAGCGACATCCAATCTGTGAGGTGCCCGTCCCACCCAATGGGGTGTCAAGGCCCCGCATTCCGACGAGAGTTCCAAAAATCTGAGCGCTGCCGGCATGGCATAGCCCTTGCTCACCTTTCTCTCGGGCCGCCAGTACGAAAGCAGAGGCGCCTGACACAGTTCGATCCAACTCGGACTCTGGGTTCCTCCCATAGTGCCGGTGACCATCAAGGAGGGCAGTTATGCAAATACAGGGATACATCCGACCAGTGAACGCCGCAGTCAATCTGCTTCTCATTTCGCTCATTGCCCTGTTTGCAGTGGGCGGGACGCTGCAGTACAGAGTCGCGTCCGCTCGCTCGTCCGCTGCGCCGACCAGTCGGCAGCAGGCCGCCATCGCTACATATGTGGTTGGAGACTTCGTGGGCCCAGAATTCGGCGAGCCGTCCGGTGACGGCCGCGAGACGCTTGTCGTTGCGCTAAAGAAGGGCTGCACTCAGTGTCTCAAGAGCATGGAGGCGCTTAAACAGTTAGCGATCGACCTGAAACCGCTTAGCGAGCTTGTGGTGGTTTCTCCGGACACAGCGGCAGTCACGGGCAGTTTTCTCAAAGAGCATGGGCTATCAGCCGATCGTGTCTTGTCATCGGTTCGGACCTCAGACTTTAGACTATCGGTTACACCAACGCTGATTCACCTCGATGCC
>JAWXBJ010000194.1:0-21726 GCA_034439955.1 Alphaproteobacteria bacterium
CGAGCGGGCTGAAGCGGTCTTCATGGTAATTGCGTCCGGCCGTCAGCCATGAGCCGGGCTCGTTGTCGGCGGTGAGGCGCTCGGCGGTCACGGCGGCGGCGCCGACCGGGTTGGAAGCCGGCGTCACGGCGGCGGGCGGAGCGGGATTGTTGCTGCAGGCGGCGATCAGCGCAGGCAAGGCGACGGCCAGCGAAAGCAGATAGGCGCGCATGGACAATTTCCTTATCCCCTCGGCCACTGCTGGGCCATTTGTTGTTTCCAAGGCGTTGTCCCGCAGCTTCCCCGAACAAGCCCGCCGCCAGCACGGTAGGTCGGGCGGTCGCACCCGGCAATACGACGGAGTTGCCCTTTGGGGAAGTCGTAGGCGCAGGTCAGTCCAGCACGATGGCGCGGGCGACCAGGGCGTCGAGGGAGTCCTCCGGCGATTTGGCGTCGGCCAGCAGGTCGCGGAAGCTCGGCGGTGCGAAGCCGCCTTCGATGACATGGTCGATGAGTTCGAAAAACGGGGTCCAGTAGCCATTCTCCGACAGGAAGGCCATGGGTTTGCGGTGGAGCGACAGCTTGGCCCAGGACAGCGTCTCGATCGCCTCTTCCAGCGTGCCGATGCCGCCCGGCAGCACGACGAAAGCGTCGGCCTCGTCGAACAGGATCTGCTTGCGCTCGTGCATGGTGTCCACGAAACGGTGTTCCACCTGGTCGAGGACGCCTTCGACATTCCGGAGAAATCTGGGCATCACGCCCAGCACCTTGCCGCCGGCCTCGTGGGCCGAGCCCGCGACCTGGCCCATCAGGCCGACATGCCCGCCGCCATAGACGGTGCGCCATTTGCGGCGCGCGATCGCCTGGCCCAGCCGCCGGGCAAGATCGAGATAGGTCGGATCGACGTCGCTGGACGAACCGCAATAGACGGTGACGGAGAGAATTCCGGGCATGCGGGCTCCATGGCAGGCCGACATAGATGCGATGCTTCGAGGCGGGCGGAAAGGGGCCAGTGCGGCCTCGAGTTCAGAGTGCCCGGCTGGCGCTAGCCTGTTGCGCATCCTAAATAGCCCGAGCATGGCGCCGCACGGGTCTTCAACGAGCATCGATATCGACGCGATCGAAAGCCGCGACGCCGGCCTTGGCGTATCGTTGTGGCGTATCGGCGAAATCCTGGCTCGACCGGAGTTGAGGCGGTGGCGGCCGATGATGGTCGTCTCGCTGGCGCTCACGATTGTCGCCAAGCTGTTCGCAGTCGCCGCGCCGGTTTTCTTCGGTGACGCCGTCAACCGGCTGGGGGCGGGAGAGGCCGCAATAGCCGCCGTCGTCACGGCGTTGCTGTTGTGGTCGCTGGCGCGGTTCATGGCCGCCTGCCTGCCCTATGTCCGCGACGCGATTTTCGCGCCGATCAGCCAGGCGGCGCAGCGGGTCGTGGCGGTGGACGCCTATGGCAAGGCGCAAAGTCTGTCGCTTCAGTTTCACCAGACGCGGCGGACCGGGGCTCTCAACCGGGTGATCGACCGCGGAGCGGGGGCGCTCGACACGCTGATCCGGTTTCTGGCGTTCAATATCGGGCCGACGCTGATCGAACTGGCGCTGGCCTCAGTCGTGCTGGCGACGATCTATGGCGGATGGTCGGCGCTGGCGGCGGTCGCGACCGTGGCCCTCTATGGCGTGTTCACCTATTTCATCACCAACCTGCGGGTTGCGCAGCAGCGCAAGCTGAACGAGGCCGATACCGAATTGCGGGCGCGGGCGGTGGACAGTCTCAATAACTTCGAGACGGTCAAGGCGTTCGCGGCCGAGCAGCGCGAGACGGACCGATATGATTCGGCTGTGGCGGCCTACAGCAAGAGGGCCGTCGACACCTCTCGCTCGCTGGCCATGCTGAATGCGGGTCAGGAACTGATCATGAATCTGGGGCTGACGGCGGTCGCCGCGCTGAGCGCCTGGGCGAGCCTCAGCGGAACGGGAAATGTGCGGCCGGGGGATCTGGCGGCGGTGACGCTGATCATGATGAACCTTTACCGGCCGCTCAACATGCTGGGCTGGGCGTTCCGGGAGATCAAGCAGGGCGCGGTCGATCTCGAAAAGCTCTACGGACTGATGGGAATGACGCCCGAGGTGTCGGACGCGCCGGGCGCCAGGGCCTTCGAGGTGCGCGGCGGCGAGGTCCGGTTCGAGGATGTCTCCTTTGCCCACGACGCGCGCGCGGCGGGTCTGGAACACGTGTCGTTCACGGCGAAGGCGGGCGCCAAGGTCGCGATCGTAGGGCCGTCGGGATCGGGGAAATCGACCCTGCTGAAACTGCTGTTCCGCTTTTACGACGTGCAGGGCGGTCGCGTGTGGGTGGACGGTCAGGACGTGCGCGGCGTGACACAGACGAGCCTGCGCGAGGCGATCGGCCTGGTGCCGCAGGATGTCGTCCTGTTCAACACGACGCTGAAGGAAAACCTGATCTATGGCCGGCCCGGCGCGACCGACGAGGAAGTGCGCGAGGCCGCGCGCAAGGCGCGCCTGCTGGAGTTCATCGATGCCTTGCCGCAGGGCTGGGAGACGCGGGTGGGCGAGCGCGGGGTGAAACTGTCCGGTGGTGAGAAACAGCGCGTCGGCATTGCGCGGGCGATCCTGAAGGACCCGGCAATTCTCGTCCTGGACGAGGCGACCTCGGCGCTGGATTCAGGCACCGAGGCCGAAGTGCAGATGGCGCTGGACGAAGCCTCGCGCGGACGCACCACGCTGATGGTGGCGCACCGGCTGTCGACGGTGGCGGCGGCCGACGAGATCATCGTGCTGGACCAGGGGCGGGTCGTGGAGCGGGGGACGCACCCGCAGTTGCTGTTGCGGGGAGGGCTTTATGCCGATCTGTGGTCGCGGCAGGCCCGGACAGGGGATGCGATGCTCGCAGAGGTCGAGAGCGCGCTTGCGTGAGGCGACCAAGACAGAGATCAACTAAAGCGGAGACCGTCATGGCCCGGAAGAAGGAGACCGTGATGGTCCTGAAGAAGTCCCGCGATCTTGAAAAGGCGTACTCCACGACCGAGTTCGTCGCCAAGCTGCGGCGGCTGGCGGATAGTCTTGAAGGCGGCAAGGCGTTCACGATCCAGATCGCGGGGGAACGCATCCGGGTTCCGGCGCGTGCGATCTTCAATATCGAGCATGAGCGGTCTGGCGACGATGAAGAGATCGAGTTCCAGATCAAGTGGAAACCGGAATGATCCGTTTTCCCGACAACTTGCCGGGTGGCGATGCAAGATTGTCGGGACAGGCGCGAGAATGACTCCGTGGGAAGTTGTGGTCGTTGAGGAGCGTCATGGTCGGGCCTGTCCCGACCATCCTGGCCGGAGGCTCGAAAGATTTTGTAACAAGCTGAGGACGAAGGCGTGAAGAGCGAGCGTGCATGACCAACGCATACGACTTTGATTTTGTCGGCATAGACGGGTCGCCGCTGCCGCTGAAGCGGTTCGAGGGGCAGGCGATGATGGTGGTGAATGTGGCGTCCAAGTGCGGGTTCACGCCGCAGTATACGGGGCTGCAGAAAATCTACGGTGAGTATCGCGACCGCGGCTTCACGGTGGTGGGCGTGCCGTCCAACCAGTTCATGTGGCAGGAGCCAGCCAGGGAAACCGAGATCGCAGCGTTCTGCGCGGTGACCTATGCGGTCACGTTTCCGATGACCGGGAAGACCCATGTGAAGGGCGGTAGGGCGCATCCTTTCTACCGCTGGATGCGGGAGCGTCTGGGCCGGGCGGCGCATCCAGCCTGGAATTTCCACAAGCTGCTGGTGGACAAGACGGGCCAGCCGGCGGGCGCTTTCGCAACGCGGCTCGAGCCGGACGGGACGGTCGTGCGCCGGGCGATCGAGGCTGTGCTTTAGATTCGTTTCTGGTCGCGCTTTTCTGACGGCGAACCGGTTCCCGGCTCGCCTGAAAGCGCTTCAGACGTCGGGGCGCTCCGCCGGCGCATCCCTGGCGTGCATCCATCTGAGGAGGGGCCGGACCGGCAAAATCCATGCAAGGCCCGCCACCGGGAAGTAGATCAGTTTCCAGACCCAGTGTTCGGACGACACCCGGTCCCCGATGACGGCGGCGACCGCGATGTAGCCAACGATCCAGATGAGCAGAACGGAGGATCCGAGGATCTTGCGCACGTGTGGGACTGACCTGCGACGGTGAAGCGACTTTCCCTCGGCTCCCACGGATAGGATAACTGCGCAATGAGCCATGCCGACGCTGCCAATGTCCGCAGTCCGATGGTCCCCGCTAGAGGCGTCGTGGCGTTGCGGGCCTGGCTGCTGGTCGTCGCCGGGCTGGTCTACGCCACGATCCTGGTCGGCGGGGCGACGCGGCTGACGGACAGCGGGCTTTCAATCACGGAGTGGCGGCCCCTGCTGGGCGCGGTTCCGCCGCTGTCGGACGCCGACTGGGTGGAGGCGTTCGGCAAATACCAGAGCATGACAGCGCAGTTTCATCTGGTAAATTCCGACATGACGCTGGAGGGATTCAAGTCGATCTACTGGTGGGAATGGGCGCACAGGCAGTTGGGCCGGGTGATCGGCGTCGTCTTCCTCGCGCCCTTCCTGGTGTTCCTGGCGATGCGTATCATCCCGCGCAGCCTTCTGCCGCATCTTGCAGCTCTGTTCTGCCTTGGCGGCCTGCAGGGTGTGATCGGGTGGTGGATGGTGGCGTCGGGGGTAAACAGCGATCTGACATCGGTCGCGCCCTACCGATTGATGGTGCATTTCTCGTTGGCGCTGCTGATAATCGCCTGGTCTTTCTGGCTCTGGCTGGAGCTTGGCGACAGGAGGCGGGTGGCGGACGATGCGACGGGCGGCTGGGCGGTGGCGCTGCTTTGGGTAAGCGCCATCCAGATGATGCTGGGCGCTCTGGTAGCTGGGCTCGACGCCGGTCGAGGCTATACCGACTGGCCGATGATGGCCGGGCGGCTGGTCCCCGAAGCGATGTGGGCGCTCGACCCGTGGCAGCGCAATCTCTTCGAGAACGAGGCGACGACACAGTTTCTGCACAGGATGACCGCTTACGGACTTCTGGCGCTGGCGCTTGCGGCGGCCTGGCGGTTTCGCCGAGTCCGGGGCGTTGAGTTCGGGACGTTTGCGGCATTGACACTCGGGCAGGGCGCCCTGGGCGTCGTGACGTTGTTGAGCGCCGCTCCCCTGCCTCTGGCGCTCGCGCATCAAGCGCTGGGGACGGTGCTTCTTCTGGCTGCGGTCCGGCTGGTCTGGTGCACAAGGACGCTGAATTCTCGGGCTTCCGGCGCGGTCTCCGGCGATGTTGACAAACCCCGAACCCGCCTGTAGCGACACGCCTTCGTTTCCGACGAACTTTTTGCCAAGAAAGGCTCCGACAGGAGCATGACAACCTATTCCGTAAAAGCGGCCGACGCCCAGACCAAGTGGATCGTGATCGACGCCGAAGGCGTCGTGGTCGGCCGGCTGGCGTCCTTTGTCGCGCTGCGCCTGCGCGGCAAGCATCGCGCCGATTACACGCCGCACGTCGATCAGGGCGACCACATCGTCATCATCAACGCTGGCAAAGCCGTGCTGACCGGCCTCAAGCTGCGCAACAAGATGTATTACCGTCACACGGGATATCCGGGCGGAATCAAGGAAGCCTCGGCCGGTTCGATCATGAACGGCCGATTTCCCGAGCGCGTCATGCAGGCCGCCGTGCTGCGCATGATGCCGCGCGAAAGCTCGCTGGCGCGCCAGCAATATGGAAAGCTGCGCGTCTATGCCGGCCCCGATCATCCCCACACCGCCCAGAATCCCGAAGTTGTGGATTTCAAATCAAGGAACGCCAAGAACGTGAAGGCCGCCTGATCATGCCCGAAGCCGTCGAGAGCCTTGGCAATCTCAATCAGCTTGGCGGCGCCGTCGCCGCCCCGGTCGCTTCGGCGACCCCGAAAATCGACAGTCTGGGCCGCTCTTACGGGACCGGCCGGCGCAAGGAAGCAACGGCTCGCGTGTGGCTGAAGCGCGGCACCGGCAAGATCACGATCAACGGCAAGGACCAGTCGGTCTATTTCGCGCGCCCCGTGCTTCGGATGATGATCAAGCAGCCGCTCGAGATCGCCAAGCGGGACACCGAGCTGGACGTCGTCGCCACGGTCAAGGGCTCGGGGCTCTCGGGCCAGGCCGGCGCGGTTCGTCACGGCATCGCCCGCGCGCTGGTGGCTTTCGAGCCGGAAACCCGCCCGATTCTCAAGCCGGGCAAGTTCCTGACCCGGGATCCGCGCGCCGTCGAGCGCAAGAAGTATGGCAAGGCGAAAGCGCGCCGGTCGTTCCAGTTCTCGAAGCGCTAGGACGCATCGATATATGTGTTCTGGAAGGGCGCTTCGGGAAACCGGGGCGCTCTTTCTCTTTCAGCTTTTTGGCTCTCTGGGCTGTCTTCTAGAGCGGTTCGCCGCCCTGTCCGGGACGAGGTGAGATGGAATGGCCCACACTGTTTTCATCGACGGCGAGGCCGGCACGACCGGGCTGCAGATCCGGCAGAGGCTGGCGCGGCGGCGCGACCTCGAACTCGTCTCGATCGACCCGGCGCGACGCAAGGATGCAGGCGCTCGCGCCGAACTGCTGAACAGCTCGGAAGCCGTGATCCTCTGCCTCCCGGACGAGGCGGCAAGGGAAGCCGTGGCGCTGGTCTCCAAACCCGACGTGAAGGTGATCGACGCATCGAGCGCGCATCGAGTGGCGCCGGGCTGGGCCTACGGGTTTCCGGAGATGGCGGATGGCCAGCGCAGCTGCATTCGGGCGTCGCGGCGGATTTCCAATCCCGGGTGTTACCCCACGGGCTTTGTCGCGCTGGTCGCGCCGCTTGTGCGCGAGGGGCTGATGCCGGCGGACTTTCCGGTGACGGTGAACGCAGTGTCGGGATATTCGGGCGGCGGCAAGGCTCTGATCGAGGAGTTCACCAGAGAACCCAGTGAAACGAGCAATGACGCGTTTCGTATCTACGGCCTGCACCTGTCGCACAAGCACGTGCCGGAGATGCAGGTCTATGCGGGACTGGCTCATCCGCCGCTGTTCGCCCCTTCGGTGGGGCGGTTTGCGCAGGGCATGATCGTCGAAGTTCCGCTTCAGACCTGGGCGCTGCCCGGCACGCCGCCAGCCGGCCGGCTCAGGGAGGCGCTGAGGTCGGCTTACGCCGGCGAGCGCTTTGTCAAGGTGGCGATCGAGATGGAAACGGCGGAGTTGCAGAAGGCCCGGACAGGGGCCGCAGGGTTTGTGCAGGAACTCGATGCCGAGACGCTGAACGGGAGCAACGACCTGATGCTGTTCGTGTTCGGCAATGACGGAACGCGACAGGCGCGGCTTGTGGCGGTGCTTGACAATCTCGGCAAGGGGGCGGCGGGCGCAGCGGTGCAGAATCTCAACATCGCCCTGGGGCTGGAGGAGGGCGCGGGGTTGTAGAGGTCCGCCGGGTTGATACGCCTCTCTGAGGGGAACAACGCCGCCGGGCCGTTGGCGTCAGCCGGCAGGCGTGCGTTTCGCCGCAATGCTGTCGAGGGTTTCCAGAACATACTCGCCGGGGGCGCGCGGCGCGTTCTCGATGGCGGAAGGCGGATCGATCCATCCGCCGGAGCGGTGGGCCAGCCAGTCCGCCCAGACCGGCCACCATGAGCCCGGATGTTCGGCGGCGCCCTCCAGCCATTCATCGGCCGTGGGCGGGAGCGCTCCACTGGTCCAGTAGCGATACTTTCCGGCCGCCGGGGGATTTACAACCCCGGCTATGTGGCCGGAATCGGCGAGCAGGAACGTGACCTCGCCGCCAAGCAGATGCGCGCCCTTGTAGACGGACGGGAAGGGCGAGATGTGATCCCTGCGCGCCGCGTGGATGAAGGCCGGGACCGCGATGTCGGAGAGATTCACGTTAAAGCCTTCGACCGCGAAGGCGCCCTTCGCGAGTGCGTTGTCGATGTAGAGGCGCTTGAGGCTGCCGAGATGCAGGGGACCGGGCAGGTTGGTCTGGTCGCTATTCCAGTAGAGCAGATCGAAGGAGCGCGGCGGTTCACCGAGAAGGTAGCGTTCCTCGACATAGCGCCAGATGAGATCCTGCGGGCGAAGCAGATTGAAGGCGTCGCGCATGGCCTCTCCCGGCATGACGCCGCCGGCACCGGCAATGAGGGCCTCGACGCCGCCGAGAGTTGAGTCGTCGATGAATAATCCGATGTCGCCCGGCTCGGAGAAATCGGTCTGGGCGGCCAGAAGTGAGATGGACGCGAGAAGCCGAGGGCTCTGCCCTGCAAGGCGCGCGGCCAGGACCGCCAGCAGGGCGCCGCCAATGCAATAGCCTGCAGCGTGGACCGGCGCCTTGTGCGCTGCGGTCACCCACTCAAGCGCGGCGCTGCCGCCAAGGGCGCAATAGTCGTCCCAGGTGAAGTCCCTGGTTTCCGCGTCGGCCGAGCGCCACGACACCATGTAGACGGTGAAGCCCTGGTCGCGCAGCCAGGCGGCCAGCGAATTCTCCGGCCGGAGATCGAGCACGTAGTACTTGTTGATCCAGGGCGGGAAAATGAGGATCGGCTCCGCCCGGACGGTCGGCGTAGACGGTGTGTAGCGGATGAGTTCGATCAGCGTGTTCCTGAGGACGATTTCGCCGGGCGTTGCGGCAAGATCAACGCCGAGTTGAAATGCACCCGCGTCGGACTGTGTCACGGCGAGCCGCCTGTGGCCGGCGTCGAAATCCGATTGCAGGTGATCAAAGCCGCGAGAGATGGATTTGCCATCGGAATCAAACATCGCCTTGAGCGCGCGAGGATTGGCCAGCAGCGTGTTTGAAGGCGACAGCGCCGCCATGGCCTGGCGAATGAAGAAGGCCGCGCGCCGGCGCTCGATCTCGGAGAGACCCGGAGCGTTCCAGGCCAGGTTCTCGGCCCAGGCTGACTGGGAGAGAAACATGCGGCGGACGAAGTCGAAGAACGGGTTGTCGCGCCAGGCGGAATCCGCGAATCGGGCGTCGGCGTCGGCCTCCGCAGCCGGCGAATCCGCAGCCATCTTTTCGAGTGTGTCCGCGTGGCGGCCGAAAAGGTCGAGTTGGGCGTCTGAAAAGGCTTCCGGCTCGTTTGCGTAGGCTTTGGCGAGACTCTTGAAGGCGGCAGCGGCGGCGTCGAGCTCCATCTGGCGCGGCGCCGCTTCGCCAGCAAGGCGCGTGATCTGGCTCAATTCCCGGCTGAGGTCCGCGATGCGGCGCCCGAGGCGATGAAAGCTCGGCTCGCCGACGCCGCCTGCGCCAGGATCGGGATCGTCGCCGTTTTTCTCGCTCATGGCGCTGACCTCCCCCCGGGCCGTTCGCGAAAGACCCAGCCTGTACAAGAAGCTCGCCAAACCGGGCGGCGCTGTCTAGGTAGGTAGCGCAGACACTGCATGCCAGCGGCCCGCCAACGGGCCGACCGCCCAGGATGCCGACATGGAACGTCGCGCCGCAATGGCCGTCCTGCTGTTTGCCGGCTTTGCCGCAGGCGGCTGCGCGGACCTGATGAACCGCTCGACCGTCGCTCCGGAATGGTTCCAGGCCAAGGCCAAGGAAGTCGAGGGCGAAGGTTATCCCAAGCTGGCAGACGTTCCGGTCGAGCGCGGCGCCACCGATGACCGTCCGGTCTGGGAAGCCGAAGCCGAAGGGCTCCGTGCCGAAGCCCAGACAATCGAAACCGAAACGGCGTCGGATGCGACGCCGCCGACCGCAGAGGAAATCCGAGCTAAGGCGGCGCAGTTGCGCGCTTTGACGGAAAAGGGCTCGGCGCCGCCCGATGGCGCAACGCCTTAACGCCGTCCCATTTTTCCGGTGATTTCTTCCCCCGTCCGGCCATGATACGCGGGCCAAACAGAAATCTTTACCTTCCGGCCAAGGTCGGTCGTGTTCAACACAGGTGACGCGCGATGCGTTTGGAATTCCACAAGATCAGGCGGCTGCCGCCCTATGTTTTCGAACAGGTGAACCGACAGAAGGCCGCGCTGCGAGCCGAAGGCGCTGACGTAGTCGACCTCGGCATGGGTAACCCTGACCTCCCGACGCCGCCGCATATTGTCGAGAAGCTCTGCGAGACGGCGCGGAACCCCGACGTCCACGGATACAGCTCCTCGCGGGGAATACCGGGGCTGAGACGGGCGCTGGCAGCCTATTACGACCGCAGGTTTGGCGTGAAGCTGAACCCGGAAACGGAAATGGTGGTGACGCTGGGATCCAAGGAAGGTTTCGCCAACCTTGCCCAGGCGATTTCGGCGCCGGGCGACACGATACTGGTGCCCAACCCGTCCTATCCGCTGCACACGTTTGGCTTCATCATGGCGGGCGCGGCAATCCGGTCCGTGCAGGCCCACTCGCCGGAGGAATATCTCTCGAATCTTGGCCGCGCGGTGAAGCATTCGGTGCCGCCGCCGACGGCGATGGTGGTGTGCTATCCCGCCAATCCGACGGCCCAGACCTGCGATCTCGACTTCTACAAGGAAGTCGTGTCGTTCGCGAAGAAGCATGAGATCTGGGTGTTGTCGGACCTTGCCTATACCGAAATCTATTTCGGCGATCCGCCGCCGTCGATCCTGCAGGTGGATGGCGCCAAGGATATCGCGGTCGAAGTCACTTCGATGTCGAAGACCTATGCGATGGCCGGGTGGCGCATTGGCTTCGCGGCCGGAAACGAGCGGCTGATCGCGGCGCTGGCGCGCGTGAAGTCGTATCTCGACTATGGAGCCTTTACTCCGGTCCAGGTCGCGGCGGCGACCGCGCTGAACGGACCGCAGGACTGCGTTGACGAGATGCGCGAAATCTACCGCTCGCGTCGCGACACGATGGTGGACGCTTTCACACGGGCGGGCTGGGCGATCCCCTCGCCCGACGCCTCGATGTTCGCGTGGGCGCCGATCCCCGAACCTTTCAGGGAGGCGGGGTCGCTGGAGTTCGCGTTGCGGCTGATCAAGGAAGCGCATGTGGCGGTGGCGCCGGGCGCGGGCTTTGGCGAGCATGGCGATGGGCATGTGCGACTGGCGCTGGTGGAGAACGAGCAGCGTATCCGCCAGGCGGCCCGCAATATCAGGAGGTTCCTCGATGCCAATGGCGTCAAGGCGCCCAAGCCGGACGCCGCCAAGGCCGCGAGCGCGAGCCGTCAGGTCAGGCGGGCTGCAAAGAGCGCCGCCGAATGATGGCGGATCGGGCGCGGACGCTGCGGATTGGAATCGCGGGTCTGGGCACCGTGGGGGCGGGGCTGGTCAAGCTCGTGGAGCGGCAGAAGGAATTGCGGCTGCCGGGACAGCTCTCGGTGTCGGCGGTCTCCGCGCGCAGCCGGACGCGCGAGCGCGGCGTTGACATCTCGAAATTCCGCTGGTGCGACGATCCGGTTGAGCTGGCGCTGTCGGATGACGTCGATGTCGTGGTGGAGCTGATTGGCGGATCTGACGGTCCGGCCAAGCGGACGGTCGAAGCTGCGCTGAAGGCTGGCAAGCCGGTCGTAAGCGCCAACAAGGCGCTGATCGCCGAGCACGGCGTCGAGATGGCGGAGCTGGCCGAGGCAAGCGGCGCGCACCTCCTGTTCGAGGCAGCGGTGGGCGGGGCGATTCCGATCGTCCGGGCGCTGCGCAATTCGCTGTCGGGCGTCGTGGTCAGCCGCGTCTCGGGCATTCTTAATGGCACGTGCAACTACATCTTGTCCGAGATGCTGAAGACCGGCGCGGCCTATGAAACCGTGCTCGCGGAAGCCCAGAGGCTGGGCTATGCGGAGGCTGATCCCTATCTCGACGTGTCGGGCATGGACGCGGCGCACAAGGTGTTGATCCTGGCGTCAATCGCATTTGGCGCGCGGCCGGATTTCTCGCAGGTGTCCGTCGAGGGCGTCAGCGAGATCGAGGCGATGGACATTACGCTCGCCAACAAGTTCGACTATAGCATCAAGCTGGTGGCCGAGGCATTCCGGTCCGGCTCAAGCGTGCTGTGCCGGGTCGGGCCGGCGCTCGTCCGGCTCGATCACCCGCTGGCGCAGGTCAATGGCGCGCTGAACGCCGTGGTGGTCGAAGGCGAACCGGTGGGGCGGTTGACGTTCACCGGTCCGGGCGCGGGGTCAGGGCCGACGGCGGCGGCTGTGATGGGTGATCTGGCGCGGCTGTTCGAGGGGCCGGCGACGCCGCCGCTAGGCAAGCCGTCTGCCGAGCTGGCGAGGCTGATCGCAGCGCCGAACCCGGCCAAGGATCAGGGTTCGTTTTTCATCGGCGCGAAGCTGGCGGACCGGCCTGGCGTGTTCGCCGATCTTGCCGAGGCGCTGGGCGAGGAAGGCGTCTCGATCGACAAGCTGATCCAGGAATCGGCAGGAGATACGGGCGCGGCGCCGGTGGCGATCCTGACGCATCCCTGCGCCAAGGCGGCCGTGCAACGTGCGCTTGCCCAGGTGGCCGAGCTAAAAATAACGGTCGATGCGCCAAGGCTGATCCGGATCGAGACACGGGGCTAGGCTGGCCGGTTCTCCCTGCCGTGCCAAATGCGGACAATGCGGATGGCGTCCTCGGTTATCTGATAGCGGATCACGTAGCGGGATTTTCCGTAAACGACAGTCGTCTCGCGCAATTGTCGGTGATTTAGTTTTCGCCCGAGATGTGGAAAACGCGCAAGTTGCTGTGTCTTTGCTTCCAGTCGGCGGACCATTTCTTCGGCTATCGTCGGCGGGGCTTCCGCCAGAAATGCGGTCAGGCGCATGATGTCGGCACGAGCGGCTGGACGGAATACGACCTTCCGGGTCACGGTTTCGCGCGCCGCGCTTTCTCGATGTTCTCTCGTAGTTCGGCGAACACGATCCTGGCGTCGGTATCCTCGTCGGGCTCTTTCAGTCGGCGGACATCCTCTTCCCAGTCGAGGTCTTCGTCCGCCGTCCCGGCTTCTATCATTTCGACCGCCACAGTCTCCGGGCTCACGCCGCGCGCTTCAGCTTCGTGCTTGAGACGCGCAACGGTTTCGGGAGGGAGAGAGAGGATGAACTGCGTCATCCGACCAACCTAACACGAGGGAAGCGGCGTCTCAAATATCCTGTCAAGCTATCGCCCCGATCGAATCCCGCTGCTTTTCCCGGTCGTCAAAAGCGCTTGGGCGGGGCGGCCCACAGGCGTATGCCTCGTGACTGCGAATCACCCCGGTGAGCCCATGCTGAAACCTTCCGTCCTGACATCGGTTCTCGCCTACGCGACGGTGGGCGCCACCGAGCGCGCGGCGACGGCCGCCGCACGTTTTGTCGGGAGCGGCGACGAGCGGGCTGCCGACGAAGCCGCCATAGCCGCGATGCATTCGGCGGTCGACGCGATCGGGATGGCCGGCCGAGTCGTGATCGGCGAGGGCGAAATGGATGACGCGCCGATGCTCTATGTCGGCGAAGGGCTGGGCGCGGGCTCAGGGCCGGACATCGACATTGCGCTCGATCCGCTCGAAGGGGCGACGCTGGTCGCCAAGGCGATGCCCAACGCGCTGGCCGTACTTGCGATCGCGCCGCGCGGCGGGCTGCTCAGGGTTCCCAACATCTACATGGAGAAGCTGGCGATCGGACCGGGACACAAACGCGGCGTCGTCGATCTCGATGCTCTGGCTGGCGAGAACGCAACGCGGCTCGCCCGGTCGCGGGGCGTCGACGTCAGCGAGATCACGGTCTGCGTCCTCGACCGTCCGCGCCATGACAGGATCATCGCCGACCTGCGCCGTGCAGGGGCCCGCATCTATCTCATTTCCGACGGCGACGTGGCCGGCGTGATTCACACGGCCTATCCCGAGACCGGAATCGACATGTATGTCGGCGTCGGCGGCGCGCCCGAGGGCGTGCTGGCGGCGGCGGCGCTGAAATGCGTGGGCGGGCAGTTTCAGTCGCGGCTGTTCTATCGCAACGACACGGATCGGCAGAAGGCGGCCAGGGCCGGCGTGACGGAGATCAACCGGCGGTATGAACTGGAGGACATGGCGACGTCCGACGCCGTCTTCGCCGCGACCGGCGTCACCAAGGGCTGGCTGCTGGACGGGGTGAGGCGCGCCGGCGGAATGACCCATACGCATACGCTGGTGATGTCGTCGTTCGATGGAACGGTGCGGACGATAAGGTCGGCGGCGCCTCTGCCGGGGTAGGGGCGTGGCATGTTGCAGCGTTGGTTGTGAGGAGAAGCGGCGGAGTCGTGCATTGGACGAATAATTTGAGTCCCCGCTGCCGTATTGACGCCCATCACAACAACCTATCCTGTGTTGTCTCAGAGTCGTTTGGGTGGGACATCGTATGAATTTTTTCAAAACTTCAATCGTGGTTTTCGTGGGATTTTTGACCTGCGCTTGCCAGACTGTGCCTCCTTTGGATTTTACCGTTCCTGAAGTTGGCCGCGTCGCCCAGCGCAAACCTGCCGAGGCAGTGTCGACGACGATTGGTTTTGCGCCCCAGACGCAGCAACGCCGGATGGAAACGGACTCGACTTTGCCGCCTATTTGGAAAGAAGCTCTGACAGACGCGATAAATCGTTCTTTGATATTCACAGATGGTGCCAACACGAAGGTGAATATTTCGGTGCGGATCGTAGAAATAAACGCTCCGGAAATAGGGATCGATATGAAATCGACAGTTGCTGCAATCTACGAAATTGTTGACCGTAGAACAGGCGATCTCATCCTAACAGAGGAAATTGCGACAGTCGGTGTTGTTCCTGGAAACTATGCGTTTGATGGCAGGGTTCGGGCAAGAGAATCGGTGAATCGCGCTGTTCGTAACAACATCGCGGGATTTATCGCGTTGCTTGAGAGAACCGATTTTTCAAGACCAGCATTTCCAGCGTCGTGAAGGCACATGCGTAATTTCTTGATGTGGGCTGCTGCCGCTGCGGCTTTACCACTCCAGGGATGCACAAGTGTCGATGGCCAAGGTATTTACGCAACAAGAACTATCGGAGACGTATCCAGATCGGTTAGCGCTGTAGTGGTCGCGACAGAACCCGTTTCGATTAGCAGCGCCGGTAGCGGAGGATCCGCATACGGAGGTCTAATAGGCGCGGGGCTGAGCAGCGGGTCGGACGACGCTGTCGTTATTTTGGCCGGTATTGTTGCCGGTGCGGTAGTCGGACACGTTGTCGAGGAGTCGTTAGACACCCACGATGCTACAAAGTACGCCTTGCGAACTGAAAATGGCGCGATGCTGGTTGTCGCTCAAATAAATCGCGGCACCGAAATCTTTGAGGTCGGAGATAGGGTGCGGGTTGAATACGGTTCCCCAAACCGGTTACTTAGAGAGTCCCGATAACTTGAATCTCGATGGGTTCAAAGCGACCGTTCATTGCAGCTCTGGAGGTTGTCAGCCCGTGCAAAGCAGCGCAGCTGCTTAGAGCCGGCACCTATCGTGCTGCAGCGACTCGTTGAACAGTGGGCCTCGGCGATGATGCTGTGAAGTGAAATGATAGACCCTCAGCTTCTCGATCCCCGCCCCTATCTTGGCGTCGCAAACTCCTTCTCCGGGAAGGTGTGGCGGGAGCGTGAACTGGACGAGAAGCTGGCCGGCGAGCATGCGCGCCAAATGAAGTCGCACGAACTTGTGGGGCGATTGCTGGCAGGGCGGGGCGTCGCGCTCGATGAGCGCGAACTGTTTCTCAACCCCACCCTGAAGGCGCTGTTTCCCGACCCCTCGACATTCGCGGACATGGACGTGGCCGCTGCAGCCATCCTCGACGCCATCGTCTCCGGGAGGCCGACGGCGGTTTTCGCCGACTATGACGTGGACGGCGGGACATCCTCCGCGATCCTGGCGCGGTATTTCCGGGCCTGGGGGCGCGAACTGATCCTTTATGTCCCGGACCGTCTGATGGAAGGCTTCGGGCCGACGCCGGGGGCGTTCCGGGCGCTGAAGGCGCAGGGCGCCGAACTGGTGGTGACAGTCGATTGCGGCGCCGCCGCCATCGAGGCGCTCAGGACGGCCAATGAAATCGGGCTCGATGTCGTCGTGCTCGACCATCACCTCATGCATGACGCCCACACGCCGCCGACGCTGGCGCTGGTCAATCCCAACCGGCCGGATTGCAAGTCCGGGCATGGGCATCTCGCGGCGGCAGGCGTGGTGTTCGTGATGGCGGTGGCGCTCAACCGGCTGGCGCGGGCGCGCGGAATTGCGCCGGAGGGCGGCTTGCCGGATCCGATGAAATGGCTTGACCTCGCTGCGCTGGGGACGCTGTGCGACATGGCCCCGCTCAAGGGCGTCAACCGGGCGTTCGTGACGCGTGGGCTGGAGGTGCTGGCGCGGCAGGAGAATGCCGGACTGGCGGCGCTGGCGCAGGTCGCCGACATCGAGGCGCCGAAGTCGGTCTATCACGCGACGTTCGTGCTGGGGCCGCGGCTGAATGCGGGCGGGCGGATCGGCGATCCGTGGATCGCGGCCAGGCTGCTGGCGACGGATGACCGCGCCGAGGCGATAAGGCTGGCGGAGATGCTGCAGGAGTTGAATGCGCAGAGGAAAGATGTCGAGGCCGCGATTCTTGAAGCCGCGACCTTCCAGGCCGACGAGAGACTGGCCCGCAATCCGGACACAGGCGTGATCGTGGCGGGCGCCGAGGGCTGGCATCCGGGCGTCATCGGGATCGTGGCCGGCCGGCTGAAGGAGAGGTTTCATCGCCCCGCCGTGGTGATCGGATGGGGCGATGGGCTGGGGCCGGTGGCGCGCGGATCGGGCCGGTCGGTGGCCGGGGTCAATCTCGGCGAGCTGATCTCGCAGGCGGCGCGCGAAGGGATCATTCTCGGCGGGGGCGGCCATGCGATGGCGGCAGGGCTGAGCCTGACGCCTGACCAGTTGCCCGCCTTTCGGGACTGGATGGAGAATGCGACTGCGGGCGCGATCGCGGAGCGGGCGCAGGCGCGTGTGCTGGAGATTGACGGGGCGATGGCGCCGGGCGCCGCCAACTCCGGTTTGCTGGAGATGATCGAGCGCGTGGGGCCGTTTGGCTCAGGCGCGCCCGAGCCCGTGTTCGCCGTTCCCAATGTGCGGGCGAGCGCCGCGCGGCGGGTGGGCGAGACCCATCTGGCCTTCGAGATGGTGGGCGAGAACGGCGCCAAGCTGAGGGCGATCGCCTTTCGCATCGCCGATGCGCCGGAGGGGCAGGCGATCCTGCGGGGCGAGAGGCTGCACGTGGCGGGGCGGCTGCGGGGCGACGCGTTCCGGGGGGCTGGCGCCGTGCAGCTGGAGGTGGTGGACGTCGCCCGGGTCGAGCCCGGCGGCGGTTGAACTCGCTAATCGCTTGCACGCAAAACCGCATGCGGATATATCGGCGGGCTCCGCCGGATGGTCCCTTCGTCTATCGGTTAGGACGTCAGGTTTTCAACCTGAAAAGAGGGGTTCGACTCCCCTAGGGACTGCCAGCGGGCCTCATAACGCATTGATATCGGTGAGTGTTTGAGCGGTTTCGGAAATCCAACCAACATTTCCACAAACGTTTACTTAGGACGTACCCGTCCTGTGAAGTTACCCCGCGTGCTGTGCTGGCAGCATGGAAACGATTGACCCGCCTGAACCTTCGCTGCGCCGTTAGAAGTGTCTGCGCCGCGTGTCTACGAATTTTGCAACCCTCTGTCGGATCGCTGCCCGGCCGCACGTCCTGGGTGGAGGCGCCATGCGAAAGAGGAGACACTCATGGCTTATATCGACGGCTTCCTGATCGCCGTTCCGAAGGCAAAACTCGACGACTACCGCAAGATGGCCGAGCTCGGCGAAAAGGTCTGGCGCGAACATGGCGCCATTGCCTATGTCGAATCTGTCGGCGACGATCTGCGTGATGGCGAACTCACATCGTTCCCGCGCGCGGTGATGGCGAAGGACGACGAGGTCGTGATCTTTTCGTGGATCGTCTACCCGTCGCGCGAGGCGCGCGACGCGACCAACGCCAAGGTGATGAGCGATCCGCGTCTGGTCGGCCAGATGGAGATGCCGTTCGACGCCAAACGCCTGATCTTCGGCGGCTTCAGGCCGCTGCTGGGCCTTTAGTCGAGCGGCGCGAGCAAGCCCAGAACGGCCTGCATCTTCCCGTTGACCGCTTCACCGGACCCTTCTCCTACGCCGCGACCCTGGGGCTGGCGACGCCCATGCGCGCCGCAATGTGGTCCGCGACGCGCAGGCTGTTTGCGATGCAGGTGAGCGCTGGATTGACCGCCGCGCTGGAGACAAACACGCTGGTGTCGGCGACATAGAGGTTGTCGAGCTCGTGAGCCTTGCAATTGGCGTCGACGACCGACGTGGCGGGATCGTCGCCCATGCGAAGCGTGCCGCATTGATGAGCCGTGCCGTAGATCGGCAGGATCGAGTCCATTTGCTGGCGGTTCGCACGCAAGCAGCGGCACGTGCGCCCCGCCTTCTTCATGGCGTCATGGAAACGGCGGATCAGCCGGTCGTGCGCCTTCAGATTGTTGTACCAGTAATCCAGCCGGATCGTGCCGTCGGGATCAAGCCGCACGCGGTTGCGCGCCTCGGGCAGGTCTTCGGTCATGACCAGGAACGCCAGGATGCGGTCCCCCATGAAACTGGCGAAGGCGCCCGGGATCAGCCAGGACGGCATGGTCTGCGAAAGCTGGCCCCGGATAACGTCGCCGGAAAGATATTCGAGGCCCTGGATGTGACCCATCGGGTAGGGAAATTTGCCGTCGGGGTCTCCCCAGTAGAAATCGTTGATCGCCATCGTCTTCGGAAAATCGGTCTCGATCTTCGGCCATGCGAACGAGAGCGAGGCGGAAGCCGTGTGGAACATGTAATTGCGCCCGACCTGGTCCGAGCCATTGGCCAGACCGGTGGGATGGTCCGCATTGGCGGAGCGCAAGAGCACGGCGGCCGAATTGATCGCCCCCGCAGCGAGAACAATAATGTCGCCCTTTACGCGCTGTTCGCCCTCCGGGGATTCGTAAACGACCGCCGAGACCGATTTACCCCCCGGCGCAGTCTCGATGCGGAGCACCTTGGCCCCCGTGACCAGCTCGACATTGCCACTCCTGAGCGCTCGCGCCACCATCTTGCGGCCGTCGGACTTCGCCTCCCGGAAGCACGCGAAGCCGCCGCAGGTGCGGCAACGCACGCATCTGCTGGCGGGAATGTCCGCGTCATTGCGTTCGGCGGCGATGGGCATTTCGAACGGGTGCAAGCCCTGCAGGGTGAGACGTCCCTTGAGCGCCTTGATCTCGGGATCGTGTGTCATGGGAGGATGCGTGTAAGGCGGCGCATCGGCGTCGTCGGTCGAATCGCAGCCGCGTTGGCCGTGCACGTTCCAGAGCGCTTCCGCTTCGGTATAGTAATTGGCGAGATCCTCGTAGCGGATCGGCCATTTCGGCGAGATGGCCCCGCCGTGGTGGACCGTTTCCTCGAAGTCGCGTTTGCGGAAACGGTAAAGCGCAGCGCCGTAGAAAATGGTGTTGCCGCCAACCCAGTAGTGGATGTTCGGCTGGAACTTCCTGCCCTTGCGGTCGCGCCAATGTTCGTCGGCCTTGTACCGGTGGCGAAGAAAGACTTCGCGCGGCGACCAGTTTTCGGGCTCGACCGGAAGATGCTCGCCGCGTTCGAGCATGAGAATGGACTTGCCCGTGCTGGCCAGACGCTGCGCCAGCGTCGCACCGCCGGCCCCCGAGCCGATGACCACAATGTCCCAGGTTTTGTCGGCGCGCATCGGCGCAGTCGTTTCAGTCACCGACATAGTATTTCTCCGCCGCCGATCGTGTGAGCGCGCGCATCAGAGGTTCGGGCAGGACGCGCATCAATCCGGCGGCCAGTTTGGGCGCCATGCCGGGGACCACGATCTCGTGGCCCTTGTCGTTACGCGTCCATGCCTCACGCGCCACCTCTTCCGGTGTTTGCGAGAAACGGCGCGATGGGCCGCCCGACATGGGAATGCCGTTGGCGGACTGGAATTCGGTCGAGACGAAACCCGGCAATACCGCCGTGACATGGACGCCGCGGGCCTTCACCTCGGCGCTCAGCGATTGCGAGAATTTGAGCAGGAAGGATTTTCCCGCAGGATATAGCGTATTGCCCTTGCCGCCGGAGGAGAGCGCGGCGATCGAGCTGATATTGACGATGCGGCCCCAACTGCGCTGAAGCATGGCGGCGAGGAAGGCGTGGGTCAGCAATGCCGGCGTGGTGACGGTCAACTCCAGAAATGCCCTTTGCTCGGGCCAGGTCGTGCCGGCATAGCCCCTGGTGATCGTTGCGCCTGCGTTGTTGATCAGCATGTCCGGCTGACGGCCGCGTTCATTGATTCGCGCTGCGAGAACGCTGGCTCCGCCGGGCTCGGACAGATCGGCCGCGTAGACATCCGTTCCGGTCCCGCTTGCGCGCAATTCCGTCGCCAGCGCTTCCAGACGGTCGGCGCGACGCGCGACCACGGCGACATCAAAGCCTCTGGCTGCCGCCAGCCGCGTCATCGCAGCGCCGATCCCGGACGAGGCGCCTGTCACCAGGGCATATCGCCTCCCCGCCATGTGCAATCTCCTGCGGGCCGGCTATCGCCCGCCAGCCCGTCGCACTCCTTCGCTCATGCAGCCCCCGGAGTTACGAGGACCGGCCGGAATAAAGTTAATCGCAGGTGGATAATCGGCCTTGGCGCCCTGTGCCCGCCGGGGATTGTCATGCTACGTTCACGGGTTCTGGGGAGCGCTAAGGTGGATGCAGCCGCAACAAAATCAGCAGCCGGCCGCTGAGGACGAGAAGGCCGTACGGCTGGAGGGCCGGGTCAAGTGGTTCGATCCCGCCAAGGGATATGGCTTCGTCGTGCCTGACGAGGCCTATTCGGCGCAGGTCCAGCGCGACGTGCTGCTGCACATCTCGGTAATGCGAAAGTTCGGCTGCGACACCGCGCCGGAAGGCGCAAGGATCGTCTGTCTGGTGGCGCTGCGCGACCGCGGTTTCCAGGTCAACGAAGTGCTCGCGCTTTCCGCCAACGAGAATGACGAGGCGCCTGCCGATGGCGGACCGATGGAGGTCGTGCTGGTCAAATGGTTCAACAGGACCAAGGGCTACGGCTTCGTGCAGCGCCGTGAGGATCCGGAAGACATCTTCATCCACATGGTGGTGATCCGCAAAGCCGGCCTCGAGGACCTGATACCCGGCCAGGTGCTGATGGCGTCGATCGGCAACGGGTCGAAGGGTCGCAACATCCTGACGGTCAGGCTGCCGGAAGCGGTGTAACGAGACCTTATCGTCAACGCGCCGTAAACGAGTGGCGCCGCAATCGTGGATCGCGCCAGGGTCTTCGCGAGGGCCTTGCCAACTGCATCAGGAAAATCTCGACATGCCCACGCAAGCGCGCCGCCACGCCTTTTCCAGCCTTTCCATCGCCGCCGCCATCGCGCGGGAGCTTGGCGTGGCGGAGTCGCAGACGACGGCCGCGATCGAGCTGATCGATGACGGCGCGACGGTGCCGTTCATCGCGCGCTATCGCAAGGAACGCACGGGAGGGCTGGACGACACCCAGCTGCGCACGCTGGCTGAGCGTCTGACCTATCTCACCGCGCTCGCCGACCGGCGTGAGACGGTGCTCAAATCGCTGCGCGACCAGCACAAGCTGACACCCGAAATGGAGCGGCAGATCAACGCCGCCGAGACAAGAGCGGCCTTGGAGGATCTATACGCGCCGTTCAAGCCGAAGCGCCGGACCAAGGCGATGATCGCACGGGAAGCGGGTCTAGATGTGGACTCTCAACAGGTTGTCCTCGGAGAGGCCGAGGCGGCTGATGGGTGTCTGGGATTTTATTCCGCCGTGCGGGCGATGCCAGTTGTATC
>JAWXBJ010000195.1:0-41589 GCA_034439955.1 Alphaproteobacteria bacterium
CGACCCTCGCAGCTTGCGGCGGCGGCGGCGGCGGCTCGAGCAATCCCGCAGGCGGAGAGCCAGCCCGCGCGCCAGTGATCTCGTCATTCGGCGCTTCATCGACCACGATTACAGCTGGCCAATCGGTGGTGCTGAGCTGGCAGGTGGCGGGCGCAGACACTTTGACCCTCGACAATGGCGTGGGCACCGTCACGGGAAACTCGGTCACGGTGACACCCGCGGTCAGTGCCCTCTACACGCTTACCGCTCGGAACTCCGTCGGAACCGCGACCGCATCGGTTCCTGTCACGGTGTCCGCCGCACCCTCTGCGCTAAGCGATCCCAATGCGCCGTTTGCCGTGTCCTACAGAGGCAGTGACCTCGATACGGCGTCGCGGCAGCCCCTCGGCGGCACCGAGTTTCGGATTTTGGTCAGCCACAAGGGGCGACTGTACGGCGGCTTGGACAGTTTCCGCGAAAGTCCTCCAGCCGGTGTCGCAAGGGGGGCGGCGCGGATCGTCGTCAAGGAGACGGCGGCCTCTCCCTGGCGCATTGATCGCACCTTCGATCAGCCGCTGCCGCCGGGTGCCCCCCGGCAACCCGGCCGCCCTGCCATTCGACACGAAGGCGTCACGGCGCTCGCATCCGTGATGTTTCGCAACGACGGGTCCGGACAGCCGCTCGACCAGCCGGTCACGCTCCTGGTCGCCGGCATGCGGGACTTCCTGTCCGGCCTCAGCGTCTATGTACGCGACGATGCGAATGGCACCTGGTCGGAGAACGTGGTCGAGCGTCTGGCGACCTCGGAGTCCACGGTCCGATCTCTGGGTGCTCACCGAGACAAGGTCACCGGCGCGGACCTTCTCCTCGTGGGCGGCAATCCAGGGGGTGTCTATTCGGCGACTTATGATCGCGCCAGGGGTCTGACGTTCCGGGTACCCGCAGAGATCCCTTACAGCCCCGCCAGCCAGAACGAGTCCGTGCGGCCGATGGCGTTCGCGGTTTGCGCGGGTGATGCCTTCGTCGCCCAGGCTCCATTCATCTATCGCAGGATCGACGGTTCGAACCCCCGCTGGGAAGCCGTTGTTGACTACAGTTCTCAGTTCACGCCGATCCTGAACGGACCGAGTGGTTTGCGGGGTCTGACCTGCGTCGAACGCCCGGGCGGTGCTGGCCCCAGCCTCATCGCGGGCTTTGAAGGCATCGGGCAGGTCTTTCGGATCGATCGGGTCGGGACGGGCTGGCAGGTTGCGAGCCCACCGGAATATGACGTCAACCGGGCGCTGAGTTTACTGGTGGGACAGACCGTCGACTACACCGTCATCGCCAACAACACGTTCACGCCACTCGTGGACCCGGATACGGGACAGACTGTTCATCTGATGACGGTTCAGACCCGGCCCGCCCTGAGCGACGACGCCTGGTACACGATCCGCTCGGCGAATGGGGCTCATGTCCTCAGGACCATCCGATCGACCGCGTTCATGCCTGGCCTTTCGCTGCGCAGCACCCGTTCGGCGATCTTGTCCCCGTTCCCGGAAGAAAACGGCCGCGTCGTCTACATCGCGGGCTATGATGTCGTCGACGACCCAAGTTACAACACCGCCTATGTGTTGAGGGCCGGAATTCGAACGGTCCTCGGGACCGCATCGAACCCGCTGAGCCAGTAGGTGTGATTGACCTTGAAATTGCCCCTGTTGGATTACACGTCGTTACAACTCGATGGGTCGCTGTAATACCCCTGGGTCGTAGATCGGTTAAGACGTTCAGGTCGGCGTTTCTGTGCTGATGTTTGAAGGAACCTCTTCAATGATCTCCCTTTCCAATCACCTGACCCACGCCGCGATCGCTGTTGGGGCGCTGGCCTGCGTTTCTCTCGTGGCGGCGGACACGGCCGACGCTCAATCGCGCAGCCGGTCACGATCCGTGACGGTCCAGGGTCCCCAACGCGGCGGCACCTTTCAGAGCGACGTCGTTCGCGGGCCCGGCTCGGCGTCTGTCGACCGAACCTTTACGGCAAACAGCGGACGGACACTCTCGTCGTCCCGATCGCGTCAGACCGTGGCCACCGACGACGGCTTCGCCACCACCGCGACCCGAACCGAGCCGCGCGGCGGCGTCCAGGACTATTCGCGCGAAACCGCCGTCACCGACGATAGCCGGTCGCGATCGGCGAGCCTTCAGACGTCGTCGGGTCGCGGATACCAGACCGAGGTCGATGTCAGCAGGACCGAGACCGGACGGACCGTGGATCGCAGCCTGACCACCAATGGCGGCCGTTCGGTCTCCACGAGCTCGGTCTACACAAGGCCCGAATGAGCGAGGTCGGGCATTTCGACCGCCGCTTTCCGGCTCAAATGCCCGGCACTGGCGGACGGCGGCGGTTCATACTTTCAACCCAGCAGGTAGCTCTATGAAAACTCTCCTTCTCGTCGCCGTCTTGCTCGTCTCGGCGCAATCCGCTGTCGCACAGAACCGGGGGGCTATGGCGCGTGCGGATACCAACGGGGACCAGGCCATTTCCCTGGAGGAGTTCCAGACGGCCAGGACGGCGCAGTTCTCCCGCGCCTGCATCAATGATGCGTTCGCGGCGCGCGCCTCTTCAGGGTTGGTTCCGATGCCGCCGGCGCCGATCATCGGTATTGGAAGCACGCATGCAGTCAGCGTGAGCGTCGTCAGTCCTGTCGCGAGCAATTTCATGAGAGCATCCCTCGATTATACATTGTGACGACCGTCTACCTGCATCGTCCACGTAGCAAGGGGCGGTCAGGGGGAACAGAAAACCTAACTCAGCAACACAGAATCTCCTGCACTGAGCGGCTCCAGATTTGCCATAGGTCCTATTCCTTGAGAGGCCCGGTTCATCGAGCCCCCGCTCCAGAAGACCGTTCCTCAAACAACTTCTGGGAAGACTATGCCGTGCGCTGGTCTGGCTCCCACCCATAGTTGCACCACCCGTTGGGGCCAGGAGGTTACCAGCGTCGCCTTAATGGCGATTTTCTGCCTGTCGAGCGTGGCGGTCGAAGGGCAGGTTTTGGCGGAAGCAGTCGGTCCGGATTTGAAACTGAGACACTAGCCGGCAGCCCTTTCCCATGGCGCGCGTGCTTCCTACGTGTTAAAATGGTCACCGATACAGTCATCCGAGGAAAGACGCCCTGCCCACCCTTCAGAGCACACGACCCGGCAAGAGCACCAACGGTTCCACCGCTCTTGCGTCTCCGGATCCGGCCATGCTGGCAAAGCTGATCGCCGCCCAGCTCGAAGACGACAAGGCGGAAAACATACTTGAAATCAACCTGATAGGTAAATCGTCCATCGCCGACGCGATGGTCATCGCCTCCGGCCGCTCCGCGCGTCACGTCTCGGCGCTCGCCGACCATGTCGAGCGCCGGCTGAAGGACGCCGGAGCTTCTCGGGTGCGTGTCGAGGGCCTGCCCAACGCTGACTGGGTGCTGATCGACGCCGGCGACGTGATCGTCCACATCTTCCGACCCGAAGTGCGCGACTTCTACAATCTCGAGCGCATCTGGTCGTCTGACGCGGGCGGCCACGCCACGCCTCAGCCAGAACCTGGCGCGAACGATCCCGGCGCGCCCTCGGCCGACTGATCCGGCGCGTTGCGCATCCGCATCCTCTGCGTCGGCAAGCTCAAGGACGGGCCTGAGCGCGTCCTCCTGGACGACTATCTTTCCCGCGCCCGCAAGACCGGACAACCGCTCGGTTATCGCAGCATCGACGAGATCGAGGTCGAGGCTGGCGGCGGGATCGAAAGAGAGGGCGCCCGCCTCCGCGTGCGCGCCGCCGATGCAATCCTGATCCGCCTCGACGAACGCGGCGAGGCCTGGCCCTCCCCCGACCTGTCAAAACGGCTAGCCCGCTGGCGCGACGCCGGCGAGGGCGTCGATTTCGTCATCGGCGGCGCCGACGGCCTGTCGGCGGAGGTCGGCGCCGGGGCCCGCCACACGCTCGGCTTCGGCGCGCAAACCTGGCCGCACCGCCTCGTCCGCGTGATGCTTGCCGAACAGATCTACCGCGCCCTTTCGATCGAGGCCGGATCGCCCTACCACCGGGAATAGGATGCAAAGCCGGCCGCCCTCTCCACGCCTTGTCATAGCGGGCGAAAGCGTGAGGCGCCGGGGACCCTTGACGCGTTCGGCAGAAGCGCGATTGGACGCGCGATGGCTCCGGGCTCTCCCCTTGGCTGCGGCCGGGATAACGGCCCTGGCCCTTGCTCTGGCCGGATTTTCCGCCGCCGCGCAGTCCACGAAACCCGCCAAGCCGCCCGACACCTACACGCAGGATGATCTCAGGCGCGTCGAGACCGCGCGCGATGCGGCTCTCAAACGCCTGCAGGCGCTTGAGAAAGCAAGCTCCCGCGCCGAGCGCCAGGCCTCCGCCATCGATGCCGACCTCATCGCCGCCGCCGCCGACAGCCGCAGGCGCGAGGTGTCGGCGGCGACCGCCGAGAGCCGTCTCATCGACCTCGATCAGCAGGCGGCCGAGGCGCGCGACCGGCTGATACAGGACGAAGCCTCGCTCGACGACCTTCTAGCCGCCTTGATGACCTTCGGGTCGCGCCGACCCCCCGCTTTGGCTGCTTCTCCCGACGACGCCGCCTCGGCGATCCGCGCCGCCATCCTGATGGGAGAGGCCGCCCCGGCGCTCTCCGCCCGCGCCCGCGCTCTCGCTGGCAGGATTGAAACGCTGGAGGGGCTGCTCGCCAGCGCCCGCCGCGAGCGCGAGACCCTGAACGGCTCCCAGCAGGCGCTCGCCGCCCGCGCCGTCGAGATTTCCGCGCTCGCCTCGGAAAAGCGCCTCTCACGCAGCGCCCTGTCAGCCGAAACCGCCGCTCTCAGGGCCGAAACCGCACGTCTGGTCGCCGAGGCCGATACCCTGCGCGACCTGCTGGCCTCCCTGGCGGCGGCGGCGCCCGCGCGACCCGGCGTCAAGGCCGCGCCTCGCGGAATGCCCGCTCGACGCCCCCCGCAACTCCCCTCCGCCAGCCGAGCGGCGCCCGCTCCAGCTGCGGCAATCGCGCCCCTCACCCCGGCCATCGGCGACATCGTCCGCCGCTTCGGCGAGAGCGCCGGCGGCGTCGCCAGCGCCGGCCAGACTCTCCGCACCCGCGCCGGGGCTCAGGTGGTTTCGCCCATGGACGCGCGCGTCGAATACGCAGGCGTGTTCCGAAGTTACGGACAGATGTTGATTCTCGATGTGGGAGGGGACATGCTTGTGATAATGTCGGGTCTCGGCGACCTTTACCCCGAACCAGGGCAGTGGGTTTTGTCGGGCGAACCGGTTGGTCGCATGTCCGGCCAGAAATCGCCGTCTCCGGAGCTATATCTGGAGGTAAGGCGCAAGGGTCAGCCGGTTGACCCGGGCAAATGGCTGGGTCGCGGCGCTTGACGCGCGGTGTCCCTGGTGCGGCGCAGCGAGCCGCTTGGATTTGAGGAGCGTTAACGCATGCGCAAATGGTTGTTGGCTCCCGTGCTTGGCGCCGGCCTGCTTGGCGGCGCCCTCGGCGTTTCGGCTTTCGCGGTCACGACCGGACAGGCCGAAAGCCGCGCGGAGACCTTCCGCCAGCTCGAACTCTTCGCAGAAATCCTCGCGCGCGTTCAGGCCGACTATGTCACCGAGATCGACGAGACTGCTTCGATCGAGGCCTCGATCGACGGCATGCTGGCCTCACTCGACCCGCATTCGTCCTATCTCAATCCCGACGAGTTCCGCGACATGCAGGTCCAGACCAGCGGCGAGTATGGCGGCCTCGGCATCGAGGTCACCGCCCAGGACGGCTTCGTGAAAGTCGTGGCGCCGATGGACGGAACGCCGGCTGCGCGCGCCGGCGTCAAGTCGGGCGATTACCTGACCGCCATCGACGGCGTGTCCATTGTCGGCCTCACGCTCAATGACGCGGTCAAGCAGATGCGCGGCGCGGTGGGCACAAACATCACCATCACCATCGTTCGCGACAATGTCGAACCTTTCGACGTAACGCTGAAACGCGAGAACATCCGCCCCGAAAGCGTCAGGCACCGCGCCGAGGGCGATGTCGGCTATGTCCGCATCTCGACCTTCAACGAGCGCACGGCCGAAGGCCTCGACCAGGCGCTCGCCGCCGTCCGCAAGGACGTGAAGGGCAATATGAAGGGCCTCGTGCTCGACCTTCGTGACAATCCGGGCGGCCTGCTCGATCAGTCGATCGAGGTGTCGTCTCGCTTCCTCAATGGCGGCGAGGTCGTCTCGACCCGGGGCCGCCGTCCCGAGGACATCGAACGCTACAATGCGCGCCGGGGCGACCGCTTCCCCAACATCCCCGTGGTCGTCCTGGTCAATAATGGCTCGGCTTCGGCTGCGGAAATCGTCGCCGGGGCCTTGCAGGATCGCGGCCGGGCCAAGGTTGTCGGCGTCACCACCTTCGGCAAGGGGTCGGTGCAGACGGTCATTCCGCTCGGACCCCAGAAGGGCGCGATGCGCCTCACCACCTCGCGCTACTACACGCCTTCGGGCCGCTCGATCCAGGGCTCCGGCATCGAACCCGATGTCGAGGTGGCGGCCGTTCGCCTGTCGGACGAGGACATCGCCGACCTGCAGAAACGTGTCGCGCGCTACAGCGAGTCGGCCCTGCCCAACGCGCTCGCCAATGAACAGGGCGTCGAGCGCAAGGCGCCGCATGTTCCGGCCAACATGCCGCCTGCCGACTACAAGGGCGAGGACTACCAGCTCGACAAGGCGCTTGAGCTGATCCGCTCAGGCAATGCAACGGTCTCCAAGACCATGGCCGCCGCCCCCGCGAAAGCGCCCGTGGCGAACTAGGGCAACCTGCGTCCAGGCGGACGCAAGGGTGCTCCCGCGTTTAGAGGGCCTTCGCACTCCACGAGTTAGCATCGCTCGCGATCTTCACCGGGCGAGACATTCATGGACGCGGACGCCAGGACGAGTATCCGGATCTGCATGGCGATCTGGGCGGCGGCGATGGGCCTCGTCCTGGCGGTAAGCGTGTGGGCGGCGGACGGTCGTCTGATCTATGCGCTCGACGATCCCTACATCCACCTGGCCGTCGCGGAGAACATCCTGCGCGGCGGCTACGGCGTCAACGCGACCGAGTTTTCTTCCCCCTCCTCCTCGATACTCTATCCCTTCCTGCTCGCCCTCACCGAGGGGATGGGACTGGGCGAGTTCGGCCCGCTGGTCCTGACGCTCCTTGCTGCAGGACTGGCAAGCTGGCTGACGCTGACTTTTCTTTTCCGCTCGGTTTTCACCGGCGCCGACAGCCGGGCCTTCTCCATGCCGGCGGCGGTGCTGGTGCTGTTGACGCAGAGCGCCGTGGCCCTGCCCCTCACCGGCATGGAGCACTCACTGCATGTCCTGGCGGCCGTCGCGGCGTTCACCGGGCTGGTGCGGCTGGCGGAGACCGGGACGCCGTCGCTTCTGCTGATGGCCGCGATCGTGGCGATGCCCCTCATCCGCTTCGAGGGCCTCGCCTATTCGGCTGGACTAATCCTCGTCCTCGCCTCGACCGGCCACGCAAGAGCGGCGGCGGGCGTCCTGGCCGCGCTTGGCCTCTCGCTCGCCGCCTATGCCGGCCTGATGGTCGCGCTGGGCCTGCCCGTCCTGCCTAGCTCGGTCTCGCTCAAATCCGCCGTGGCGAGTTCGATCGGCGACGAGGGACTGGGCGCCATTGTCGGCGCGCTCGCCGCGAACTTCCGTGACACGATCGGACAGACGACGGGCCTGTTGCTGCTTGCAGGCCTCTGCACGCTTGTCGTGCTGCTCGTCCGGGGCGAACCGTCCTCCAGACAGTTGGCGACCCTGCCTGGTTCCGCGCCTCACAGCAAACCCGAACGGGCTCCAGCGGTCGCGCGTGTCGCGATCATGGGTTGGCTCGACCAATCAACCCTGAATTTTCGCGCGTCGCCCAGCTTCATCGTCGCCGCGCCATGCAGCTTGGCGATTTCCGGCCATGTTCTGGCGGGCGATTATGGCTGGTTTCACCGCTACGAGGTCTACATCGTGGCGATCACAACGCTGACCCTCCTCTACCTGTTCAGGGACTTTCCTGGAAAGGCGGCGCATCCCGCCTCCGCGACGGCCAAGGTCGTCGCGCTCGCCCTGCTGGCCATGGCGGCCACCCCCTACGCCTATGCGGCATGGCGGACCCCCGCAGCCTCCCGCGGCATTCACGACCAGCAATTCCAGATGCATCGCTTCGTCACGGAGTTCTGGCGGGAGCCCGTCGCGGTCAACGATCTTGGCCTCGCCTCCTACCGCAATGACCGCTACGTGCTCGACCTCTGGGGCCTGGGCTCGGAAGAGGTCCGCATCTCGCGCATGGCGGGTAATTTCGGACCCGGCCTGATCGGCGATCTGGTTCGCCGGCATGACGTCTCGGCGGCGCTCGTCTATCGGGCGTGGTTCGGCGCAGACATTCCGGCGGACTGGAAAGAACTGGCGGTCATGGGCTCGGACGTCGTGGCCGCGCCGATCGGAGAGGTCCACATCTATGCAACCGACGCCTCGCGGGTTCAGGACCTGTGCGAGGCGCTCGGCAGGTTCGCCGATACGCTGCCGCGAAGGGTGACCCTGGACCTGTCGGGCTGCAGCCTTGCCATTCCAGCGGTCACCGCTTCTGTGAGGTAAACTCGGCAGGCGCAGAAGTGGCCGCAGCACGCCGTTGAGCGCTCCGAACCGGTCTGGCCGCCCTCACGCACATCGCGCCGCCGCTTCGCATAAACAGGCTGGCAATCCGGCGTCCGGCTGGGGTAGGGTTAGCGGTGGGGCGAGGTTGCGTAGGATCAGCGGATGGAGCGATTTCGCGGACCGGCCTTGGGGGCCGCGCTGACAGCCATGATCATGTCGTCCACCTTCGGCGCCCCGGCCGGAGCGCAGGTCCTGGAAGTGGGCCCTGCCGGCGTGGTGCAGCTGTCGAAGCCGGAAGCTCGGCCGCTCGAAGGCGCGCCGGGGGCCAACCCTCGCGCACGTTATCCTGGTCGCCTGTCCCAGGCGGCGCCAATCCTTGATCGCGCCGGGGCTGCGGCCGACCTGTCCCCCCTTCTCCTGCAAGCTGTCGCCTATGTGGAATCCCGTTTTGACACGGACGCGGTGTCCCCCCGGGGGGCGCTCGGCATGATGCAGCTGATGCCAGGGACGGCGAAGGATTTGGGCGTCGATCCATCCGATCCCGAGGACAATGCGCGTGGAGGGGCCGACTATCTCCGACTTATGCTCGTGAGGTTCGACGGCAATGTCGAGCTTGCGCTCGCGGCCTACAATGCGGGACCGTCCGCCGTGCTCCGGCATGGCGGCGTGCCGCCCTATCGCGAAACCCGCGCCTATGTCGACGCGGTGATGGACTATCTGGCGCGGACCAGCATGGCGGAGACCGAGTGATGGCAACCTGGAAACACGTGACCGGGCTTGCCGCCCTCGCCCTTCTCGCGCCTGGATCGGCCCTTGCGCAGGGGGGCTCGGATCCACGCGGATCAGGACCCATCCTCGCTGCGGTCAACTGGGTGCAGGGAACCCTGCTGGGCAATGTGGCGACGGCGGTCGCCGTGATCGCGGTCGCGATCGTCGGGTTCATGATGCTGACGGGCCGGATGAACTGGAAACATGGCATTACCGTCATCTTCGGCTGTTTCATCCTGTTCGGGGCGACCGTCATCGTCGCCGGCATCCAGAGCGCAGCGCGCATCGCGGGGTAATCCATGGCCGGCATGGAGCGCGACATGGTGTTTTCCGCGCTGACCCGGCCGCAGATGTTCGCGGGCGTCAGCTATTCGTTCTTTGTGCTGAATCTCGTCGTCACGACCGAGGTGTTCCTGATAACGAAGTCGTTCTGGGCGATCGTCACCGCGCTGGTCCTGCACGTCCTTGGATATCTGATGTGCCTGCGCGAGCCGCGCTGGCTCGACCTCTGGATTCTGAAAGTCAGCCGCTGCCCGCGCGTTCCCAATCACGGACACTGGCGATGCAACTCCTATTCGCCCTGACCTGGACATGAGCCAGACAAAACCCCGACCGGACCGGGCGCGACGTGCGAGGCTTGCGCGCCGCGAACGTCTGGCCGGCGACATCCTTCCCTATGTCCGACACATCGACGACGAGACGATCCTGTTGCGCGACGGCCAGCAGATGCAGGTCCTGCATCTCGCCGGGTTCGCGTTCGAGACAGCCGACACGCAGGAGCTGAATTACCGCAAGAATGTCCGCGACACGCTGCTGCGGGGGGTCGCATCTACCCGCCTCTCTCTGGGGTCCTACGTCATTCGCCATCTCGTGCGACCCGACATGCCCAGCGCGCTCGGGAATCCGTTCGCCCGCGCCCTCGACGACGCCTGGCGCGACAAGCTTTCGAGCCGCCGGCTCTATGTCAACGATCTCTTCATCACCCTGACGCGCAAACCCTCGATCGGCCGCTCGCGCCTGCCCAGCTTCGGCGCCGGCAAGTCCGCGAGCGCCGTCCACCGCACCCACGACCGGCGCGAACTGGATGCAGCGCGCGACAGCCTTCTCGCCGCCCTCGCACCCTATGGCGCCCGTCCGCTCGGCCTCTATCAGACCGCCGACGGGACGTTCTCCGAGCCGATGGAGTTTCTCGCCTTCCTCTTCGACGGCGAGCTTCGCCCCGTTCCGCACGCCCGAGGCGACCTCAGGCGCGCCATCATCGACCGCCGCGTGAGCTTCGGGCGCGACGCCCTGGAATTTTCCGGCAATGAGCGCTCCCCCCGCACGCTGGGGGCGATGCTGTCGTTCAAGGAATATCCGCCGCACTCCTCCGCCGGCCAGCTCGACGCCCTGTTCCGCGTCGCCAGCGAGATGGTGGTCTCGCAGACGTTTTCCTTCGTCGACCGCCAGTCCTCACTCAACCGGATGAACCTCGCCCTGCGGCGGATGCGCGCCGCCGACGACGAGGCCCTCTCCCTTCGCCGCGACCTCGTGCAGGCCAAGGACGATGTCGCGGCCGGACGCGCCGTGTTCGGCGAGCATCATGTGACCGTCATGGTGCGGGCCGAGGAATTCGACGCCCTCGACAGCGCCGTCGCCGACGTACAGGCGGCGATGACCGAGATCGGCGTCATCGCGGTGCGCGAGGATGTCGCGATCGAGCCCTCCTTCTGGGCGCAGTTTCCCGGCAATTCCAGCTACATCCCCCGCAAGGCGCTGATCTCGTCGGCCAATTTCGCCGGCCTCGCCAGCTTCCACAACCATCCGATGGGCCGCCCGGACGGCAATCACTGGGGACCCGCCGTCACCGTCCTGGAGACAACGGCGGCCTCGCCCTATTACTTCAACTTCCACAAGGGCGACCTTGGCAACTTCCTGGTCATCGGACCTTCCGGCTCTGGCAAGACGGTGGTGCTGAATTTCCTGATCGCCCAGTCCGAGCGCTTCCAGCCAAGGGTCATCTTCTTCGACAAGGATCGCGGCGCCGAGATCTTCCTGCGCGCCATGGGCGGACGCTACGACCTCATCCGCCCCGGCGTGCGCACCAACTTCAATCCGCTGCAGCTCCCGGACACGCCGACCAACCGTCGCTTCCTCCAGCAATGGACCGCCAAGCTCGTCACCTCGAATGGCGAGATCCTCACCGCCGACGACTCGGCCGTCATTTCGGCCGCAGTCAGCGCCAACTACGACCAGGACGCCAGTTTCCGCCGCCTGCGCTTTTTCCGCGAACTTTTTCTCGGCGGACGGCGTCCGACGCCGGGCGATCTCGCCTCCCGCCTCAATCCCTGGATGGGCGAGGGCGACCGCGCCTGGCTGTTCGACAACGAGGCCGACCGCCTCGATCTCGAGGAACGCATTGTCGGCTTCGACATGACGCACCTTCTCGACGATCCCGTCCTGCGCACGCCCTGCATGATGTATCTCTTCCATCGCGTCGAGGAACGGCTCAACGGCCAGCCGGCCATCATCGTCGTCGACGAAGGCTGGAAGGCGCTCGACGACGACGTCTTCGTGGGCCGCATTCGCGACTGGGAAAAGACCATCCGCAAGCGCAACGGGATTGTCGGCTTTGCGACCCAGAGCACCGGCGACGCGCTCGAAAGCCGCATCGCCAGCGCCGTCATCGAACAGTCGGCCGCGCAGATTTTCCTCCCCAATGCACGCGCGAACGAACAGGAGTATCGCAAGGGCTTCGGCCTCTCCGGGCACGAATTCGACCTGATCCGTACCCTGCCCGACACCTCGCGGACCTTCCTCGTCAAGCACGGGACAGACAGCGTGGTCGTCCGTCTCAATCTCAACGGCCACCGGGATCTGCTGACCGTGCTGTCCGGCCGCGAGCGCACCGTCCGCATGCTCGACGACATTCGCGCCGAGGTGGGCGACGATCCGGCGGCGTGGATGCCGCGCCTCGTGGCGGGGGCGAGATAATGGCCTTCTGTCCCGCACCACGCGATCTCGGCATGGTCGGCGGCATCGTCGAAACGGTGGATTGCCACATCCGCACCCTCGTCCATGAGAGCTATCGCGAACTGGTGGGACCGGACACCTGGTTCGCCGGCGCCTTCACCGGAATGCTGACCATCTATATCGCCCTTCTGGGCTATCAGATCCTGGTCGGACGCGGCGGTCTGCGCGTCACCGAGCTTCCCTTCACCGCCCTGAAGATCGGTCTCATCCTGGCCTTCCTCACCAGCTGGGCAGCGTATCAGACGCTGATCTTCAACCTGCTGTTCGATGGACCCGCCCAGCTGATGCAGGCGCTTGTCGGGCCTCTCGCCGCCCAGGGTTCGGGGTTCGATGGCGACGTGATGGGCGGGCTGGAGCGCGCCTTCAACGATCTCAGCAAGGCGGCCGAGACCTATGGAGGCATGGCCAGCCCCACCGCCAACCTGCTTCAGGGAGGGCCCATGCTCGGCTCGGGGCTGCTGTGGCTGACGTCCATCACCCTGCTGCTGATGACGCTTGGCCTGATCGTGGCAGCCAAGATCGTGCTGGCATTTCTGCTGGCTGTGGGGCCGGTCTTCATTGGAATGGTCCTCTTCGAGGCGACGCGGGGCCTGTTCGACGGCTGGTTTCGCGCGACCCTGTCCTTCGCCATGGCGCCCCTGGCCGTGAACGTCTTCGGCGCCGTGATGCTGATGATCCTGCAGCCCTTTCTCGAAATCCTCGCGGGCGATGCAGCGCGCCTCAAATTCGACATGGGCGCCGTCATCACGGTCGGCCTCATCGTCGCGGTGTTCGCGATCGTCATGCTGTTCGGGCTTGGCGCCGTTTCCGGCATTGCGCGCGGTTTCAGCTCGTCGCGCCAGGCCGGCGACGGGCCGTCGATGCGGCGCCTCCCTGCTCCCGATGCGCCGGCCGGGGCGCCGCCCAGCGAACGCGCCGAGAGCATCGCCGCCCGCATCGCCATGACCGACCGGACGCGGGGGTTCGATGCCGTTGCTGCGCGCCAAACCGGCGAGATTTATTCCCGCCGCACCGGCGAGATCGCCGACGCCATGACCGCGTCTGCAGCGCCAGTGATCGTATCCGACCGGCTGGGCCAGGCCTATAACCGGATGCCGCGCGTCAGCGCCAGGGCAAGGGAGGAGAACTGATGGCCGACATCGAGCCGCTGTTTCCTAACATGCCCACGCCGATCGTCGCCCACACCGAACTGGTGCTGAGACGCAAGGCGCCGCCGCCGCTGGCGGAAGAAGCCTGGATGGAGATCGCTCTCGACCAGGCCCGGGGCGGGCGCCGGACGGCATGGATCGTCGCCTGCGTGATGATCGTGGTTTGCGCGGCGCAGGCCGCCGCGATCGCGCTGATGCTGCCGCTCAAGGAAGTCGTGCCCTACACGGTGCTCGTCGATCGGCAGACCGGCTATGTCGAAACGGCCCGCGGCGTCCAGCTTGGCCCGCTCGCCGAGGATCGGGCCATCGTCGAGTCCATGCTTGCGCAATACGTGCTGGCCCGCGAAACCTTTGATCCGGCGGACTTCAGCGAGCGATATGGGCGCGTCGCGCTCTGGTCGCTTGGGTCGGCGCGGGATGTCTATGTGGGGCAGTATCAAGCGGACCGGCCGGGCAATGTGCTGGCAGACATGCGGCCGGGCACGACGGTCAGAGTGACGGTCAAGCGAATCGACGTGCTGACCCCGGAAACCGCGCGTGTGCGGTTCGAAACGCAAAGGCGCGACACGGCGATCGACCCGATCCGGACCGATTGGCAGTCCCTGGTCTCGTTCCGCTTTACCGGCGCTCCCATGCGCACCGAGGACAGGCTGCTCAATCCGCTGGGATTTCAGGTAACAGGCTATCGGCGGGATCTGGAAACGCCGCTCGACGCCGGCCCGCCTGCATCCGATGATGGGGCGACAGCGATCGAGGCGCCGGCCGGACTTGCGGGCGAACCACCGTCCATGCCGCTGGCCGAACCGCTCCCCGAACCGGTCCCGGAACCGGACGATGGAGCACAACCTCCGGAAGGCGCCGCGCCATGAGGCTTGAGCGAGGACATGCTGGAATGACCCTTCGTTTCGCCCTGCTGGCCTTCGCGGTTTTGTGCGGGATCGGGGCGGCCCATGCGCAGTTCACGACCGTTCCCGAACCCGGACCCGGCGATCCCCGCATCCGTCAGGTGATGTTCGGTCCGGACCAGGTCGTGTCCATCCGCGGCCGGCTGGGCTACGAAATGGCCATCGAGTTCGATCCCGCCGAGCGCATCGAGAACGTGTCGATTGGCGACAGCCTCTCCTGGCAGGTGACGCCCAACCGGAAAGCGACGCTTCTCTTCCTGAAGCCGATGGCCAAGAGCGCCGCCACCAGCATGACGGTGGTCACGACTGAGCGGATTTACAGCTTCGTGCTCACGGCGACGGATGGCGGCGGTCCCAATGACGCGAACGCCATGTTCCGACTGCGCTTCCTCTATCCCGCGCCGCCCGTTGAGATCGTCGAGGCGCCTCCGCCCGCGCCGCCGCCCGCGCCGCCGACGCAGAATCTCAATTTCGGCTATTCCTGGTCGGGGTCGAAGAATCTGACGCCCCTGCGTGTCTTCGACGACGGCCAGGCCACCTGGTTCGAATTCGCGCCTGACAAGGATGTGCCGGCGGTGTTTATCCTCGGAGCCGACGGCAAGGAGGAAATGGCCAATACGCGCGCCTTCGGCGCCTACACGGTCGCGGACTTCGTCTCGCAGTCCTTCATCCTGAGATATGGCAAGGCCAAGACCCAGGTCCACAATGACGCCTGGCGCCAGCCCGCTTTGCCGCCAGGCGCGCCCCGCGCGCGCAAGGGAGGCTGATCCATGGCAGACATTCCGCCGGGTTCCAGCCTCGACCTCCAGTTCGACGAGACACAGGCGCCTCGAGTCGGGTCGCCGCCGGCGGTCTGGCCCGTGGTGACAGGCCTCATCGCCGCGCTTGGTCTTGGCGTCGTCGTCTTTCTACAACTCGCCGCCAACCGCACACGGATCGAGGAGGCGCGCCTCACCGACCCCGCGCCCAATGTCGCCACGCTGTCGGCCGAGGGCGTTCCTCCGCCGCCGGACCTGTCCGTGCTCGCCGCCCCGGCCCCGGAGCCGGAACCCATGAGCGACGCCGGACCCGATCCCTATGCGGGCGAGCCGGTCCTGCTGCCGCCGCCGCCTCCCGAACCCGCCGGACCCGATCCGCGCGAGATGGAGAGACTGCGCGCGCCGGCCCTGATCGTCGATCTCGGCGAATACAGGGGAGTGGAAAACTCCGGGACGGCGAGCGGCGCGCCTCTTGACCCGAGGGCCCTCGTCGGCGCGCTGGGAGCGTCCCAGTCCGCCATGGGCGCCATCGCAGGTTCCGGCGGGCCTGGCGGCCTCGCGAACCAGAACGCCGACGAAAACTTCGCCTTGCGCCTTGGCGTCGGCGGGGACGCCTCCAAGCCGGCCAAGGCCTCGGCGATGATCAACCTCTCCACGACTGTGGTCGAAGGCTCCGTCATTCCCGCCGTGCTGGAGACGGCGATCAACTCCGACCTTCCCGGCTATGTCCGCGCCGTCGTCAGCCGCGACGTGCGCAGCTTCGACGGCAGCCAGGTCCTTGTTCCGCGCGGCAGCCGGCTGATCGGCCAGTACCGCTCCGGCGTGGCGCTTGGACAATCGCGCGCCTTCGTCATCTGGACCCGGCTCATCCGGCCGGACGGCGCGGCGGTGGACCTCGCCTCCCCCGCCACCGACGGCCTCGGGCGCGGCGGTCTCGACGGCGAGGTCGATCGCCACTTCCTGCAGCGCTTCGGCGGCGCAATCCTGCTTTCCGTGCTCAACCTCGTCGTCGGCGCCGCGACCGACGCCTCGGACACCAGCATCGTCATCGCCTCGACCCGGGCCGGCTCCGACATTGCGAGCGTCGCCCTCTCGAAGGATCTCGACATCGCGCCCACCGTCACTGTGCCGCAGGGCGCCCCGGTACGCGTCTTCGTCTCCCAGGATCTCGACTTCTCCGATGTCGGTCCCGTCGTGCCGGGGCCACGCGCGCCTTGACCGCCGAGGGCGTCTACCTCCGCACCTATCTTGCGCCGCTCTCTCGCTGGCTCGACCGTCCGGACGTGACCGACATCCTGGTCAACCGCCCCGGCGAGGTGTGGATCGACAGCGCCGCCGGCTCCGAACGGATCGAGGCGCCGGACATCACCGCCGTGATGCTGCAACGTCTCGCCCAGCAGATCGCGGCGGCTTCCAGCCAGGGCGTCAGCCGCGAGCACCCGCTGCTGGCGGCGACGCTGCCCGACGGCGCCCGCGTCCAGATCGTCGCCCCGCCGGCGACGCGCGAGCACATCGCGCTGGCCATCCGCAAGCATGTCGTGCCCGACCTCACCCTCCTCGAATACGAGCAGTCGGGCGCCTTCGCGGACGTGCGCGCCTCCGCCGATCCCGGCGTCAGCCGCATCGACGCCGAACTGGCCGGACTGCTCGACCGGGGCGACATCCGCAACTTCTTCGCCAGCGCCGTCCGGGCCGGCAAGAACATCGTCATCTCGGGCGGCACGGCGACCGGCAAGACCACCTTCCTCAATGCGCTGGTCAAGGAAATCCCGGCGGCCGATCGCCTCGTCGTCATCGAGGACACTCCGGAGGTCCGGCTGACGCGGCCCAATTCCGTCGGTCTCGTCGCGGTCAAGAGCCAGCTCGGCGAATCGCAGGTCGGCGTCGACGAATTGCTGCGCGCCTCGCTGCGCATGCGGCCCGACCGCATTCTGGTCGGCGAGATCCGGGGCGCAGAAACTTTCACCTTCCTCAGGGCGATCAACAGCGGCCACCCGGGATCGCTGACCACCGTCCATGCCGACAGCCCGCAGGGCGCGCTCGAACAGATCGCCTTCATGACGCTGCAGGCCGGCCTCACGCTCACCCGCCGCGACGTCATCGACTATGCCCGCGCCGTCATCGACATCATCGTCCAGCTCGCGCGCGTCAACGGACAGCGCAAGGTGAGCAGCGTCGCGTTTCACCGCCGCTGAAAACAGCGCAGCGCCGCCGCTTATGATCTAAAGCCTGATGCGATCGGCCTCGACCGACCTGATCGAGGTCGATCGCCTTAGGGTCTAAACCATCGGTCCGGGCAGGAAGTTCAGATAGCGTGTCGGGAAATTGTTGAGGTTCGGGAAGATGGATTGCAGCTGCGCGTCGCCGACCCCGAACCAGCGGCCGATGGTTCCGGCATACTGATCGACCGACATGGTGGGGATGAGCACGTTTCCGGACATGTCCGGATTCTGGAACGCGCCCTGATCGACCCCCAGCGTCGGGTATTGACCGTAGATATCGCCGCCGCGCACCGATCCGCCCATCATGAACTGGTGCGACCCCCAGGCATGGTCGGTGCCGTCGCCATTGGTGGTGAAGGTGCGGGAGAAATCCGAAGCCGTGAACGTGGTGACGGCGGGACGCATGTCGGCGCCGCCCAGGGTCGCCAGCGTGGTGTCGAAATAGGCCATCGCGTGCGCGAGGCGGGCCATCAGCGGCGACTGTGTGGTGTTCTGGATGTCGTGATTGTCGAACCCGCCCATGCTGACGAAAAACACCTGGCGCCGTATGCCGAAGGTCGCGTTGGCGGCGATGACCTTCGCCACCGTCTGCAGCTGGACCGCGAGCCCGTTGACCTCGTTGACGCGGGTGATCGGATTCATCAGCGCTGTGGGCGCCGGGACTCCCGCAATGGCGGGCGAGGCGAACGTGTTGTTGAGCAGGTCCGCCGTGTCCATCGCGCGGATGACCTTGCCGGCCTGATCCTTCATGAAGTGGCTGGCGCCGGACGTGTCGCGGATGATCTGCTGCACCCGCGCGCCCGCGCCGGCGGCGCCGAACACAGTCGTCGTGGGCGCGAGCGCGGAACTGATCCGGATGGCGGGCGCCGCGCTGTTCGTGACCTGGTACTGGACGACATTCTGGCCGGCGAGAAAGACGGCGTTGCCGGCCGTCGACATCGCCGTGAACACGCCGTTGACGCCGTTGCCGGACAGGATCTGGTCCGCCATCAGCCCGCCCCAGCCCCGCCTTGTGCCCTCGGCTGCGCCAGCCTGCCAGGTCGATTGCTGGTCGTTGTGCGACATCAGGTTGGCCGGCAAGGGAACGCTGCGGTTGCGATACTGCGTCTTGGTGGTCGGCGTTATCAGCGGTCCCACATTGGCTGCGATCGCGAGGCGGCCGCCCTGCCAGATCGGCAGCAGCGGAGCGAGATGGGGATTGAGGCCGAAAGTCCGCGCGGGGGCGTTGGTGCCGGGCGGAACGGGATTGGGCGTCAGCGGTGAGATCGGCAGAACGCCGCCCCAGGCTTCGGGCGACTGATAGGCGGTCACATTGTTGGCGAGGACCCGGCCGGTGACCGCGTTGGTTCCGCCCGGCGGGGTCGGGGCGGTTCCGACGGGCATCAACGCGATGGGCACGGCGCCCGTCTGGCGCGCGCTGTTGTAGCGACCCCAGCTGTCGGTGTCGGTCGCCAGCACCATGTTGTGGGCGTCATTGCCGCCAAACAGGAATATACAGACCAGCGCCTTGTAGGATGGAGGCGCCGCCTGGGCCGCAGCCGTACTCATCGTGGCGAGCTGAAACCCGAATGTGCTGGCGGCCGCTCCCACGGTGGAGAGAGCGGCGGCCCGGCGGAGTAGCTCGCGGCGCGTCTGCCTGGACATCGTCATGATCGAATCTCCTGGAGCCGGATCGTTCAGGCGGGAACCGCTATCCTGGTTCCATCCGAGCGTGGATCCGCCTCCCACCTGAAGTTTAGAACCCGATTCACGATCTGGGTGACGCCACCCGGATCGATCGTGCTCTAGCGCTGAACGAGATATTCCGGGGCGATCATCGAGAAGAAGACGGCGGTCTTGACGCGGTTGAGCCGGGCGGCGTCGATCTGCGCCTGCGTGCCCGTTGCGGGAATGGCGACCGCGGTTATCGCCGCGAGCACCCGGCCCTGAAGGGTCGGCGACATCTGGCCGTAGAAGAGCAGCGTGTTCATCCGGTTGACCAGGGATATCGGCGTGTCGGCCAGCGCGAGTTCGGCGGTGTAAGCCGAAAACACGTCGCGCCCCGAGCCGCCGGGAGGTGTCGAGCCGATCCCTGCGTCCACCCAGGTCTGCATGGCGTTGATGTAGGATGCGCTGGTGACCTCATCGACGATCTGGAATTCGGGGGCCAGCAGCGACCGCGAGCCCAGCTCGGTCGAGGCGGGCGGCACGAAGCCGGGCCGCCAGAAATTGAAGACCGAGGCGGACGTCAGCGGAGACTGGCCGAGGGACGTGTTGGCGCCGGTCGACGTAATCAGCCAGTTTCCCTGCTGCGATGTCGCGTTGAACGCGCGGATCCAGTTGGTGACGCGGATCACCGGCTCGCGCAGCTTTCCGAAGCTCGCGCTTCCGACGGCGCTCATCGCGCGAGCCTCGGTGTCGAGCAGAACGGCGCGGACGACCGCCGCCAGGTCGCCGCGCACGCCGGACCCGTTATTGTTGAAGATCGCGGCGACCCGCCCGACATAGGCCGGGCTCGGATTGCTGGTGACCAGCTGCTGGATCAGGCGAAAGCTGATGAACGGGCCGACATTGGGATGATTGAACAGCCTGTCGAGTGCGATCCGCAGGTCGCCGGCCACATCCACCGTGGCGCTCGCGGGAATCGTGGTTCCAAGGAATGTCTTGGCCGAGGTCGAGTGATACTGCGGATAGAAGATCATCGGCCGAACCGAGCGGTCGGTGTGGGCGTTGCCGCCGAAGAAAGTCGTGGCGGTCGGAGAGGAGTGATACCAGCTGATGCCGGTGAACACCTTGGCGAGACCGCTGATGTCGGCAGGCGTGTAGCTCGCCGCCGCTGTCCCGCCCGACCCGAGCGTCAGCGTCCCGTCCGGATTGAGTTCGTAAAGGCCGATCGTCATCAACTGCATGACTTCGCGCGCGTAGTTTTCGTCCGGGGTGCGGGTGCCGGCGGCGTCTTCCTTCTGGTTGCCGAGATACGTCAGATACCCGCCCATCATGGGATGCATAGTCACGTCTTCAAGCAGGGTCCGGTAATTGCCGAGCGCGTTTCTTGCCAGCATGTCATAATAGGAAGCCGCGCCACGCGGATCGACGGCGGGGTCGTGGAGCGACACGACGAATATCTGCGACAGCGCGAAGGCCACACGCTGCCGCAGCTGATCGGGTTCGGTCGAGGCCTGTTTCCACCAGCTCTCGTAGAAATTGTTGGCTGTCAAAGTTCCCAGCGTCGCCAGGCGGGTGTTAAGAAACAGCTCGTGGGACTGGGCCGGAAGCGGGAGGGCGACCTGGGCGGTGATCCAGCTCGCGAAGCCGGCGCTCTCGACCGCAGAGATTTCCGTCGCCGTGGGTCCGAAGGTCGCCTGGGTCAGAAGCCGCGCCGCCTCGGCCGATGTCGGGTTGGCGGGCGGCGGGGCGCCGCCGCCTCCGCCGGGCGTTCCGGGCGTCCCTCCACCGCTGTCGCTGCCGCCGCCTCCGCATGCCGCCGCCAGGAGAAATGCCGCCGCAACAAACCACTGGCGCATGATCAGCCTCTTCCCTTCAAAGCGCGGGCTCTCGCCCTCAGGCGCGCGAGCGCACGGAATCCCTCCGCGCGCACACGAACGGTGCGAAAGATTAAGAATGGGTATTGATTGCCTTGGTAGAACGAACGGGAAGCCGCAAAGACCCCACGACAACACCGCTTAGTTCGTAGCCGGTGTGGTTCAAGGACCACACTGACTCTTTATCTGATAGTTGCCCACCCGCCAATCACAATTAACGATAATCGCTCCCGAACCACCTAAAAAAATTGCAAGCCGCCACTCTTTCCCAGGCAAGCCGGCAGTTTTACTAGGGGTGTTGACCGTCTTTACATCCGGTCTCCCGCATTCCGCCCTTGGGGCAACTCGGGCCGGTGCGCGCATGGGGCGAGTGATGCGTTCGCGGCACACCCGGTGAATGTATGACGCCGTTTTCATCACAATCGTCTCGCGAATCAAAAACGTCACAAATCTGTCTGCGGGCTGTCACTCATCCTCCCTAGGCGTCTTCGCGGGGAAAGCGCGCGTCTGGCGACGGTCGCATGTTCGCGACGCTCCCTTTTGCGGCCCCGTTTGACCTTCAGGGAGACCAGGATGACTTCGAAATCTGCAGTTCGTGCGGCCCTTCTGGCCTGCTTCGCGGCGGGCGCCGCAGGCGCCTGTTCGGGCAGCGACGGCGTCGCCTCGCCAGGCGAGGGCGTGTTCGTCCCCTCACCGCCGGTCGCACCGCCGGCCGCGCCGCCGGCCGCACCGCCGCCTCCAGGGCCGCCTGCCGGTCCGGCTGCCGCCTGTCCAGCCGGCTTCCTGAATGCCGGCGTCGTCGCCAACCTGCGCAACTGCCAGCTTCCCGCCCTCGTCACCGGCACCCTGAACGTCCCCAAACTGACCGGCGTCGTGTATTCCATCACGTCCGTCGTTGACGTCGGACAGGACCGCGGGGCCGATCCCGCCGCTCCGATCGCCGGCACTATCGCCGGCACGCTGTCGGTCGATCCGGGCGTCACCATCTTTGGTTCCGGCGGACTTGACTTCATCCGCGTCAACCGCGGTTCCCTCATCTCGGCCGCCGGCACGGCCGCCGACCCGATTATCTTCACCAGCCGCGCCGACGTCGAGGACGCCAGCCTCGCCGACGAAGCGCCGGGCAGCCAGTGGGGCGGTCTCCTGATCCTCGGCCGCGCGCCTGTCAGTGAAGGCTGCCCCGTCGGCGTCAACCCGCCGAACGCCGCCTGCACGCCGCAAGCCGAGGCGACCAACGCTGTCTATGGCGGCAACACGCCGACCGACAGCTCGGGCCGCATCTCCTTCGCCGTCATCAAGTATCCCGGCTTCACCGTCACCACCAACAAGGAGCTGAACGGCCTGACGCTCGCCGGCGTCGGCAACGGCACGCTCATCGAGAACGTTCAGGTTCACCAGTCGTCCGACGACGGCGTTGAGATCTTCGGCGGCAACGTCAACGTCAGGAACATCGTCATCACCGGCGCCGACGATGATGGCTTCGACACGGATCTCGGCTGGCGCGGGACCGCTCAGTACCTCCTGGCTGTGCAACGCACGACAGGCGGTGATCGCGGGTTCGAATGGTCCGCCTACTCGTCGGGCGTTACCCCGAACGTCGGAGCCGACGGCAAGATCGTCTACCGCTCGCAGCCGCGCATTTCCAACGCCACGGTCGTGATGCGTTCCAACGCGGCCAGTTCGCAGGCCATGGTGCTGAACTCCGGCACCGAAGCCTTCATCCACAACTCGGTCTTTACCCGTCAGGGTCCGAGCGCCAACACCTGCGTCGATATCGATGACACCGTCACCATCACGGCCGGCGCTACGTTCAAGTCGGTCTTCCTGTCCTGCGGCGCTGCACCCTTCACCGAAGATACCAGCGTCAACGCCGCCGCCACCCAAGCGGAGTTCGCCAAAGCCTCGAACACAAACAACACGCAGGCTGGGGCATCCACGCTGACGGCTCGGCCCGGCGCCTCGACGGCCTTCATCAACGGCATGAACGAAAACAACGTGCCGGTCGCCGCTGCGGGCACGGGAGCAACAACCACCATGGCCAATCCGGTCGGTTTCCCCTTCCTCACCACGCCAGCCAATATCGGCGCCGTCCATCCGGGCATGCTGACCTGGTATCAAGGTTGGACCTGCAGCCCGATGATCGGCGAAGAGTCCTGCTAAGCACGACGAGCTGACCGCGGGCGGCGGCCTGCACGCCGCCGCCCGTTTCGTGTTCTTTCGGACAATTTTCTCTTTCGGGGCCGTGACACCATGAAATCCTCACGCCGTTCTATCAGCGCCTTCCTTATCGCGACGTCGGCCCTCATCGCGCCGAGCGCATTCAGCCAGGAGGTAGCGACCCAGCAGCAGGAGCCAACACCCTCTGCGGTCGATCCGACCGGCGCCGAACAAACCACCAGCGTAGAACAGCAAGGCCAGGGCGAACAGGCGGCCGACGTAATCGTGGTTCGAGGCGATTTCATCCCGGAACCCCTGCAGGAAACTTCGGAGGTCGCGGCCTTCCTTACCGACCTGGATCTGGCGCGGCAGGGTGATTCCGACGCGGCCTCTGCCTTGGGTCGCGTGACCGGCCTGTCCGTCGTGGAAGGCCGTTTTGTCTATGTGCGCGGCCTTGGCGAGCGCTATTCGTCCGCCTTGCTGAACGGGTCCCCCCTGCCGTCTCCCGAGCCGCTGCAACGCGTGGTGCCGCTCGACCTGTTCCCGGCGAGCGTGCTCTCGGGCGTGATGGTTCAAAAAAGCTATTCGGTCGAGTTTCCTGGAGAATTCGGCGGAGGCGTCGTCAACCTTTCAACCAAAAGCATTCCCGACGAGAATTTCCTTCAGGTCGGCGCAGGTTTCAGCGCCAACAGCGAAACAAGCCTGGCCAAAGGCTACACGTATGACGGCTCGGAGACCGATTGGTTGGGCTTTGACGATGGCCTCCGCAAGACGCCGAACCAGCTGCGTGAAGCGCTGGTCGCCGGACGCAGGGTCGATGCGAGCCTTGACCTCTTCAACACGGCAAATCCACCCGTGCTCACCAATGCGCAGGAGCGCCAGCGGATCGGTCAGGGCTTCGAGAACGCCAAGCTTCGGCTTGTGCAAGTCAACGACTCAATCCCGATCAATGGCAGCTTCGATATCAATGGCGGCCGCATTTGGGATTTCGGCGACACGCGCCTGGGAGTGATCGGGGTCGCTGGCTATTCAAATGACTGGACAACGCGCGACGGCGTCCGGCAGGTCGCTACTGTCGCCGGCAACCGCGCCGTCGCCGGCGACGACTTCAACTTTACATCGACCACCAACAGTGTCGGCTGGGACGGCCTCCTGACGGCAGGCGTGGCTTTTGGCGAACACTCGATCAATCTCACCAACCTCTACGTGCGCCGTACGACGAAACAGGCGCAGGAGCAGTTCGGCTTCAACCTCGGTAACGGCAACTTTCTGCTGAACGAGCGGACGGGCTGGTATGAGAGGCAGCTCTGGTCATCGCAGCTGGCTGGCGATTTCGACTTTGGCGACCTCGATATTGCCTGGCGCGGCGCTTACGCGCAGACGTCGCGCGACGCTCCTTATGAATGGAGTATCGACTACGTCTTTGATCCGACCCTTCAGCGTTACCTGTCGGGAAACAACAGCACGGTCAACGAGACACGTTTTTCACAGCTCGATGATGAAACCAGCAGCGCCGGCATCGATCTTGTCTACACGCTGCCGATGAGCGGCGTTCGTGACTGGACAATTTCCGCCGGCGCGGCTCACCAGGACAACAGCCGGGAATCCGAAACGCGTTCATACAACTTCCTGCCGAACGCCTTGAGCCAAGGCCAGCAGCAGCAGCGGGTTGACTTCCTCTTGTCTGACTTCAATCTTGGACCAAATGTCGGTCAGTTCCAGATCAGTGAATCGACTGGCAACATCGAGAACGCGCCGGCCTATACCGCGCAGCTCGAAGTCTTGTCGGCCTATCTCAAAGCCGACATCGAGCCCCTTCTTTACCTTCGAACGGCGTTCGGCGCCCGTTGGGAAAAAGCCATCGAGAGCGTACAGCTGATTGATCTTTATGGACCGGAGCCGCTGCCCAACAAGGTGAAGAAGGACTATATTCTTCCCGCAGCCACGGTGACCTGGAACTTCCTTGAGGACATGCAGATCCGGATCGGCGCGTCTCGCACGATCGGACGTCCACAGTTCCGCGAACTTGCCCCGCAAAGCTATTACGATCCCGAATCCGGACGCTTTCTGCGCGGCAACCCCTTCCTTCTGGATACGAAATTCCGCAACATCGACGCCCGCTACGAGTATTTCTTCGCTCCCGAGCAGTACATCACTGTCGGCGCTTTCTTCAAGGACATCGACCGCCCGGTCGATAACCTTGCCCAGGCATCGGGCGGCGCATACACCGAAACGACGTTCAACGCTCCGGCGGCGGAAATCCTGGGAGCGGAGTTCGAGGTGAAGAAGATCTTCGCCGACCCCTTCCCCGCCATGGCGTGGCTCGCCGGCAAGGACCTTCTTGTGCAGGCAAACTACACCTACTCCGACGCACAGGTGAATGTTGGATCGGGCGACCAGGTGCTGGTCCGGACAGGGACGATTGCTGAATCCCGTCCCGCCTCCGAATTCCTGATCGACGGCTCCCGACTGCAGGGACAATCGGATCATGTGGCGAACCTTCAGCTAGGCTGGGAAGATCCCGTCGCTGGAAGCCAGGGAACGCTGATCGGCACCTATGTCAGCGAGCGCGTCACCAGCCGGGCGGTTTCATCCGGCGGCACGGTGGTGCCGGACTTCGTTGAAGAACCCGGTCTGATCCTGGATTTCGTCTACCGCAGGGAATTTGACGCAAGCGGCCTTCCGGTTACGCTTAGCTTCAAGGCGCAAAACCTTCTTGATGAGGACTATGCCGAAACACAGACTTTCGCTTCCAGCGGAACGTTTCTGGGTGGCGAAGTCACGTTGAACGGGTACGACCGCGGCCGTACCTTCTCTGTCGGGGTGTCGACGGCCTTCTGAACAGTTCAGGACGGCGAAGAAGCGTAGTACAGCGGCTTGGGGGAAGAGTTCGGTCGAAGAACCCGTCCTTCCTCTTGGCCGCAAGGAGCGATGGTGATCTCAATTGCCGGAATCGGGCAGCCTCTGCGCAGCAGTCTTCTGGCTGTGCTGGAGTTGGTGTGCCTGGCATCGGTTGGGGCCGGCGCCGCAGCCCTTTTCTGGGCCCTTGTCACGCCAGTTGGCGCGCTCGCCGGTTCGGCGCTTCCGCCTGCCGCTCTGGCCGGGCAGCCCACCTCGCTCAGCGCGGCGCTTCTGGATGATCCGTTTCTTCGCACCGGCGCTGGCGCCATGGCGCAGGGCTCACTTGCCACATCGCCCGATTATGTTTTGCACTCGACCCGCGTTGGCGGCTGGGGAGAAGGGTCGGCCATTCTATCGACGCCCGGCCAGCCCCAGGCCGCTTATTCTGTCGGAGACGCCATCGGCCCAGGCGCCCGTCTCGTCAGCGTATCTGCGGACCGGGTGGAAGTCGAACAGAGCGGCGGTCGGAAAATGATCGCGTTCGCGCCCATTGCGGGGGGGTCTGCTGCCAGCCTTGCGGGCCCTCCGCCAGTGACGGCAGGTCCAGGATCCGCGCCGATCGACCGGGCCTCGCTGATGAATGCGATGGTGCTGCGCCCTGTCGAACGAGGCGGCTCCGTCGCCGGCTTTGAGATTATTCCCCGGGGAGCGTCGGCCCCCCTCGTCGCGGCGGGCCTTCAGCCCGGAGACGTCGTCACCGATGTGAACGGATTGCGGTTCAGCGAGGAAAGCCTGCCGGATCTGCAGGCGCAAATCCTCGGCGGCGGCCCCATTGAAATCCGGTTCGAACGAGCCGGACAGACAATGACAACCAAGCTCGAAAAGGTCGCCCCATGAGCCCAGCATCCCGCCATACGCTGGCGCGCTGGACGCTGGCGGCCGCGCTTGCCTTCGGCTCGCCCATAGCTTTACCGCAGGAACCGGGACAGCAATCTCTCAACGTGCAGAGCGCCGACATCCGCGCTTTCATTCAGGACGTGTCGCGCGCGACCGGGCGAACCTTCGTGATCGATCCGCGCGTGCAAGGCACCGTCACGATCGCATCGGGCGCTCCCCTGTCGGCCGAGCAGATGTACGAAGTGTTTCTCGCTACGCTCCGGGCGCATGGCTATGTCGTCATCCCGACATCGTCGGGAGCGCTCCGCGTCGCTCCCGATGCCGACGCGGCCACGCAGCCTTCAGGTCCGGGCGGCGAGCGCTTCGTCACCCAAGTCGTCCGGTTGAAATCGCGCGACGCGGCGACGATCCTCTCGGTTATCCAGCCCCTCGTCGGCCGAGGCGGACAGGTGAGCGCGGCCCAGCGCACCAACGCCATCGTCATTACCGATTTCGCCGACAATGTGCGGCGACTGACCGCCCTGGTGAACGATCTCGACCGCGACACCGATACGATCGATATCCTGACGCTGAAGAATTCGCGCGCGTCCGCCCTCGTCACGGCGCTCCGCGAGATCACGGGCGGCGGAGCGGACCCCGCAAAATCCTTCTCAGCGGCGAGCTTCACAGCGGTTGATCGCAGCAATTCGATCGTGATCCGAGGTCCGGTCGAGACGGTGGCGCGGTTGCGACAGGTTGCCGCCGCGCTGGATGAGCAGGCCCGGCCGACGGGCGATACACGCGTGATCTTTCTCGAACATATCGACGCAGCGCAAATCGTCCAGCTGATGCAGACGCTCCTTGATCAGCCCTCCGCGCCTGCCGCCTCGCCAGATGGCCAGGCGTCAGGCGTTTCCACTCCGAACCCCAGCCAGCGCGGATCGGTCGCGGTATTCGAAGGGGCCAACGCAATCGTCATCCGCGCGGATCCAACCGTTCAACTCGAGCTTGAGGATATCGTCCGCAAGCTCGACCGCCGCAGCGAACAGGTGCTTGTCCAAGCCATCGTGGTCGAGGTGTCCGACGGGACCGCCCGCGATCTTGGCGTGCAGTTCCTGCTGGCCGGCAAGGATGGAAGTAGCCTGCCCTTTTTCGCCACCAGCTATCCCAGCGCCTCGCCAAATCTTCTGTCGATTGCTGCGGCCGCAGCCGGAACCAACAGCCTGCCGGCCGATTCGCCGCTGCTGCAGGACCTGCAGGACGCAGCCATCGGGACGCTGCTGAATTCGGCGGGCGGCATTGGCGGTCTGGCGAGCGACCTCAACGGCGACGGGCTTTTCGGCATGATCATCAACGCCGTGAAGCGGGATAGTGGATCCAATCTCTTGTCCACCCCTTCCATTCTGACCTTGAACAACAAGGAGGCGACGATCCTTGTTGGACAAGACGTTCCCATCACGACCGGTGAAGTCCTGAGCGGCAACAACAACAATCCCTTCAGGACGATCGAGCGGCAGGATATCGGCGTCAAGCTGTCTGTCCGTCCCCAGATCAATGGCGACGGCGCCATCACCCTCTATTTGCGGCAGGAAGTCTCCAGCGTGGCCGCCCCGCTCAACGCCAGCAGCGAGCTGGTGTTCAACAAGCGTGAAATCGAGACGACCGTGCTCGTCGACAATGGCGAGGTGGTCGTACTCGGCGGCCTGCTCGATCAAGGCGACCGCGTGACGGCGGAGAAAGTACCGCTTCTCGGTGATTTGCCGTTGGTCGGAGGACTGTTCCGGTCGGAATCGCGCGAACGCGTCCAGACGAACCTGATGATATTCATTCGACCCGTGGTGTTGCGCAGCCCGGCGGAAGCGCGGGCCGCGACGCAGCCTGAGTTCGACCGGATGCTGCGAATGCAGCAGGAAACCGACAGCCAGGGCCGTAGTTCGCTGGATGAAGCCATTCCCGAACCCTTTGGTCCGCTGCCGGAGGCGCCGCCGGCTGTTGCCGGGCCGGATCCCGCGTTTTTACCCCCCGCCCCCGCTTCTCCCTCGGCAACCTTCGAGCCCGTCGCTGCAGCTCCAGGATCCGGGTGATGCAGGCCGGCGGGACACGTCTTCCTTATCCATTCGCGCGTCAGCATGGCGTCATCGACCTGGGTGGCGACACGTTGGCGCGCATCTGCCTGAAGCAAGGCGCGGATCCGATGGCGCTCATCGAAGTTCGCCGCGTGATTGGCTTGCCCATAGAAGTTGAAACCGCAGCCCCCGCGCAGTTCGAACGGAAACTGTCCGAAGTCTACTCCGCGACTGGCCTCGACATCGGAGGGGCGGAGGATATCGGGCGGGCGGGCGGTCTCACGGATCTGATCGACCACATGCCAGCGATCGCGGATCTCCTCGACACGCGTGATGACGCTCCTATCATCCGCTTCATCAATGGCCTCATCGCGGAGGCGGCGCGGCTGGGCGCCTCGGATGTTCATATCGAGCCCTATGACGCGCATCTTGTTGTTCGAATGCGGGTCGATGGCGTGCTCAGCGAAGCCGCGCGTCTGACGGCACGGCTTGGACCGCTGCTGGTGTCCCGTGTGAAGGTGATGGCTCGTCTCGATATCGCTGAACGGCGCCTGCCTCAGGATGGGCGCATCTCGCTCGCTCTTGGAGGACGCACGCTCGACGTTCGCGTCTCCACCCTGCCGTCAAAGGCGGGTGAACGGGTGGTGCTGCGCCTGCTCGATCGCGACAAGGCCGAACTGACGCTCGACGATCTTGGAATGCCGCCCGCCGTCGTTACCGCTTTCCGCGCCGCTTTGCGTGAACCCAATGGCATCGTGCTGGTGACGGGGCCGACCGGGTCGGGAAAGACCACCACGCTCTATGCGGGGCTGCGTCTACTCAATGACGGCGCGCAGAGCATTCTCACAGTCGAGGATCCCGTCGAGTATGCTGTCGAGGGCGTCGGACAGACGCAGGTCAACGCCAAGGTCGGAATGACCTTCGCCGCCGGGCTGCGCGCCATCCTGAGACAGGACCCGGACATTGTTCTGGTGGGTGAAATCCGCGATTCGGAAACAGCGCAGATCGCGGTCCAGGCCAGCCTGACCGGCCACCTCGTCCTTTCGACCGTCCATACCAACGACGCCATCGGGGCGGTGACGCGCCTGCGCGACATGGGCGTTGAGCCGTTCCTGCTCGCCTCGACCCTCAGGGTCATCCTCGCCCAGCGTCTGGTTCGGCGTCTCTGCCCGGCTTGTCGCCGGGCGGACATCGCCGACGCGGCCATCGCCTCCCTTTCCGGCATCGAGATCGGCGCACCGGTCTTTCGCGCTACGGGCTGCGCTTCCTGCGCAGGCACGGGCTATGTAGGCCGGGTCGGCCTTTACGAAATCGTCCGGATCGACGACGCGCTGCGCCGCCTGATCGGATCCAACGCCAACGAAAGTGAAATGTCGGCGCTCGCCTTCACGAACGGAGCCACCCTGTCGCACACAGCGCGTGAGTATGTCCGAAACGGTGTGACTACGGTTGAGGAAGCCGTTCGCGTCATCCGGCAGGAGGCCAACGCCCATGCCGACCTATGACTATGTCGCCATCGACCAGAATGGCCGGACGAGATCAGGCCGCCTCGCCAGTTCCGACCAGGGAGCGGCGCGCACATCAGTCGAACGCCGTGGACTGGTCCTGACCAGCCTGACGGCGGGAGCGGCCGTCAATGCGCGGCCCGCATCCTCTGTCCGGGACACGAAGCTCGGCGGAAAGCCGCTCGCCCTTGTGACCCGCCAGCTTGCGACTCTCGTCACGGTAGCTCCCCTTGAGGAAGCGCTTCGCACGCTGGCCGAGCAGACCGAGACCCCCCGTATCCGGCGGATTCTTGAAAACACGCATGGCGGCGTCGTTGAAGGCTTGCGTCTTTCCGACGCCATGGCGCGGTCCGGCGCCGCTTTTCCGTTGACCTACCGCGCTATGGTTTCAGCGGGCGAAACGTCTGGCGCGCTTCCAGCGATTCTGGAGCGCCTCGCCGATCTTCTCGAGAAACAGCAGGATGTTCGCTCCAGGGTGACGGCGGCGCTGGTCTATCCGCTGGTGCTGGCCTGTGTCGCGACCCTGGTGATGATCGCGCTGATGACATTTGTCGTTCCAAAAGTGGTCGATCAGTTCAACACCTCAGGACAGACCCTTCCAGGGCTCACCCTTGGTGTCATCTTCATATCGAACCTGATGCTCAACTGGGGCTGGCTGATCGCGTCGTTCATTGTCGCTGGAGCTTTCGCCTTCTCCTGGGGCATGGGGAGATCCGGATTTCGGCTTGCAGTCGATAGGACGATACTTGGCCTGCCGGTCATCGGGCGCCTGCTTCGCGACGTCGAGGCGGCGGGGCTGGCGCGTTCTCTGGCTACCATGATATCGAGCGGTCTGCCAATTCTCGAAGCCCTTCAACTGGCCGGCCGGACGACCCGCAACAGCGTCATCCGCGCGGCGACCGCCAGGATGGCCATCGCGGTCAGCGAAGGCGCCGGGCTTTCCACCGCCATGCGCCGCTCCGACGTGTTTCCGCCGCTGCTTGTCTATCTCGCCGCCAACGGCGAAAACAGCGGCAAGCTGGAGCCGATGCTGGACCGGGCGGCGGACTATCTTGAGCGGGAATTCCGGACCGCGACGTCAATTGCGCTCAGCCTTCTGGAACCTGCGATAATCGTCATCATGGGAGGCGTCGTATGCCTTGTGATACTTTCAATCCTGCTGCCGATCCTTCAGATCAACACCCTTGCGGCCGCATGAGCCGGCGCCCTGATCCAGAATCAGGCTTCAGCCTGATCGAACTCATGGTGGTGATCGTCATCATCGGTCTGCTGTCGACGGTGGTGCTCATAAACGTGCTTCCGAGCCGGGACCGGGCGATGGTTGAAAAGGCAAAGGCCGATATTGCGGTGCTGGAGCAGGCGGTCGAAGGCTTCAAGCTGGACAACTTTTCCTATCCGAAGACCGAAACCGGCCTCGATGCGCTGGTCACAGCGCCGGCCGAACTGGCGCGGCCCGAACGCTATCGTGAAGGCGGATACATACGGCGTCTTCCAAACGATCCCTGGGGCGCCGCCTATCGCTATGCCTATCCCGGCCGCACGCGCTCCTTCGACATCTATTCGCTTGGGGCGGATGGCGCCGAAGGCGGCGAAGGTCAGGACGCTGACATCGGCAACTGGAACTGAGGTCAGGCAAGAGTGAAAGGATTTTCCTCGCACAAGAGCACGGCGCCGGCTGGAAGCGGGCGAGCTTCGCGATCACGCGATGATCCGGGATTCACGCTTGTCGAGATGATGGTGGTGCTGACCATCTTGGCGCTCGCGAGCACGCTCGTTCTCCTCAACGGCCCGGGATTGGGGCCCAGCCTGTCCCGGGAGGCCGACGAATTCGCCGGCCGTCTGTCCGCCGCGCGCGACATGGCGCTCATCGCGAACCGCGCTGTATCCGTGACGCTGACACCCGACGGATATGACGTGAAGGTACGTTCGCGAGCTGGCTGGGTCCCGCCCGGCGGAGAACGCGCCTTCACTGGCTGGGCGGACGGCACGTCGGCTTCGCGGGGCGAGGCGCCGCTGCCCGCGACCCTGACCTTCGACTCCATTGGACTGGCCGAACCCATGCGTATCTGGCTCTATCGCAACGGTTCGTCGGAGGTGATTGCGATCGACGGCGCTGGCAACGTCGGAAGGCTGCGCCCCGATGAGCGGTGAAGCCGGGTTCTCGCTTCTTGAGGTCGTTGTTGCGACGGCCGTCTTCGGTCTTGGCGCGACCGCCATGCTGAATGTACTGGGCGAAAGCCAGCGCTCGCACGCATCTCTGGAGACCCGCGCAATCGCGCGAATCGTCGCCGAAAATCACCTGGTTGAAGTCATGGCGACACAGGCGCCGCCGCCTACGGGCGTCGATGCCGGAAAGGATCTAGCGCTTGATCGCACATGGCTCTGGGAAAGACGCGTCGGCCCTTCGCCGCAAGCTGGAATCCTGCGCATCGACGTGGCCGTGCGCGAAGCTGGCCGCGCGCAGATTGTCGCTGAACTCTCCAGCTTCAGGGCGTCCCGATGAAGGGATTCACGCTGGTTGAAATGCTGGTCGCACTCGCGGCGCTGGCAATCCTGACTTCTGCGGCGATCCTGATCACCAGTTTCGCGATCGATACCCGAACACAATTTGAAGTTCGCGGCGCGAAGGCTATGGACCTCCTTAGGTTGCGCTCATCGCTCAAGGCCGATATCTCGCAAGCGACTGCGCACAGGGCGCGCGACGAACAGGGGCGCAAGCCTCAAGCCGCTATGCAGGGTCAGTCGCTTGGGCGCGACGGCGTTTTTCTGTCGCTTGTGCGGCGCGGCTGGGAGAATCCGACCGCTGAAAGCCGCTCCTCCCTTCAGTATTTGGAGTACCGCCTCCTCGACCACAGGATCGAGCGCGTCTGGCGGCGCCACGCCGACGGATCGCCGCTCCAGCCTGCGCAGGTTCTTGTGGGCGGCGTCGATTCTGTTGAAATTGCGTGGCTCGAACGCGACCAGTGGCTGCAGGGACGCACGGGGTCGAGCGAAAGGCCGCTGCCGAGCGCCGTGCGTCTGGACATCGAGCTGCGCGAGGGCGGTGCCGTCACGCAGCTGTTCATGCTTGCGAGCGGGACGCCATGAAACGTCACCGCGAATCCGGAGCAGCCCTCCTCACCGTGCTCCTCATCGTTGCGGCGCTATCGGCGATCTCGGTCGCCATGCTGGACGACATGAGGCGCGGGATTCGCCTTGACGCCAACATTTCGTCGGTAACGCAGGCCCAATGGTACGCCATCGGCGCGGACGCCTTTGCCCGATCCGTCGCCGACGATCTTCAAAAGGGGCTCTATGGCCGCTCCGCACTGGCCGGCGAAGCGCGGACAGCGACGTTTCCGCTTGACGGAGGCCGCATGGACATCCGCGTTCGCGACGCCTCGACCTGCATCAATCTCAACAGTGTCGTCGTCGGCGCCGGTGAGGTGTACGAACCCAATGCAGGCGGGGCGGCGCAGCTTCACGCACTCATGGTCGCTGCGGATATCTCGAGTGCGCAGGCGGCCGACCTGACGGACGCGCTTTCGGCATGGCTGGACACCGGGGGGTCATCAGGGGTCGATGCCGATGACAGCCCCTACCTCGTACAATCCCCGCCATACATGACCGCGGGCCAGCCTATGACGGAAGTCAGCGAGCTCAGGGCCATTCGCGGTTTCACGCCGGAGGTCTATGACAAGCTTCACCCCTTTGTCTGCGCACTGCCGGTGATGGGACGCTCGGTCGTCAATCTCAACGCCCTGGCGGTCGAACAGGCGCCGGTGCTCGTGGCGCTGACCGGAGGCAAGTTGACCGAAAGGGACGCCGTGGACCTGATAGCAGCTCGTCCGGCGGGCGGATGGACGAGCCTCGGCGAGTTCTGGGGTCAGCCGGTGCTGGCGGCGCTTTCGATCCCGACGGAGGCCTTCGACAGCGGCGTTCTGGACACAAGATTTCTGAACCTCGACGTGCAGGTCAATTATCTCGATGCCGAAGTCACGATGTCTGAACTCCTGGTCTTCAAGAACACGGGCTTTGCAGCGGCGTCGCGCAGATGGGGCGACGCGCCATGAGTTCAATCCGTTGCGCGGTGCTGACTCAGGCTGGAGAAGACTGGCGCGTCATCGCGGTTCCCGGCGGTCTGGCGGAGCGTTCGAAAAGCCGGCGCGGCGCGCTCCGATGTGTACTGATTGTCCCCGGGGCGTCGATCCACGCGCGATGGCTGCCCTTGAAAGGCTCGACGCCCGCCCAGATTCGAGGAACGGCCCTGGCGCTTTTCGCGCCAAATCTGGCGACCCCGGTCGAAGACTGCATCGCGGTTCTTGGAGAGGCGTCGGGCGACGCGCGCATGGTCTGCGTTGCCGCCCGAGCAGACGTCGGGATGTGGATTTCCATTGCGCGGGCGAACGGCTTCGATCCCGATCTGGTGACGCCAGATTTCGCCGTGCTGTCCTCCCCTGCGGACGGCTCGATCAATGTCGCAACGAACGGCGACGATGTGGTCGTTCGCGGCAGCCGCCAGGCATTTGCCTGTCAGCGCGACATCCTGCCGCTTCTCGTCGCGGACCAGCAGATCACAGAGACTGATCTCGAGCGCGAGTTGTTCGAGGCTGTCGCGTCCGGAAGCCTGTTCACGGCGCCAAACTTTGCCGGGAGCTTGCCGGCTGCGGAGCGAGGCGACCGGATCGGCAGGCTATGGCCGCGTGTGGCGGCAAGTGCGCTGGTCGCTTTGGTGTTGGCTGCCGCTGCCCCGTGGACACACGCCTTCCGCCTCGACGCCGCCACGCGGGACATGAAGCAGGAGGCCGAAGCAATCGCTCGCCAGGCGCTCCCCTCGGCACGGCGCATCGTCAATGCGCGTGCGCAGCTCGAGGAAGCCCTCCTCCCCTATCGACACGGCGAGGCGCTTCTGAATATCACGGCGGCGCTCCTGCAGGGTCTGGCGCTGTCGCCCGGCGTCGCTATCAGCCAGCTGGATGTTGCGGCCGAAGCCGAACTGCGCGCCCGACTACACGTGTCCGGTATGGACGACCTCGCTCCTCTTCGCGAAGAGCTTGCGGGCAAGGGCCTTGAGGCGACCGAAACGGTTGGCGGCGCCCTGGCGGGCAGCACAACGGTCGATCTCGTGGTCAGGCGGGCGCCATGAACGCTCGCCTGCCTTCGCTTGACCGGCGCTGGAAGTCTCTTGCCCCTCGCGAGAGGATTTTGATCCAGGCCGCGATGGGTCTGATGATCACTCTCGCGGCAATCTATGGGGGCTTGATTCCGGGGTTGCAGGCCGAGAAAAGCGCTGCCGACCGACACCGCCACGCGCAGGTTGAAATGGCGGCTATACAGTCACTGGCACTGTCTGTCGCAGACCACTTGTCGCGCGCCGCCGCCGCGCCTGCGGATCCCGCTCCGGCAATTCGTGAAGTGGCCGCAAGCTACGGCCTCTCGGTCCAGGGGATCGAGCCGTCCGACGGCTCGGTCATCGTTGAAGTCCGCGCGCCGTCCTCGTCGAGCATCCTGAGCTGGATCGCAATGACATCAAACCGCATCTCTCACGGCGCACAAGAGATCTCGATTTCCCGTCATGAGGATGGCGCGGTTGTCGCGCGCGTCACATTCGCTGATGGCCGGCGATGACCGCGCTCCGCATCCTGGTCCCCCTCATCGCCTTCGCAGTTTGCGCTGTTTTCTGGGTTCCGCTTCGTGTCGTAACCGACGCCGCCCCGGTTGCATCGGGCGTGCGGATCGCGGCTGTCGCCGGTACAGTCTGGCTTGGCTCCTTGCAGGACGTGTCATGGCGAGGCGTTTTCCTCGGCGATTTTAATGTCGAGACCCAACCCGCCAGCCTGGCGTCGGGCGAGATCCGGTTGGCCTTTGCATCGAACGGCCCGGTTTCCCGCGGTGACGTGGTGTGGAACGGTTCCGGGCCGTCGGCGGAAAAACTGAGCGGGCGCCTCGCCTTAACGACATTCATCTCCCAGGCGCCGGCGGAAGTCGGCATTGTCTTCAGGGATGTCCGGATCAAGCCGTCGGGCAACCAGTGCGAGGAGGCGAGCGGCCAAATCTCGATCGACGCGGTCCCCCGGTACGATCTGGCGGCGTTTGCCGGCGACGTTAGCTGCGAGCAAGGCGCCGCCATTTTTCGCCTGACGCAAGAGGGCGGTGGACCCTCGATCGAGATTCAAGTCGATCTGGCTGCGGCGCCGGACGTCAATCTCGTGGCGCGGACGAGCGACCCCGGCCTGAGATCGGGACTGGCGCTCCTGGGGCTTAAGGTGGATGCAGCGCAGGAGTAGTGCAACCTCTCGTCCGCCTGGACGCAGACAGCCTGCTCCACACTTTTGAGATTAAGCATCTTTCTTCGGTCAAACGGATCCGGTCTGATCGGAGGATGCTTTGGATGAATTCGCCTTCGCTTGAAGTGCGGCGCAGGATAATCCGTTTCCGCCTTCTTAACCTCGCGGCGTCATGTCTTCTTGTTCGCACCTGTGCGGACAAGAGGTCGTGAATGCCATCCCCGCGAACCGCCGAAAAATCCGCCATCCGGATCGGGGCGATTCATCTCGGCCTCAGTCTCGCGACCTTTGGCGCGCTGGCGGGTCTCGGCGGCGTGGCGGTCCATGCCTTTGGAGATGACGAAGCCGGCGGACCAAAAGTGGAAATCGCACTGTTCGCGGCGCAGAGCGGGCCGCCGCCCCTCCTCAAGGCTCGCCTTGAAAACAGCCTGACGCCCGAACTCGGCGCCGGGGTCGAACCCAGCCTCGGCCTCGTCGAGTATCAAGATGGCGCGGAGACCGCCGCCAGCTTCACGATCACGGAGATGGATACCGCGCCGGCAGCCGCAATCACGGCCGCGTCACCTCTGCCCAAGGCCCCCCTTCTCGGCTTTTTTGAACGCACACCCGCAGGCGACATTCCTAGGATTTCCGCCGACGGCCATACGCCTGCCGAAGCTTATGCTCGTCCCTTCACCGCGATTGGCGGCGCCCCGCGGATTTCGCTCATCGTGGGCGGATTGGGCCTCAAGGCGACGCACACGATGGCTGCGATCAACGATCTCCCGCCGGAAGTTACCTTGTCCTTCGTCCCTTACACCGATGACCTCCAGACCTGGATCAACCGGGCTCGGGCCGCCGGGCACGAAGTCCTGCTTGAACTTCCGATGGAGCCCTATGATTATCCCAATGTGGATACCGGGCCTCACACCTTGCTGACGTCGGCGACGGCGGAAGAAAATACCCGCCGCCTCGCGCTGTTGCTGGGGAAGGCCACTGGCTATTTCGGAGTCACCAACTATCAGGGCGCCAAATTCGCGACGGACGCCCGATCAGCCCAGCCTGTTCTGTCCGCACTCGGCGCTCGGGGTCTCGTCTTCCTTCACGATGGAGCCGCAGCGCGATCCTCCCTTCCGGAAGCTGCCCAGACCGCCAAGGCCAAGTTCCGGGTCGCCGACCGGATCATCGATGTCGAACCCTCGGCCGACGCAATCGACCGCGAACTCCTGCAACTAGAGGCCCTGGCGATCGAAAAAGGCCAGGCCGTCGGCGTTGGTTACGCCTATCCCGTCACCATCGAACAATTGCGTATCTGGACTCAAGGTTTGAAGACCAAGGGCTATCAGCTCGCTCCAGCGTCATCGGCAGCAGGCGTCAAGGCGCTGCAGCCGTCGAAGGGAAAGTCTTGACGGATCTGTCCTCTCCGCTTCAGGGCGGGCGCGACCCGCTGCTCTATCGGGCGAATGTCGGCCTCGCACTCTTCTCCCGGAAGGGTCATGTACTGCTCGGGCGTCGGGCCAGCGTTCGCCGGGAAGAAAGCCGCTACGCTTGGCAGATGCCGCAGGGCGGTATCGATCGGGGCGAACCGGCTGCCGCCGCCGCGCTTCGCGAACTCGCTGAGGAGACCGGCGTCCGGCCCGCACACGCTGATTTGCTCGAGGAAATCGAGCCTTGGCTGTTCTACGACTTTCCGCCCGCCCTCAAGGCGAGGCTGGCGGGACCTTACATAGGCCAGCGACAGAAATGGTTTGCATTCCGGTTTCTGGGGTCCGACAGCGATGTGCGCCTGGATGATCACACGCCCGAGTTCGAAGCCTGGCGCTGGGCCGACCTCGAAGACTCCCCCAACCTCGTGATCCCTTTCAAGGCCGCCGTATATCGCGAAGTGGCCGGGCGCTTCCGACGTTGGACCGAACCGACGTAAGGGACCAGGAAATCAGACTGCGGCCCGCAACGCCTCGAGATAGGCCAGGCGGGCGCCTGCGGCGGCACGGCGAGCCTCGTCCCCGGGATCGCTCGCGTCGGAACGGACCATGAGGATCTGCGTCTCAAGCGCGGCAACATCAACATCCGCAAGGCGAATCGCCTCCTCCGCGAGGATGGTGAAACCAGCGGGCGTCACGTCGGCGAAACCGCCGCGCACGAAAACTGGGATGACCTGCCCCGCCTCGTAAATACGAACAATGCCGGGCTTCAGTGTGGTCATGAAGGGAGCATGGCGCGGCAGGACCCCGAACTCGCCCTCGACGCCGGGCGCATCGACCTGCTCGACATCGCCGGAAAAGAGCTCGCGCTCGGGGGAGACCAGCGAGAAGTAAAGCGTTTCAGCCATCGGACACACTCACCCACAAACATTCTGGCTTGCGCGGAGAGGGTTTATCAGTCCCGCCCGGGCTGTAAAGGCGACGAAAGAACCCGGCGAAGTGAGGGTATCCTCGCACTCGTTCCAGTTTCCAAACCGGTGTGGTTTTCCGGGGCGCCGGTAACCTATCCCGCTCCGGCGCGTTGTGGGTGGCTGACGCAGCCCAGCTCCCGTAGTCCTGAACGTGGGGCCTTTTAGCATGACCGAGGATTGCTTCATGCCAAACCGGAAAGCCGCTTCTACACCCACCCCGAAAAAGGCGGCCGCCGCGAAAGGCTTCGACTCGGCGCGAGGCAAAGCCGACGAGCTGCATCAGCGCATCCCCGGGAAGGGAGTGCATGATCCTGAATGCCACCTTACCACCAACCAGGGCATCCGCGTCTCCGACAACCAGAACCAGCTGAAGTCCGGCGCCCGCGGGGCGGTCCTGCTGGAGGACTTCGTCCTTCGCGAGAAAATTTTCCACTTCGACCATGAGCGCATCCCCGAGCGCATCGTGCATGCACGCGGATCGGCGGCGCACGGCTTCTTCGAACTTTACGATTCGCTGTCGGACATCACCAAGGCCGACCTCTTCCAGCGCGCTGGTGAGCGCACTCCGGTCTTCACCCGGTTCTCGACCGTGGCAGGCGGCGCCGGATCGGTCGATACGCCCCGGGACGTGCGGGGCTTCGCGGTCAAGTTTTACACCCAGGAAGGCAATTGGGACCTCGTCGGCAACAATATCCCGGTGTTTTTTATCCAGGACGCGATCAAGTTTCCCGACCTCATTCACTCGGTCAAGATGGAAGCCGACAAGGGCTATCCACAGTCGGCCAGCGCCCACGACACATTCTGGGACTTTATCTCGCTGATGCCGGAATCAACACATATGATCATGTGGGCGATGTCGGACCGCACCATCCCGCGCTCATTCGCAATGATGGAGGGCTTTGGCGTCCATACCTTCCGGCTGGTCAATGCCGCAGGCGAGAGCACCTTCGTCAAGTTTCACTGGAAGCCAAAACTGGGCCTGCAATCCACGCTCTGGGACGAGGCGGTGAAGATCGCCGGGGCCGACCCGGATTTCCAGCGACGCGACCTGTTCGAGCGCATCGACCGGGGCGATTTTCCGGAGTGGGAGCTTGGGGTCCAGCTCTTCGACGAAGCCTTCGCCGAGAGTTTCGAATTCGATGTGCTGGACGCCACCAAGATCATTCCCGAGGAGATCGTCCCTGTCCGGATGATCGGGCGGATGGTGCTTGACCGGTATCCCGACAATTTCTTCGCCGAGACCGAGCAGGTCGCCTACTGTCCGGGCAACATCGTGCCGGGCGTCGATTTCAGCAACGACCCGCTGCTGCAGGGGCGTCTCTTCTCCTATCTCGACACGCAGAAAAGCCGTCTGGGCACGGCCAATTTCCACCAGATCCCGATCAACGCCGCCAAGTGTCCGGTGATGAATTTCCAGCGCGACGGCATGATGCAGATGATGCAGCCGAAAGGCCGTGCAAATTACGAACCGAACAGTCTGAACGATGCCGGAGAGATCGCAGGTCCGCGCGAATGCCCGATGACCGGCTTTTCGACATTCGAGGCGCCCGAGCGTGAGGCCGACGGCTCAAAGGTGCGGGTGCGCGCCGGCAGCTTCGCCGACCATTACAGCCAGGCGCGCCTGTTCTTCCGTTCGCTCCACGCCGCCGAGCAGGCGCATCTGGCTTCCGCCCTGGTGTTCGAACTTTCCAAGGTCGGCCTTGCCCATGTCCGCGCGCGGATGCTCGCCAATCTGGTCAATGTCGATTCTGGCCTCGCAGCGCGCGTCGCCGACGGCCTCGGCGCCACCCTGCCGGAGGCGTCACCGACCGCCGTTCCGGCGATCGATCTCGAGCTCTCGCCCGCCCTGCGTATCATCGGCGGACCGATGCAGCGCGAAACCTTGGAGGGCCGTTGCATCGGCATCTTGTTCGCCGAAGGTTCCGATCCCGCTGAAATCGAGGCGGTACGGTCGGCCGTCGATGCAGCCAAGGGCAAGCCGGTGCTGATCGCGCCGAAAGTCGGCGGGGCGAAACTCAAGGGCGGCAAGATCCTGGCGGCGGACGGACAGTTGGCCGGCACGCCGTCGGTGACGGTCGATGCCATCGCCCTGGTGCTTTCGGCGGCGGGCGCCGAGATGCTGACGCGGGAGGCGGCGGCGGTCCAGTTCGTGATGGACGCGTTCGGGCATCTCAAGGCGATCGGCGCGAACAGCGGTGCGCAGGCGCTGCTGGACAAGGCGGGGGTGGCCGCCGACGCGGGTGTCACCGACCTCGGCGCCGATTTCATCTCTGCGGCGGGCAAGCGCTTCTACGAGCGTGAACCCACGATCCGGACCCTCGCCTAGGATCATTGCCTGTAAGAGGCTGGCGAGGCGTTCACAATCGCGCGTGGATGGCCCTGTGAACATTGACGGAATTGGGCGCGAGGCCGATATTGCCGGAAACAAGACAAGACCAAAGACGCTCTGGGAGGAGACACTTAATGAGACATGGCGCGAGACATCGTCTGCTGGCTTCCGGCGCGGTTTTTGGGGTTGCCGCCGCGTTCGCGGGCGTTGCCGGTCTCGCGC
>JAWXBJ010000196.1:0-21149 GCA_034439955.1 Alphaproteobacteria bacterium
ACCGATAGACGGTTCAGCCCCGCGTGTGCGGGAGAGACGCCTCTTGATCCATAGCCCAATCCATAAAACGCGGTTCAGCCCCGCGTGTGCGGGAGAGACTCTTGACGAGAGCTATTTGTCTTCGTTCAGCTTTTTAACGATGTCAAATAACTACCGGGGTTTCATGCCGGTTCCAGCCAGTTTCAATCCGAGGGCGTGGTCTGTTCCAAAGGTAAGAATTTAACGAGGGTGAGCCCATCGATCATCGTCGGCTCGCGGCGATTTTCTCCCACAGCATCGAACGCGAAACCGCTGTCCGTCGGGGCCTGCCACGCCATCACTGCCGAGCCGTTCGCAATCATGCTTTTCGTCTCATTCCAGATGCGATCCCGTGTACGGGCGGAGTAGTTCCCGACATAGACACCTGCCCGTATCTCGGCGAGCCAAAGCGACAAACGTCCCCGCAGGCGAGGCGGCGCATTTTCAACCACGATGACCATCATCGCCACTGTTCTCCCCTAGAATGGCAGGCGGTATAGCTTCAGGCGCCTCATTCGGTTCGTTTAGACCGCCTGCTTTCAAAATGCTCGCGATGGCGGGAATAATTTCTTCCAGAAGGTTCGTCTTGCGAAACATGTCGCGGCACTCCAACCGAACGGCGCGTTCGGGCGGAACATCCAGGCGTTGTCCCTTAGCGATTCGTCCGGCGATGCGAAAAGCGGCTGGAACGACGGTCTCGAATTTGAAGACGTCCGCGATGTCGTAGACAAAAGACAAGGGCTTGCCGCGGTGCAGGAAGCCGATTGCGGGAGCGTATCCGGCGGCAAGGACAGCCGCTTCGGTCACGCCATACAGGCAGGCGGTGGCGGCGGACAGGCACTTGTTGGGTATGTCGCTATCATCCCATTTGCTGGGATCGTAGATTCGCCCTCGCCATGCAACGCCATATGACTGGGCGATCAGCTTGTAGGTTTCTCTGACCCGTGCGCCTTCCATTCCGCGCAGCTGATCGACAGAGCGACGAGAAGGTGCCTCCTCTCCGAACCTGACGCGATACATCTCGCGTACTACGTCGAGACGGGCTCCTTCATCCAAGGCCAGTTTCGCCTGATAAAGAAGACGGTCCGCACGTGCGCCGCCCGGCTGCCCCGCCGCGTACAACCGCACCCCCCCTTCGCCCACCCAGACAATCAAGCAGCCCACCTGGGCCGCCAGCGAGACGGCCGCATGGGTGATCGTCACGCCAGGTTCGAGCATGAGGCAGGCAAGTCCCCCGACAGGGATCTGGATACGAACGCCGTTGACATCGACCAGAACGAATGCGCCGTCACGGACATCGACCTGGCCGTATTCAAGGAAGACAATGGATGACCTGTCCTTGATTGTAAGTGGGCGAAGGGGTGGCGGCGGACTTGAGTCGGCCATGTCGATGCTCCTATGTCGAAAGACGTCTCAACAGTAGAAGGCCGCAACCATACCCGCGAGATCTGCCCAGCCCGTTGGCGAGCAGGGTTGTGAAGACGTCCGGTCTGATCATTTCGATAGCGCCTTCTAGGAGGACGGGCTGCAAAGGTCCGATCTTCGATCCGCCCGCGAACCGCAGGCGGCTTTCCAAGTGAATTCGCAGGTGCTCACGCGGAGCAACGCCGTGCATATCAGGATCGCGCGCAGAATCGTGTTGGTGAGGAATCGTCAGAAGTTGCGCGCCGTGACGCTCAAGACGGGCTGCTACCCAATCCCGCGCCACTGCTTCCGGTGTAGAACTGAGCCGCCGGGCGGCGGCATGCAACGGTTCTCGCCGTCCGCGCTGTCGTTGCTCGCCTAGCCCCTCGGGAGGTGCATTGATCTGGACGTCTGCGCGCAAGGAAAAAGCTAGGCGATCGCCAACCTGTAAATCTGGCGCGTAGTCCCGGCTTTCCAGACTCCAAAGCCCCGCTTCGTCGATTGGCGGGACGTGAGAGAGGATCAGGTATTCGCCCCGCGCGGTCTCCCGGTAAAGAAACCGCCGGGTCTGGTCGTCTTGCGGAAAGAGAGACCAGATTAATGCGTGGCCCGCGTCAGCTGCGGCGGCCTTCTGCAGGAGGGCGGCGACGGACTGGGCGCGTGAACGGTGCGTGACAAGACGGGCGCGGGAGAGGAGCAGCGTCACGTTACAGTCTCCGGGGCAATCTCGGACATCACGACATCCACGCGGCCTTCGAGGCGTTCGTCGAAAAGGCGCGGTCCGGTGGCGCGATAGGAGTCGCGGCGGATATTGGTTTCGACGATCCGGCCAGAGAGCGGCGGTCCGGGATCGGCGTCGCACCACAGTTCGGGGCGTAAGGCGGGCTTGATGGTCTGCGGGCCTGGGAGTTCCCGCCGCGCTCCGAGGTTGTCCTCGCGAGCCTGAGACTTCAAAAGCGCGCTGTCGGCCTGCTGATAGAGGCGGAGCGCTTCTTCGAGCGTCGGCGTTTCGAGGATTAGCGGCGCAAGCGGACGCGAGGGCGAATAGGCGCGGCGGCCCAGGAACGGGGCGTAAACGGGAGTCTTCAGCGCGCGAGCGATCGCGTCGAGGTCGAACGATGCGGCGTGTCTTGTCCACAACCCGATGCGGTGACGCACGCCGACATGAAAACTGCGGCGGGAGGTGGTGGTGGCGATATCGTTGATCTCCAGCGATTCCCCCCGGGTCGCGGGCGCGCGGCCATTGGATTTTCTGAACTTGTTCAGACCCGGCGAGGTTGGTCGCTGTTCGGTCTGGAATTCCGTGACAGGCAGACCGGGTTGTTCGGCGAGAACTGCGAAACCCAGCCCCTCATGCAGGGCTGCGAGCCGCGTTTCCTCGGTCCGTTCTATTCCCAGCGCCGCGGCGACCAGACCAAGGGCCGCGCTCTTGGAGGGACGAGTCCAGGACGTGCGCTGTTCGCCGGGGGCGATATCTCCCCAGGACGCCAGCGGCCCTTCCAGTGTGAAGCAGAGGAAGCGGGGCATGGCGACCCTACCTGACCAGTTCCGACGCGAAAGCGATGCACGCGGCCAGCGTGCCTTCTCCACCCACTTCCATCTCGCAGGATGACGACACGCAGGACCCAAATGCACGGTCAAGCGCATCCGACTCTGTTTTCAGCGCCTTCACCGAAGCGGCGACAAGATCCTGGTCCGTGTGCGAAGACACGGGCCGGAGGAAGGCGTTGGCGAGCGTGCGGGGCGCCTTTTCCCCACTTTCGATACGCATGTAACCGGTGCGGGCGCGGGCCGCGGTGGAGTGCTGCTTGCCCTTGGGGTTGGCCACGGCCATGGCTTCGATCAAGCCGGCGACCGCCTTGCGGGCCAGGTCGGCATCGCCGCCGAGGTTCTGCGCGAGCAGGTCGATATTGATGTTGGCGTACTGGTAGAACACGCCGGCGCCGAATTCGAACACGCCGATGAAGCCGGCGCCGGCGTCCGCGCCCGGCCGGACGGCCTTGAGGTCATCGACCGCCGTGTAGAAATCGTCCTCGACCGTGATGCGGTGGGTGGTGAAGCCGTGCGCGACCTCCACCGCGCCCTCGACATTGTAGCCGGGGTTGTCCGCCAGCATTCGTCCGAACATGGCGATATCGACGGCGCGAGGGTGCCTCTGCAGGATCAGGGCTTCCCTGGCCTTGATGTCTTCACCCGCCACAAGGCGATCGGCAAGCGCTGTCATGGCGGCGAGTTCGTCTTCTCCCAGATGGACGAGCTGATTGGTTTCGATGGGGGCGCCCGCATCCTCGGCGGTTTCCTGGCCCTTCTTCGGCTTTTTCTTTTCTTCCAGCTTGCCCAGCTTGTCGTGCTCGACGACGGATCGGACTTTTTCAGTAGCGGCCTTTTCATCAAGACCCTTGTCCAGCAACGCCCTGTAGAGCGCATGCCCGAATTCCTGCGTACGCTTGCCGATATGATTTTCACCCACGGCGGCGCGGAACTCGGCGCTGGTGCGCCACGCGCGTTTCATCGACTGTGAGGACACCCGGAGGCGCTCTGCGCCGCCATAGATCAAGGTCTTTGGGCGACCGGAATCATCGCGGTTGAGATTGGCGGCCGGGTAGGAGGTCAGCGTGTGGATCTGAAGAAAGCGGGTCATTGGGCGACGTCCTCGATATTGTTGTTCTGCGTGGGTGAAGCGGATGCGCGGAACAGTTCCGCGTTGTAATAGCCCCGGGCGAGCGCGCGTGTTTCCCGCGCATCCCAGAACAGCAGCGCGCGAGCGAAGCTTGCCACGGGAACGTCGCCGTCCAGCATCCGCACCAGCCGGCGCCCCTCGCGCAGCAGATCGGCGTCGGTTTCCAGACGAAGGAGACGCCGAAAGCGCAGTTCGGAATAATTTCTGTCGCGGAGTTTGCCGCCGAGGTTGCCGCCGGTATCCGTCTTCACATGAGCGAGCACGCCGGCGGCCAGAGCGAGGTGAGTGTCAAAACCGCTGTTGGCCCTGTCCCGCAGCGCCTTGCTCTCCCAGCGCCAGGGCAAACCTTCGGGCGGCTCCAGCGTATCGACGAGATTGGCGATGCGCTGGTAAAGCGAGCGCCACGCGTCCACGGCTATAGCTGCGCCGGTATCGATCATCGTGCCGTCGTCGCGCAATCCGATGCGGCGCAAACGAGCGATCTCCGCGCTGTTGCGGTCATGGGCGTAGCCTAGATCTCGCCGCCAGCCGGCCACGGCGTCCGCGACACGATCGCGCGCGCCTTTTCGTTCGGTCGTTACGGGATCAGCCATGCTGAGTCTCCTGAACGGTTAGCTGCAGCGAATTGAAGACGTAGGTTTTGGCCTTGGGAACGTGGAGAGCGATGCCCAGCCATTTTTCCGCCAGCACGGAGCGGCGCAGCACGTGTTCGCGCGAGGCGTCATCGACGTGAGCGGCGAAGAGTTGACGCGCCACCCGGCGGCACGCAGCCGCGAAGATGGATCGCGCCTCGCGCCCGTCCTCGAAATGCTCGAGCAGCGCCACGGTGTCGAGATAGACGCGGAAATCCGGCTCCGTCAGAGCGAAGAAGGCGTGATAGACATCTTCCGCCGCCTTCTTGCCCTCGTCGCGTAGCTTGAGAAAGGCGCTGCCTGTGTCACTGAGCGAGACCTCGCCATGGCGCGCCATCTGAACGGCATGGCGTGTCCCCCTGGCGGCCGCCTCTGCGGCGGCGACTCCCGCGGACATCGCCGCCGAGAATGCGTGTGGGTTGGCGGCGTTGATCCACGGCACGGACTGGCTGACGAACCCGCGCGATTTGGCGTTATCCTGATCATATCCGAAGGCAAGGATGGACGTGCGACGGTCCTTGCGCGCTATGCCGATCCGCTCAAGCCTGCCGGAAAGGGTATTGATGCAGGTCGCGCGCAAGGCGTTGTCGCCATTGACTAGCACGCCGAGCCAGTCGCGATAGGATTCCGGGCCCGCGCGCGGGTGAACAGGCAGGATACTGCCCTTCGCTTCCTTGTAGTAGGGCGAGAGAGGGTGGCGCCACGCTTCCGCAGGATAGTTCGCGCCATTTGGCAGCGTTCGATAAGCGACGGCGACGCCCTGCGAATCAAATTCCAGCCGGATTCGCCGCGGCGTCCCGAAGAAAGCCTGAAGCGAATGGGCGATGGCTGGATCAGAGTTGACCACTTCCTGGTTGCTGGAGGTTCTTGCGGGGCCAAGCCAGGGGAACAATTTTTCGTTGTGTGCGGGCGCCTCGTTGGTTTCGGGGATGTTGATCCAGATGAGGTCCCAGAGTGTTGTGATCGCGCGTCCATCACTCAGGACGCGTGGGGAGCGCGCAAGAGTGGTCAGCGGTCCGCCTCCCCGCATGGAGGTACGATGCCCCGCGCCGCCCGAGGGCGCCCAGGTCTGAAGCATGATGAGAGCGGCGGCGGCCTCCGGCGAGCTCACGTTTCGCACGTCACGCTTGGCGAAATGGTCGGTGTTGAGCTTGAGCGCGTTCTCGCCGGGGTAATCAATCAGGATATGCAGGATCGGCGTCAGCTCGGCTTTTTGCAGTTCATCCAGATCCTGAAAGCAGCGCGGGCCGTCGCCGCCGAGATTGAAAGCGAAGGCGAGGGGGGCGAGCACTTCGTGCAGGGCTTCCGGCGACGGCGGCGCGCGCCAGACCGCAGCCCACGCGGCGGTGTCCTCCGGTCCCATTCCGACGGCGAAGAGACCGATCAGGAATTCCGTCACCGCGCCGTCCAGATCGGGGCGGCCGAAGTCCAGCGCCATGATCGGGTCGTCAGTGAAATCCTTGGTCAGCTGGTGCGGGGCGATCATCTCGCGCAAGCCGGACGCGCGACGCACGGGGAGCCATGGCGATGTGATGAGATTGAGAGATGATGGGGGCATTTCGCCATTCTTGAGAAGCCGACAATTGAACCGACGATACGCTTGACGCTAACGGCGTCAAGGAAAAAAGGTTCGAATGGAAGGTAAGAAACCAGATTGTCTAATGTTCATCCTATGTTCCAAATTACGCCCTAGTCGATTGTTCTTGTTGGTTCCTGAGTGGCGAACCGTGTTGGGGACTTGTTGACGACGAACATCCTCAGCAGCTGCGCCCCCGGGGGGACACGGGTGAGCCCGCGTCCGGGAAACGGAGCCGTTGGAGATCGGGCCTCGCAGAAGGGCCGTAGTGAGCCCCGCGCGTGCGGGGAAATGGAACGGTTTATCGTTCTCCGTCCATTCGAACCGGTTCAGCCCCGTCTTGGCGGGATGCGAATGGCGACGATTGTAGCGTCTCCCAATTTGAGCGAAAACGATTCGGGGAGCAAGCTTGATCATGCACCACGCTCATCCCGACTTCATCGCCCGCTACTGGGGCAAGGCGCGGCCGGAGGTGGTGTCCGGTCCGCGCTGGCATCCTCTGGCCTTCCACGCGCTGGATGTCGCCGCCTGCGCTGATGTCCTGCTTGAAGATCAGCCGCGTATTCTGCGGGCTGTGGCGCGGTTGACGGGGCTCGACGAGGCGGATGCGCGGGCGTGGACGCTCGTGGCGGTCGCCCTGCACGACATGGGCAAGTTCACTCCGGCTTTCCAGGTCAAATCGCCGGAGATCGTCGCGCTCGCGGATCCGGATCTCAAATGGTCGCAGCCGCAGGAGGAGGATCCCGGTCATGCGCATACTGGCGCGGTGCTCTGGGATCTCGCGCTCAAAGAGGGGGTCGTTCAACAGCTGATGGCGGCGACGGACGCTGTCTATGCCTTCCGCCACTTCTACACCGGGGCATGCGGCCACCATGGCCGGCCGGCCCGGGAAGAGATCAACGGCGGCGATGCGAAATGGCGCGCGATGGACCGGGCCTCGCCCAACCGAAACGATCCGCAGACCGATGCCCTGGAATTCGGGCGTGCGGTGATCGGTATGCTCGCGCCAAGCGGCCTTGCAGGCGCGCCGCTTGAGCGCGACGTCCAGCGCGCCAGCTGGCTGGCCGCCGGGGTGACGAACCTGTGCGATTGGGCGGGATCGGATCAGGCGTTTTTTCCATACCGCCGCGCCTCGTGTTTTGTCTCGCTGACCGCCTATTGGGAGATGACCCGCACTCAGGCGCAAAAGGCGATGCGGGAGAAGGGCCTCCTCGCCAGCGAGCCTTCGCCTTCGTTGACGCTGGAGGCGCTTCTCGATCTGCCTGAAAACGTGAGCGCGCGTCCCACCCCGCTTCAGCGATGGGCGCAATCGGCCGCCCTGGCGCCTCTGATCGCGAATGGTGCGCCTGTCTTCGCGGTCATTGAGGATTTTACCGGGTCGGGTAAGACAGAAGCGGCAGCCCTGTTGGTGCATCGGATCATGCAGGCTGGAGGGGCGAGGGGGCTCTACTGGGCCCTGCCGACGCAGGCGACGTCCAATGCCATCCATGCGCGCTTCACGAAAGTATTCCAGCGATTTTATGTCGAAAACGCGAACCCCAGTATCGTCAATGCCCACGGCGCAACGAAACTGATCCATGCGTTGGTGAAGCGCGAACGCGATCGCCCCCAAAACGCCAGCACCGTTTCCTATGGCGGAATAGACGACCACAGCCCCGCCGAGGCGGAGAGAACGCGATGGCTGCATGACGACAAACGCACAGCACTCTTCGCGGATATAGGCGTCGGCACTATCGACCAGGCGTTGCTGGCGGTGCTTCCATCGAAGTTTAACGTGTTGCGTCTGCTTGCTCTGTCGAAAGGCGTTCTGGTTTTTGATGAGGCGCATTCGTATGACCCGTACATGAACGCACTGATCGAGCGCCTGATCATGTTCCAGACGGCGCTGGGCGGATCGGTCATCGTGCTGTCCGCGACGCTGACCACGGCCCAGCGTCAAGCGTTGGCCGCCGCCTTTGCCAAGGGCGTTGGCATGAGGCTGGACGGCCCGCTCGATGCAGGCGACCATTTCCCGTCCGCAGTTCTGGCTGCGCCGGATAGGTCTGGCCGTTTACAGGTTCTGGCCAAACCGCTGGACGGCAGCGAGGAGGAAATGCGAGGTACAAGACGTGACCTTCCTGTTGATCGCTTCAGTGGACCTGAGGACGCCGAGATGCATCTTCTTGAACGCGCTCGAGCTTGCGAGTGCGGGGTCTACATACGCAACACCGTAGGCGATGCTCAAGCGAGCTTCGACCGGCTACGCGCAGCAGCGCCGGACTTGGCGGAAAGCGGCAAGATCACCCTTTTTCACGCGCGATTCTCGATGGCGGACCGGCGCAGGATCGAGGCTGAGACCCTTCGCGCGTTTGGCAAGGCGTCTACGATAGAAGCGCGTGCTGGACGTATTCTCGTGGCGACGCAGGTCGTCGAACAATCGCTCGACCTTGACTTTGATAACATGGTCACCGACTTGGCGCCCATCGATCTGTTGGTTCAGCGGGCCGGCCGATTGCATCGTCATGCCGATCTGGCTGATCCGTACCGAAAATCGGAGCGACGTGCTCCGCGTCTAAAGCTTGTGGCGCCCGCTCCGGCAGCTGACGCAACAGCGAACTGGTTTGGCTCTTTGCTTCCGGTCGCGAATTATGTCTATCCCAATACCGGAAGATTGTGGGCGGGATTGAGGGAGATAGAAATCCGGGGCGGGTTGAAGCTCGCTAGCGAAAATCCCCGTCATCTGCTCGATGCAGTTTACACGCTCGACGATTCCCGAATGCCCGAAGCACTGGGAAGGGTCACGCGCAATCAGGAAGAGGGAGCCGACAGGGCGCGGCGCGGACAAGGCGCCGCGAACGCTTTGGATCCGGACAAAGGGTATGGCGTCGAGCAGGGCGTCCGATGGGAAGACGAGGCGAAAACTCCTACCCGGATCGGTGAGCTTGGTCGGCCGGTGCGATTGGCGGTTATGCAGAGGATCGGAACACTAGTTCCGTTTGGGTTGAACTTCGAAGTTCGATCGACAGGCGCGGCGAGCGAGACTTCGCCAAAACCGGATTGGCTTGACTGGGCTCAAGCGGAGATTCGTCTGCGCCGATCCCTTTTTGCAGATTTTGAGGCGTCAAACGAGAGAGAAATGCTTGCCGTGGAGACGTTGCGTGACGAATGGAAAGCGCGGCACGACGAAACGCCTGTTGTGGTTCTGCGCCGCGATGACAGCAATGGCAGCTGGTTCGCCGAGATCAGACTGGAGCGCGGTGGTATCATGATTCAGTCCACGGCCCGATACGATGAGAATGCCGGTTGGAGGGTGGACAGTGTGGACCCCAAATGATGCTACGTAACGATCTGAAGCTGCTCAGTCCTTTGGGAAAAGCGTATCAAGCCCTCTGATCTAAAACTGAGCAATACAGATCTTTCTCGTGAGGCCCTAAACCATTGGAGTCTCCTAGATTTGCGTTCACGGCGAATGCGAACCGCCCCATGCTCCATCACCATCCGTACGGCACACTCGCGTATCTTAGGCGAATACTTCGGTATCTGCTTCTTGTTCATGGCCCCAGCCCTCAAAGCGGGCTGCTGCCGGTTTCACGGACACCCTGAAGCAGTACAGCGCGCTTTGGAAACAGCCGGGATTATTTTTCTAGATCGTTATGATACGACAGACGGCGGCCCTGATGTGCGATTGAAGAAGTAAGCGGCATCCTTGCATTTTTAACATGACCTATTAAATATGCGCGAATGATCCCGCGACTCGCCGAAGTTGAAATCAGATCCGCTCTCGACCGGCAGGCCGCTGTCGCGATCATCGGACCGCGCCAGGTCGGCAAGACAACACTGGCGCACGAGATCGCTGAAGGCCGGCCCTCGGTTTATCTCGATCTGGAATCGCTGCAGGATCGGGCGCGGTTGCAGGAGCCGGAACTTTACTTCCAGCAGCAGGAGGGCAAGCTTGTCATCCTAGATGAGATCCACCGCGTCCCGGACCTGTTCCAGCCGCTACGCGGCGTCATTGATCGCTCCCGACGGGCAGGACGCCGGACCGGTCTGTTTCTGATCCTGGGGTCCGCCTCGATTGATCTCCTGCGCCAGTCTGGCGAGACGCTGGCAGGCCGGATTGCCTACGTCGATCTCACGCCCGTGACAGGTCTGGAGGTCGAGGCCGACAGGCGCTCCCAGGAGAGGCTTTGGCTCCGCGGCGGCTTTCCCGACAGCCTGCTGGCGCGGTCCGACAGCGCCAGCTTCGATTACCGGCGCGACCTGATCCGAACTTATCTCGAACGCGACGTACCGCAGTTCGGACCGCGCATACCGGCGCAGACCCTCCGACGGTTATGGACGATGCTGGCTCACAATCAGGGGCAGCTGCTTAATGCTTCCCGGCTGGCGGCGTCGCTGGGAGTCTCCTCGCCAACCGTCTCACGCTATATTGACCTCCTGGCCGACCTGCTGCTGGTGAGACGCCTGCCGCCTTTTATCGGCAACGCCGGGAAACGTCTGGTGAAGTCGCCGAAGGTCTATGTGCGCGACAGCGGCTTGGTTCATTCGCTGCTTGGTCTACGCAATCTGGATGAAGTACTCGGCCATCCTGTCGCGGGGTCAAGCTGGGAAGGCTTCGTGCTTGAAACGCTGATCGCCGCAGCGCCGGACGCTGCCGCGAGTTTCTATCGCACCGCCGCCGGGGCAGAGGTCGATCTGGTTCTCGAATTTGGCGGACGCGAGCGCTGGGCGATTGAGATCAAGCGCAGTGCATCACCATCGGTCTCGAAGGGTCTGCACAGCGCGATCGAGGGTCTGAAGCCGAAACGCTCGCTCATCGTTCACGTAGGCGAAGATTCCTTCCCGCTGACTGGAGGTGTGGAGGCAATAGGTTTGAGGGCGTTGGGAGAGCAGCTTAGGGCGAGATAAAGCACGTGCCGTGCTGCGGGCCTTTGGGCCCTGTCTGCACATAGAAGATTCCACCGTGGATCGGATTAGGTGCGCCGTGGATGTGCCGCGTTCTCAACAGCTGGGTGTAAGCGCTGGAGCCGCGTGGGTTCGACGGCAGTATCGCTGCATGGCGACGCGCGATGACACCTTTGAACTGAGGCTCGGCAGGATCGGCCGTGACCATGCGCCCAATCTCAAGCGGGTGAGGGCGGCGGTCCGTCAGGCGTCAGGGATAGCGCGCGGTCCGAAGGCGCGTGTGGCGCCACGCACAGGTCTGCGGGCGCATTTCCGGAAGGGATCGGCAGCCAAGGTGCGCGTGGCGCCGGTAGGGCAGCGGCGCGTTGTGGTGAAGGCGCGCTATGCCATGCACGGCGCGGGCAAGGGCGCGCCATTGTCGGCGCATGTGAGATATCTGGCTCGCGAAGCGAAGGTGGAGCGCAGCGAACCCGGGCTCGAACGCTCGGTCGATTACCTGCAACGCGAGGAAACACCCGGAAACGCGCATGTCGCGTTCTATGACCGGGATCACGTAGGCGTCGACGGCAAGGCTGTGACTGCTGGCTGGGCCGAGGACGGCCGGCATTTCCGGCTGATCGTGAGCGCCGAGGACGGTGAAGCGCTGGGTGATCTCAAACCTTTTATCCGGGAGATGATGGAAGGGTTGGAGGCGAAGCTCGGGACGAAGCTGGAGTGGATCGCTGTTGATCACCACGACACTGACAATCCGCACACCCATATCCTTATCCGGGGCAGGCGGCTCGACGGGCAGGACCTGTTCATCCCCTCACGACTGATCTCGTCCGGCATCCGCGAACACGCGGAGGAGATTGTGGCGCGGGCGCTGGGGCCGCGGATTGGCGTCGACTTGGTCAAGGAGCGCCAGCGCGATATCGGGCGCGCCGCCGTCACCCATCTCGACCGGGAGCGGCTCGCGGGCCTTGAGCGGGATGGCGTTGTGCCGGCGAACCGTCCGGACCTGATCGCCAGGCTGGAGCGGCTGGAGCGATGGGACCTGGCGCAGCGCAGCATTCGCGGCTGGACGATCGCCGAGGGACTGTTCGAGAAGTTGGACGCTCTAAAGGACTATCGGGCTGTCGAGCAGGCCGTTGCTCCGCATCGCAGGCGCGGCGATCTGCAACCGCTGCTGGCGGCTGACCCGCTGGAGCCAGTCTCTGGCCAGCTGGTGCACCTTGGCGCTGCGGACGAGTTCGGCGACAGCTTCCTCGCCGTCCTGGAGACCGGTCGCGGCGAGCTGCGCTATGCCCGCTTCGAAAAGGCTGATGACCTGGCGCGGCTGCGGGGTGTGGAGAGCGGCGCGATCGTGATGTTCGAGCCGAACCAGCCAGTCGTGCGTCCGTCGGACCAGGCCATCGCACATGTCGCAGACCGGATCGGCGGGCTCTACTCGGTCAGCCACCATCTGGCGCTGGAGCCGCACGTCTCGCGGCCTCTCGCCGACGCCAATGTCCGCCGGCTGGAAGCGATGCGCAGGGTTGGTCTTGTCCAGCGCAGCGCCGACGGCGTCTTCACGGTGGGGCCAGACCATCTCAAGCGGGCAATGATGTTCGAGGAGCGTGTTGCCCGGCGTTTCCCGCTGTCGGCTATTGTTGCCAGTTACCTGACGCTGGATGAGCAGGTGACGGCCCTTGGGCCAACGCATCTCGACCGCGTGCTGGCGGGCGAAGCCGCCCCAACGCGGGGCGAGGGCGCCTTCGCCCGCCAGCACGCTCAAGCCCTGCAGCAGCGCTAGATGTTCCTGGTCCAGGAGGGGTGGCTCAAGCCGGACGAGCGAACGCTATCTCCGTCAGCCAAGCAGCAGATGGCGGTGAACGAGCTTCGCGACATTGCAGGCAGGCTCAAGCATGAACTCGGGATGCCGGTGCTGACCGTGCAGCTCAATCATGTGCGTGGCGTCTATGCGCAGCGCATTGATCTCGCACGGGGGCGCATGGCGCTCATCGTTGGCGAGCGACAGGCGAGCCTAGTGCCGTGGCGGTCGGCGCTTGAGCGGTTCGCGGGGCGCGAGGTTGAGGGAGCGCTGCGCGGGCAGGGGATGTCGTGGAGTTTGGCGCGAGGGATGGGGCTGGGAATTGGGATGGGGTAAGGCGATCAGCGCTTCGCTTGCATGCGAACGCCTGGTGCATCTCCGTTCGTAAACTCGACGCCGCCCTTGTCGAAGGCCTTGGTGATCGCTTCCAGCGTCGAGACCTTGGTGGCTTCCAACGATCCCTTCATCCGCTCAAGACGCTTGATTGTCTCGACGGACAATCCTGATTTCTCACTGAGTGTCGTCTGGCTCCAGTCCAGTAAGGCTCTGGCGGCTCGCAACTGCGCTGACGTCATAACTGCACTCTTTATGTATCTAATTGCACATTTAGTGTTAACACCTCTCGGGCCTTGGATTACCCAAAAAGTGTATCGCAACGTTTGTCAGATTTCACGCGCAAGGGCCACGTCTCGCGCGACCGCGGTCCCATGGCTGGAGGTGCGTCATGTCAAAGATCTCGCGACAGCGCTGATTATCAGCGCTGTCGCTGTCCCGGCCGTAGTGCCGATGCGTCTCCCACCGATCGTAGCCGCCGCCTTACCATCCGTCGGAGGCGATGGGCTGGTGACACTGGCGGCCGAATGGATTGCCGCTGATGGAAGCCTCACGGCCATGCAGCTGGAATGGCAAGAGCCCGAAAGTCAGCTGTTCGACAAAGCCAAGCGGATGAAGATCGGCTGCGAGAGGGCGACACGCAGCAACCTTCCCGAAGCACAGGCAATGCGTGGGCTCGACGCCCGGATAAGAGAAACCTTGCAGCAACTCGCGGTGTCAGCGGATGAGATCAGCCAGATCCCGGCCACCACCATCGAAGGCGCCCTGGCCAAGATCGAACTTGGTATGAAAGTGCAGGGACCGTTCGATTGGCAGAATAGCGCGCTGGAGCTGCTTCAGGACGGGATCGCCGAACTGCGGGCGATGATGTTCGGCTCCAAAGCGGCCTGAGCTGTCATCATTCCGATGATGACTGCTTGCTGGCTTTTGATTGTTCGATCAAGCGCGCGTGATTGGTGGAAGTTGGTCCAGAACCGCCCCACGTCAGCAGCAGATATCGTGTCACTCAAGAGAGCCTGGGCGCTGTGTCCACCATTTGGCCGTCGATCCCGACTAGAATTGGAGAGAAGGCAGGTATCTCGATTGGAGCGCATCACGATCATGCATGCCGAAGCACCTCGGCCGGGGGTACGCTCGCGGCCTTAAGCACGACGCCGATCACAGCAGCCCATGCGATTGCCACGGTGATAAGCATGCTGATGACGAACGGCGACGGGGTAAGCCCGATACGATCCGCGAAGGCCGATAGATAGGTTTGCGCGGCGAGGTAACCCAGAGGCCAAGCCAGCAGGTTTCCCGCCAGAACGGGAATTGAAAAATCAGTCAGCAGCAGACGGATTACCCCCAAGACACTCGAGCCCAGTGTCTTGCGCACGGCGATCTCGTGTCGGCGTCCGGCAGCGACATGTATGGCGATGCCGAGTAGCCCGATCGAGGCGATAATGAAGGCCGCCGACGCCAACGCGATGAAAATCTGCGCCATACGGCCGTACTGGCGATAGCTGAGTTCAAACTGCTGATCGTAAAAACGAATCTCCGGAGCAATACTTGGCGCGATATCGTCGAAAGCACTGGTGATGCTGGCAATGCCTGCCGCGACATCTCTGCGGGAGAGTCGTACAACCGGCCGCTGCTCACCTTGATAAGCGCGCAGAGCGAACTGGTAGGCAATGCCCTTGACGGGATTCGCCTCGAGTCCGATCGCTTCCGCGTCGGTGACGCCAATGATCACAGCGGGCTTAGCTGCGCCGCCCATCATTGAGGCGGGCACGAACACCGTCTTTCCAATCGCCGCCTGCGGCGTGGCGAAGCCGAACGCGTCCGAGAGGGACCCGTCGATCACAATTTTTGCCGTACCTGGCCCAAGCAGGAAGGCGGGAGCTGTTTCTGTGTCGCGGTTAAACACGCGGCCTGCCAGCAGCTTGAGGCTGAATACGTCGAAATAGTCATGGCCGATCGTCTTGATCATCACCATCGACGACGCCGTATTCGGATCAGCTGATGGAGCAAGCAGAATGCCGTTGAACCCAGGACTCCAGGGGGGGAGGTCGGCAACCGACACAGCCTCGATGCCCGGTTTGCCGGCGAGCTGGTTCGCCAGGGTTTCATAGTCGATGCCTGCGCGGACAAGATCGTTCAGCACGACAACCGGGCTCTCCTTCGACCCCAGGACCGTGTCCTCGACATGGCTTCGCTGCAGCTGGGTAACCGTGACCATGATCATGAGGAAACTGGCGCTGGCAAACTGGATGGCTACAAGGATGTGCGCCACGAAGCGTGAACCCGAACGCGACTTCCCCGACCTTAGCGCTGCCGCTGGCCGTATGCGCGACAGGATCAGCGCCGGATATGCGCCAGCGAAGAAGGCGAGGAATAAAGTCAGGCCGCTCACGATGGCGAAACCGGTCCATCCGCTAGCAAAAAAGTAGAGGACGTCGATGCTCGTCGAGGATTTGATGACCGGCGCCGCAAGGGCGAGCGTCAGAATGGCGATGGCCGCGGCGATGGCCGTCAGCACAATGGCTTCTAACCATGTCTGGACCATCACGCGCAGCGCTCCGGCGCCAAGCACGCGGCGCATGCCGATTTCCTTGGCCCGGCTGGCCGCCTGCGCTGTAGCGAGGTTGGCGTAGTTAGCGCAGGCGACCGCCAGGATCAGCGCAGCCAGCCCGAGGAGGATGGCGACGGCTGAGGTGTTGAGACCGCTATTGGCGAAGAGACGCCTGTCGAGATCGAACGTCGTGAGTTCCGCCACCGGGAAGCCGTGCACGATCGTCTCAGCCATGTCCTTGGCTTGTTGCGACAGATGTCTGTCGAGTAAGGTGGGTAAGCGCGCATTGAAAGCGTCGACGGACGCGTTTGGCGAAAGCGCAACGAAAGTAAACGGAGTGATTGTGATCCAGTCTTCGCGCGTGTCGAGATCGGCCGTAGATTTGTTGCCTGCCCAGCTGCGCAGCATGTCGAACCGGTAGACTGCATCAGAACCGTCGCCCATGAACGACGGCTGCTGCACGACGCGGATGACGCCGGTAACAGTCAAATCCTGCGAGCCATTGATCCGCACGCGCTGGCCAACTGCAGGAGCGCGGCCAAAGAGCCGCTCAGCTGCGGACTCGGTCAGTAACAGGCCGTCGGACGCCAAGAGGGCAGTGTGCGGGTCACCCGCGATGAAGTCGAAATCGAAGATGGACAGGAACTCTGGATCGATCGTCCCTTGGTTGAGCAGCAGTTTGGCGTCTCCCGATGCCACCGCCACATCCGCCGTCTGGGTTGCGCGGGCAATGTACTGGATCTCGGGAAAATCCTGCTTCAGGTATTTCGCCATCGTCGCGGAACTCATCGCGGTGAGCGGATTTGGCTCCTGGCCCTTGGGGCTGTTGCTCTGGCCGACGACAAAGATGCGCTCTGCCCGCTCATGGTAGCTGTCAGCAGAGTGCCAATAGGTCGCGATGCCGAACGCAGCGATGAAGCATGCAAGGCCTAATGCCAGAGTGAGAAGATTAGCTGCGGTGGTGAAGGGCGCGCGGGCAATATTGGCGAGGGCGGAGGCTAGATAGTGGCGGATCATCGGATGCTCCTCATGCCTGCCTGAGGACTTCTGCAGGCCGAACGCTGGCGGCCTTCAGCACGACGCCAATGACGGCAACCCAGGCGATGGCGAGTGTGATCTACATGCTGATAAGGAAAGGAGCGGGGGTGAGCTCGATGCGATGCGCGAAAGCTGAGAGGTAGGTCTGCGCGGCGTAGTAGCCGAGCGGCCAAGCCAACAGGTTCCCGATCAGCACGGGGATCGAGAAGTCGGTGAGCAACAGTTTCACCACTCGGGTCACACTTGAACCAAGTGTCTTTCTGACCGCTATCTCGTGACGTCGCCGGCTGGCGACATAAACCGCAATGCCTAGAAGACCGACGGACGAGATGAAGAAGGCCGTGGCCGCGAGCAGCATGAAGAGCTGACCGACGCGGGCATATTGGCGATACGCCGTGCGGAAGCGATCGTCGTAGAATTGCAGATCGACCAGGCCGTGCGGCGCCAATTCCGTCAAGGCCGTCTCGATCGCGGCGAGCGATGCGGCGACGTCCTCCTTGGCCACACGGATCAGGGGCAGGTAATAGCCGTACCCAGGGTACAGCGAGAAGGCATAGACAGACCCTTCGAGCGGGCCGAATGGTGTCTCGACCGACTGAAGATCGGAGGTCTCGGTGGCAGTCACGCCAATCACGCGAGCGGTGACGGTTGCTCCTCCGGGGTTGGGAGCATAGATAAGTTGGCCCACCGCCGCCTCCGGCGAGGCAAAGCCCATTTGGCGAACCAAAGCTTCGTCGATGATCAGCATTTGCTCACGCGAAGCGTCAATCTGTGTGATCGCTGCGTCGCGGTTGCGGTCGAATGCGCGCCCGGCCCGGAGTTTGAGGCCAATCGTGTCGAAGTAACCCTCGCTAACGAACCGAATTCTGGCGGGTCAGACTGTCGCGCCTGCCTCTGCAGAGTGCGCAAAAATACCGACATTGCGCGATGTATCGAACGGCGGCCGCTCCGATATCGCGATGCTTTTTATGTGCGGATCGGCTTCAAGCCGGGCTCGCAGTGTCTCGAAGGGGACGTCTAGCGCACCGTAGCCATTTAGTATGACGACAGGATCTTCCAGCGAGCCGATGGCCGTTCTTTCAAGTTCAGCCTTCTGCAATTGGGCTACCGTCAGAACAATAAGCAAAAAGCTTGCGCTCATGAACTGGATGCCGACCAGAGTGCGGGCGACGAAACGCGGCGCCGTGCGGGACCTACCCGAGGCCAATGCCTCTGCTGGCCGCACGCGCGAAAGCGCAAGCGCCGGATAGGCGCCGGCAAAGAGGCCGACGGCAGCGACAAGACCTCCGATCACTGCCAAGGAGTGAACACCGTCAGCCAAGAAGTAGAGAACCTGCACGCCGGTGGAAGACTCGATTGCGGTCGCTGCTGCGGTCAGCGCGACCAGCGCGACGCAGGCGGCGAGGGCTGTTAGCATCAAGGCCTCCAGCCAGCTTTGCATCATGATCCGGCCGCGCCCAGCCCCGAGTACCCGGCGCATGCCGATCTCCTTTGTGCGACCGACTGCCTGCGCCGTCGCCAAATTGGCGTAGTTAACGCAGGCAACGAGAAGGGTGAGTGCCCCCAAGGTGATCAGCACGGAGATCGTCGATAGATCTGTTCCGCTTTGCGTGAACAGGAGGTTGTCGAGTCCTTGCGTCGTCAGTTCGTTCAGCGGAACGGCGCGTAAGAATAGGTCGACGCGCTCTCGCTGCTCGGGCGGTACGCGCGCATCGATGAAGCTTCCGAGACGGGCATTGAAGGAGGAAAGCGTCACGCCAGGACGGACGACGACAAACGTATATCCGCTCATCGCGCGCCAAGCCGTATCTGACTCGCGATTCGCTGCGCCGTCCAACCGTTGCCAAGGCGCAAGCATGTCGAACGCGAATGTTGCGTTGGGTCCATCGCCCATGAATGAAGGCTGACGCACCGGTGCGATCACGCCAGTGACGACTCCATCCCAGGCATTCCCGATCCGCACAGATTGTCCGAGCGCCGGCTTGTCTCCGAACAACCGCGCAGCAGTCGCTTGAGTCAGCACGATACTGTTCGCATCAGTCGTGACTCGCGCGGCTTCGCCGGCGACGAACTGGAAATCGAACATTTCGAAAAAGGCAGGGTCGACATAGCCAGCATCGAGTCGCGCCTTGTTCTCTCCCACCGCCACCGTAGTCCCCGGAGAGGAAGTGGCGCGAGCGATGCGTTCGACTTCGGGAACGTCGCCCGGCAGGTAACGTGCGATGGTGGCTGATGCGCCAGTGTTCAGAATGCCGGCCGTCTCGGCGCCCGCCTCCTTATAACCTTGCCCGATGACGAAGGTTCGCTCCGCGGCGGAATGGTAGCTATCAGCGGAGCGCCAGTAGGTCGCAATGCCGTAGGCGGCCAGGAAACAAGCGAGGCCCAGCGCCAGCGTCAGGATATTCGCCGCCGTCGTAAATGGCGTGCGGACAATGTTGGCGAAGGCGGAGGCGAGATAGTGGCGGATCATGCGAGGGCCGCCTCTTCCATCAGCTCTTCGGCGGGTTTCGAGACTACCTTGCCGTCGAGCATGTGGATGATCCGTCCGGCCTCGCGCGCGTCATGATGCGAGTGCGTGACCATCACGATCGTGGCGCCGTGCTGGTGGAGAACGTGCAGCATGTCCATCACTTCGCGGCCGTACTTAGTATCGAGATTGCCGGTCGGCTCGTCCGCGAGAATGAGCTTCGGATCGTTGACCACAGCGCGTGCGATGGCGACGCGCTGCTGCTGACCGCCGGAAAGTTGCGCCGGCTTGTGTTTGGCGCGTGCGTTGAGGCCCACGAGTTCGAGGACCTCACGCACGCGCTCGCGGCGCTCAGGGGAGGACACGCCGCAATAAAGAAGGGGCAGGGCGACATTGTCGCGAACCGACAGCCCGTCGATCAGGTTGAAGCTCTGGAAGACGAAGCCCAAATGCTGCTTGCGCAGGTGGACCAGCTTGCCTTCGGGAAATTTCGAGATCTCGATCCCGTCGAGTTCGTATTTGCCGCTGGTCGGCTTGTCGATCATGCCGAGAATGTTGAGCAGGGTGGACTTGCCGCAACCCGAGGGGCCCATCACGGCGACGAACTCGCCCTTGCCGATGGTGAGATTGACGCCATCGAGTGCGTTGGTCTCGATCTCGCCTGCACGGTAGACCTTCCGAAGATCTGTCAGTTTGAGCATGTCGTCCCCTTTTTCCGTGCGTTTAGTTCAGGTCGATGCGATCGACGTCCTTGAAGGATTGATAGCTTGAAGTGATCACGCGCTCTCCGGCGGTGAGGCCCGCGACCACCTCCACGGCTTCTGGATTGCGACGACCGAGCGTCACGCTGCGGCGCGTGGCGTTCGATCCATTCGGCGAGACGATGAAAACCCAAACGCCGCCCGTCTCGTCGTAGAAGGGGCCGTTGGCGATGACGAGGCTCTGCGCCGTTTCACCAAGCTCGATGCGGGGACGGACGCTCTGACCGCGCCGAAGGTCTGAGGGAGTCTCGCCCGTGAAGGCAAGATCGACGGTGAACTGGCGCTCGCGCACGTCCGGATAGATCTTCGCGACACGCAGGCTGTACGTGAGACCGCCGACATCCGCACTGGCGTTTTGGCCAAAAGCGATACGTCCAAGATAGAATTCGTCGACCACGGCAGCGATCTTGTAGCTGTCGACACTGTCGATTTGGCCAATGCGCTGGCCGGCGCCGATCACCTCGCCCACATTCAACTCGAACCCGGTAACCTGACCGGCGATGGGCGCCGTAACGGTGAGGTTGTCGAGATTTTCGCGTACCAGGGTCAAGCTCTGCGTCATCCTGCCGATTGAGCTTTCAAGTTGGGAAAGGTTGCGTCGCGCGATCTCACGCTCGGCGAGTTGCGACGTGTTGATCGAATCCTTTTCGGCGCGGCTGTGTTTGAGGTCGGCTTCCAAGTTCAGGATCGCCTGAGGGGATATTCCCCCAAGACTCTCCAGTGGTCGCTTGCGGTTGAGATCGTCAGCCAGCCGGTCGATCTCACGCTCGACGCTCATCATGTCGCGCTGATTGCGTAGTTCGCTCTGCTGGAAGGCGAGACGGGCGTTGGCGAGGAAATTCTGTTGTTCGGTCAGCTGCGCTTCGCGCCCGAGCATTTCGAGTTCGAGGCGCGTGTTCTTGAGGCGGGCTAGGTGTGGACTCTCAACAGGTTGTCCTCGGAGAGGCCGAGGCGGCTGATGGGTGTCTGGGATTTTATTCCGCCGTGCGGGCGATGCCAGTTGTATCTGTGGG
>JAWXBJ010000197.1:0-4322 GCA_034439955.1 Alphaproteobacteria bacterium
CCAGCGTCACTCTTGCGCTGGCCATTTCCTTGACGCCTCGGGGTTTTCAATAACCGTTTGACGCGTAGAGGGACGCCGAAAGTCTCCGCCCCAAAAGGGAGTGTCGCCATGGCGGGTTTGATCAGCACCAGACCCGGCGACGGGATCTGGTGGAGCCTCATCGCCTTTTTTTCGGTTGGCGTCGGCGGCTATGGCCTGTTCCATGTTTTCAACGGTTTCGAGACCGTACCCCCGGCGGTCATGAACAGCCATTTCTTCACTCCTCTTGGTATCCAGATCCATATCTCGGCCGCCGCCGTGGCCTTGCTGGTGGGCGCTTTCCAGTTCCTTAAGCCGTTGCGGACCCGGGCGCCGGCGGTGCATCGGTGGATTGGCCGCATCTATGTGGCGGCTTGCGTCATCGGCGGCATGGCGGGCGGGTCCATTGCTCTTTATAGCGCATCGGGCCCGGTGGCCGGATGGGGCTTCTTTATCCTGGCCGTTCTCTGGGTTCCGTTCACCCTGTTGGCGCTTGCCGCCGCGATGCGGCGCGACTTCGCGGCGCATGAGCGCTGGATGGTGCGATCCTTCGCGCTGACTTTCGGAGCGGTGACGCTGCGGCTTTACCTGCCCATCGGCCTGGCGACTGTGGGGTTCAACGAGTCGTATCCGATCATCGCCTGGCTCGCCTGGGTTCCAAATCTCGTCGTGGCTGAAATCTGGCTGCGTTCGCGATCGCCCGCGGGTCGCGCCCCCGCGCGCGTCGAAACTCCCGCCTGACGCCGTCTTGCGCGTTGGGAAAAGCCGCCTAGAACGGTGACAGGGAGATTTCCATGGATTTCAATTTCACGTCCGAACAGGACATGCTGCGCGACTCCATCGCGAGACTAGTTCGCGAGCAGTATGATTTCGACACCCGCCGCAAGATCGCGAAATCCGAGGCCGGCTGGCGCCCCTCGATGTGGGCCCAGTTCGCCGAAATGGGCCTGATGGGCGCGCCGTTCTCCGAAGAAGAAGGCGGCTTTGGGGGCGGACCCATAGAAGCCATGATCATCGCCGAGGAGTTCGGCAAGGGCCTTGTCATCGAACCCTGGCTGCAGACGGTGGTCGTCGCAGGCGGCTTCCTGAAGCACGCCGGCGACGACGCCCAGAAACAAGATCATATCGCGGCCATCGTCAGCGGCGAGCGGATATTCGCCTTCGCCTATTCCGAACCGAAAAGCCGCTTCGATCTCAACGACGTCTCGACGACGGCGAAAAAGGACGGCGCGGGTTACGTGATCAACGGGCAGAAGGCCGTGGTTCTCGGTGCGCCCTTCGCCAGCCATCTGGTCGTCACCGCCCGCACCTCAAGCGCCCAGCGCGATTCGGACGGCGTCAGCGTTTTCATTGTGCCGAAGTCCGCCAAGGGCGTGGTCACCCGCGATTATCCGACGGTCGATGGCCTGCGCGCCTCGGAAATCCACTTCGAGAATGTCGCGGTGGGCCCCGAGGCGGTCATTGGCGAGGTCGATGGCGGCCTGCCTCTGGTCGAGAAAGTCGCCGACGAAGCCATCGCCGCGCTCTGCGCCGAGGCGCATGGATGCATGAAGGTGCTCAATAGCGCGACGCTCGACTATTCCAAAACCCGCAAGCAGTTTGGCCAGCCCATCGGCAATTTCCAGGTGCTGCAGCACCGCATGGCGGACATGTTCATGGCTTATGAACAAGCCGTCTCGATGACTTACATGGTCACCCTGAAGCTCGACGAGCCCGACAGGGCCCGCAAGATGGCCGCCTCGGCTGCGAAGGTGCAGATCGGCAAAGCCGCCAAATTGATCTCGCAGGAAGCCGTCCAAATCCATGGCGGCATGGGCATGACCGACGAACTCAATGTCGGCCACTTCTTCAAGCGCCTCACCATGATCGAAACGCAGTTCGGCAACACCGACTGGCATCTTCGCCGATACACGGAGCTGTCGGCAAAATAGCGTCTGGCATCGACGGGTCCAGTCAGATATTCCGTTTCCACTCAGTGGATCTCGATACGACTTGGTCGGTATCGCGTTGGACAAACGTGGTGTACCCGGAAAGCGTCTTGGAGTCGCCGTTAACCTTGAGATTGAGCGAGCCGAAATTTAGCCTTGCTGGACCCACTTCTGCCCAATCAATTCGAATCATGTCTGAACGAATGAGGCCGAAGTACCGAAACGTCCGCGCCTCTTGGTTTCCAAGATCGACTTGGGCAGAGAGTCGATCACCCGTTTGTCGAATCGTCGCTACCCCCGACTGGTTGGCCCTCCCGCGATACCTTCCATGATGTGCGATTGAGATCTACGGTGCCGACCTGTCCTGCTCTCCAACGCGGGAGAACAAAGCACGTTAGCGTCCATCGGCCGAGCATAACGATAAAACCCAGAGCGGCCGCTTGAACAAGTCCTTCTAAGATCACCGAAAGCATTTTTCCCCCGGGAAAGCACCGGATGACAGGCTTCGCACTTCGGAATAGAGCACAAACGGTTTCAACTGCGAAAGAAGCGCTATGATCAAGCTCGAAAAAAGCGGACCCATCGCGGTTCTCACCCTGAACCGCCCCGACGCCATGAACGCTCTCGGCGAGCCGGGCGACGGCGAGGCGGTGCAGGCCGCTTGCAACGATATCAACAAGGACCGGTCGCTGCGTTGCGCGATCCTCACCGGCGCCGGCAAGGGCTTCTCGGCCGGCGGTAATGTCAAGGCGATGCAGTCCCGCGTAGGCTCTTTCGCCGGCAATCCGGCCGAGGTGCGCGACGCCTACAAGAACGGCGTCCACATGATCGTTCGCGCCCTCTACAATCTCGAAATCCCGTTGATCGCCGCCGTCAACGGCGCCGCCATTGGCCTCGGCTGCGACGTCGCCTGCATGGCCGACATGCGCATTTCGTCCGACAACGCCCGCTATGGCGTCACCTTCCTCAAGCTTGGACTTATCCCCGGCGACGGCGGCGCCTGGCTGCTGCCCCGCGTGATCGGCATGAGCCGCGCCTGCGAACTCCTCTTCACCGGCAATCTTATCGATGCAAAGACCGCGCTCGACTGGGGCCTTGTCTCGAGGGTCGTGCCCGGCGACCAGCTGATGCCAGAGGCCATGGCGCTCGCGACCCAGATCGCCAAACAGCCGCCGCACTCCCTGCGCGTCGCCAAACAGCTTCTGCGTCACGGCACGCAGGCCAGCTATGACACGATCATGGAAATGTCGGCCGCCGCCCAGGGCCTGATGCACCACACCAGGGACCATGAGGAAGGCGTCGCCGCGGTTCTCGAAAAACGCGATCCCGTGTTCACTGGACAATAAAGGCTACGGGTCGGAGCGTCTGTCAATTCCGGTTGCAGCTGATCAGAGCGCCCTTGTCGGCGCGTGCGCAATTCGCGGAGTTGACCGCCCTGTTATGATCGATCAGGGCCTGCGTCGAAGCGTTCGGATCGTAGCTGAAGGGCGACGTCCCGCTGCTTGCCGTATCCTGCTCCGCTATCGCCTGCATCCGCTCTTCGCGCTGGACATCCTCGCAGGCGGCGGCGACCCCGCTATTGCACCAGAGATGGATGCTTGGCTCTCCTGGCTCGAGGTTTGTCCCGAACTTGTTCCACCAGTTGGCAGCCTTCTGGCCGCCCTCGCGCAACGCGATCTGAGAGAGTGAAAAGCGGTCGATCGACGTCGCGCTCGCGAGCCGGCGGTCGAAACTTTCGCGATCGTAGGCGAGCGTGTTCGCGTTGCTGGTGCGGCGCTGCTGATACGCCGCCTCATGAGCGGGATCGGCGGCACGGTAAGCTTGCATCCAGACCTCATCGGTGCTCCGGCCGTTTTCCATTTGCTCGAGCTGAAGTGCGAAGAGCTTGGCGTCATGCCGTTTCCGGGCCTCCGGGCTGGAGGCGATGAACGCCTGTACCCAGGCTTTCTCCTCGTGCTTGTAACCATTCGTGCTCCACATCAGGTCGGCTGCATGAACTCTTAAGGCCTCATCCATGCGCGCCATTTCGCGGGCTCCGGCGCCGATGACCGGCCGCTCGACGAATTCAAGCCGGTCCCAACCTTCTTGCCTGGTATTGTTGAGCATGCGCTGTCGGAAAATCGTCATCGGGATGTCATTTTTCGTGTCGAAGCCACAATCATAATCCTTGGTGGTGGATGACACTAGTTCATTGCCCCTTGTGTCCAGCATGCAGGCCGACAGCGGGTTGCCGATGTCCTTGTCCGGGCCGTGTTGACGCCAGGTTGCCATGGCCCAAATTCCGGCGAGGGGGATCAATCCTTGGGTCGGCGTGGCGAGCTGCGCCGACGCGCCCCGATCACTTTTGCTTTTCTGCAGATGCACATATCCTTGCAC
>JAWXBJ010000198.1:0-6047 GCA_034439955.1 Alphaproteobacteria bacterium
ACCTGTGGCGGCGGCGGCGGCAGATCGACATCGACGGGCGGCGGCGGCGGCGGCTCTTCGTCTTCGATAATCTCTTCCTCGATGATGACCACTTCAGTCTCGGTCAGCATGTCCATGATCTCTGGCGCCTTGGCCAGGAGCAGGGCCGCGAGAACCAGGCCCATTACGCCTGCCGTGATGAGAAGCCCGATCGCACGGGTCGGGCCTGCCTGTCTCTTGGTCGCGTAGTACATGTGTCTCTCGCTCTGGACGCCCCTGACATCCACAACCCGTGGCCTTTGGCCCATCGGTTCGCGGAACGGAAAATTTATGCCTTTGTTTTGTCTCCAGCGCCAGACTTGTATTACTGATTTTTACAGCATGTTGCCGCACGCGAACGTCGCATTCTTGACGTATTGGGGCCCGCCTCCCGCCCGCCGTGTGGGGAGGAACGGCAAAACTGGCCGCCAGCTGCGTTCCTGGCGGCCCCCTCCATTTCTCAGTACCGCGCGACGTCCGCCCGCGGGGCGTCGAGCATTTCGCTGATCACGGGAGTGTCCGTTTTGGGGTCGGCCAGCAGGCCCTCCCATTTGGCGATGACGGCGCAGGCGATCGAGTTGCCGATCACGTTGGTGGCGGTCCGCCCCATGTCCATGAAGGCGTCGACGGCAAGCACCAGCCCGATGGCTTCGACCGGAAGGCCGAACGCCGGCAAGGTCGCCGCGATCACCACGAGGCTGGCGCGAGGGACAGCCGCGATGCCCTTGGACGTGATCATCAGCAAGAGCAACATGACCACCTGCTGGGAAATCGGGATATCGACCCCGAGAGCCTGCGCGATGAACAGCGTGGCGAAGCTGCAATACATCATCGAGCCGTCGAGATTGAAGGAGTAACCCAGCGGCAGGACAAAGGACGCAACCCGGTTCGCGACGCCGTGCCGTTCGAGCTGCTCCAGCAGGCGCGGCAGCGCCGCCTCGGAGGAGGCCGTCGAGAACGCCAGCAGCAGGGGCGCCCGCACATCCGCCATCAGACGGAACACGCGCGGCCCCAGAACCACGAAGCCGGCTGCGATCAGGATCGACCAGAGCACGAGAAGGGCTAGGAAGAAGGAGCCGACCAGCTTGCCATAATCGCCAAGGACGCCCAGCCCGCGGGTCGAGATGACCACGGCGACCGCCGCAAACACGGCGACCGGGGCGACCGCCATGACATAGCCGGTCACTTTCAGCATCACGAAAGCGCCCTGCTCCAGCAGGTCCGTGACCTTGGCGGTCTTCTCCCCAAGCGCTGCGAGCGCCACTCCGAGGAAGAGCGAGAACACCACGATCTGCAGAACCTCGTTGCGGGCCATGGCGTCGAGGATCGAGGTCGGAAACACATGTGTCAGGAACTCGCTGAGCGTGAATGCGCCGGTTGCGAGCTGCACGTTTTGGCCCTCCGCGAGTCCGGTATCGAAACCCACTCCCGGCTGCAGCAGATTGACCATCACGAGGCCGAGCGTGATCGAGATCAGCGAGGCGGTGATGAACCAGGCCATAGTGCGGAAACCGATCCGGCCGAGGCTGGCGCCGCCGCCCAGATGCGCGATTCCCACCGTCAGCGTCGTCAGCACCAGCGGCGCAATGATCATCTTGATCATCCGCAGAAAGACGTCCGAGAGTATCTTTAGATAGCCCGCGATCTCCGTCGCCGCCTCGGGCGTCTGGGTCTGGAATACCAGGGCGCCGACGATAACGCCCAGCACCATCGCCACAATCAGGCTTATGAAGATCAAGCGGTTCATGCAGACTCCCAGAGTGTCGGACCCTGCATAACATGCGGGCTGGGCCTGAACAGCCTTGCGGCCCGAGCGCCTCGCATCGATGCGCCGGCGCCTCCATTGGGGGCGCCGCAACGGTCCCGAAACAGTGGCGTCCGGCGGATTTCACTGCCTGGATATTGTCAATTCATGTCAGGGTCGCGCGTTGGCTGCGGAGAGACCGATGGACGAAGGATCGATCGACCAGGCGGCGATGGGCAAGCTCGCCTCCGCCCTCACCTTCCTGCGGGGAGCGGACGATCCTACCACCGTGGCGCTGCGGTCAGCCGCCGCTAGCGGCAAGCCCGCCGACATCAAGAAAGCGCGCGCGCTGTTTCTCAAGCTGAAGCCCAGCGACCGCAAGGGCGCGCTCGCCATGCTGCAGGAAGATTGAGCGGCGAAGGCCCAGGCGACCGCTGCGGACACTCTTCGCTTGAGCGTGAGGGCCCGAACGGGCAAGACTTGGGGCCTTGTCCCAACAGAAAGTCACCTGCATGGCGCTGCGCATCCTGAAACATTCTCTGCTTGCTGGCGCCTCTTTGCTGGCGGCGGCATGCGCCACGCCGGGCGGACCCACCGCAAACGCCGCCAGGATCGTTCCGCCCGCCACCTTAGCGCTCCATGACCGCCTGCTGACGCTCGACACCCATCTCGACACACCCGCCAATCTCGTCCAGCCGCGCGGCTTCGACATCACCGAGCGCCACGACGTCAATCGCGACGGCTCGCAGGTTGATCTGCCGCGCATGAAGGAGGGCGGCCTCGATGGTGGTTTCTGGGCGATCTACACCGGGCAGGGTCCGCTGACGCCGGAAGCCTATCGACGCGCGCGCGACACAGCCCTGCTCCGCTCCCTGGCCATACACAGGATGGCGGCGAGCCATCCGGACGAATTCGAGCTGGCCCTCCGGTCCGAGGACGCCGCCCGCATCGACCGCGCCGGCCGCAAGATCGTCTACCAGTCGATCGAGAATTCCTATCCGCTGGGCGAGGACATCTCGATGGTCGAGACGTTCTACAAGCTCGGCGTCCGCATGATCGGACCCGTTCACAACGGCAATAACCAGTTCGCCGATTCCACAAATGATGCCGGCGGACCGAAATGGAACGGCCTCAGTCCGCTTGGCCGCGAACTGGTGAAGGAGGCCAACAGGCTGGGCATAATCCTCGACGGCAGTCATTCCTCCGACATCGCGATCGAGCAATTGATCGACCTGTCGGCGACCCCGATCATACTCTCACACCATGGCGCCGATACGCCGCACGCGCATCCACGCAACGCATCCGACGCCCTCCTGAAAAAGCTGGCGTCCAGGGGCGGCGTCATTCAGATGAACGCGCTGGGCAGCTTCATCAAGGACCTCACGCAATCGCCTGAACGCCTCGCCGCCGTCGCGGCGCTGCGCCAGAAATGGGGGGCGCTCGATGCGCTCGCGCCAGAGCGCTACGAGGCCTATCTCGACGAGCGGATGGCGATGGACAGGCAGTTTCCCGAGGCGCGCGCCGACTTCGCCGACTACATGGAGCAATTCCTCTACACGCTGAAACTGATCGGTCCTGACCATGTCGGGGTCGGCGCGGACTGGGATGGCGGCGGCGGAGTCGAGGGCATGCGCGACATCTCGGCGCTGCCGAAAATCACCGAACGCTTGCTGGCCGAGGGTTATACCGAAGCCGACCTGCGAAACATCTGGGGCGGCAACGTCCTGCGCCTTCTGAAAGCTGCCGAGGATCACGCGGCTGGCTTGGCAAGATAGCGCTGTCCGCTACCCGCCTTGAAAAGGCCTACTCCCCGCCAGCATAGGCCCGCGTCACCGCCTCCAGGAATTCGCGGCCTTCATAGACCGACTTGACGCGTATCTTCTCGTCGAGGCCGTGCGCATTGCTCTCCCCGGGAATGGCGAACATGCCGCTCATCCCATAGGTCGGGATGCCGGCATTCATCAGGAACCGGCCGTCCGTGGCCCCCGCCGTCATCGACGGCGCGATGGCGACGCCCGGCCACATCCGCGCGGCGACCTTGCGGATCGGCGCCATGATCTCCTCGGTGAGTTCCGGCGGGTTCGATCCATCCCGTCGCCGCTCGATCGACACCGTGACCAGCGGATCGGCGACCGCCCCCGTAATCGCGGCCTGCACCTGCTCCAGCGTCGTGCCCTGCATGATGCGGCAGGAAAAAGTCGCGCGCGCCCGCTGCGGCAGGGCGTTGGGCGCGTGCCCCGCATCAAGCTGCGTTGCAACACACGTCGATCTAAGGATCGCGTTGTAGGTTGGATCGCTTGTCAGAACCCCAAGCCCGCCTTGATCGTCCGGTTTCTTGCCGACGGCGGTCATCGCCGCCCCGATCTGTCCACCCAGGATCGGGCCGATGCGCTCGAAATAGGTTCGCGTCACCGGCGTCACCTGAACCGGAAACTGGTGCGCCTGAACCTTTTTCAGCGCCTGCGCCAACCGGTAGATGGCGTTGTCCGGAACCGGCCGCGAGGAATGCCCGCCCGGGTTTGTCACTTCGAGAACAAAAACCTGATGAATTTTCTCGCCTGCCTGCAGCTGCAACGCCAGAGGCTTGCCTGCAGCCGACAGGAGCCCTCTCGCGCCTTCGTTGAGCGCGAAGGCCGCATCGATCAGCTCGCGGTGGTTCTTCAACAGGTAATCGACGCCATTGACCCGGTTCGACGTCTCCTCCCCGCAAGTGAGGGCCAGCTTGAGGTCGCGCATCGGCTTGAAGCCTTCTGTCTTCAACCGGATCATCAGGTCGAGGAACACGGCGGCTTGCGCCTTCATGTCAGCCGTCCCCCGGCCATGGAAAAAGCCGTTCTCCTCGATCAACGTGTAGGGGTCGCGCTGCCAGTCTTCCCGCCTCGCATCGACAACGTCGATATGCGCCAGCAGCAGCACGGCTTTGGCGGAGGCGTCAGCGCCCTCGATCACCGCGACAAGATTGCCGTCGTCCGGCGCGCCGGCCGGGATGACCAGCCTGGCCTCGGCGTCCGCATAGCCTGCGGCTTTCAGCCGGCCGAGCGCGGACGTGACCACCCTGGTGCACGATCCCGTGGACGGCGAGCTGTCGGTCTCGACCATCTCTTCGTAGATTGCGCGGAACGCCGCACGTCCGCCGGGGTCGGACAGCTGTGCCTCCGCCGCTGGAGCAATCGCCGCCGCGAGACTGGCTGCTGACAAAAAAGCCGCCGAGATCAAGGATGCGCGCATGGAATTCCCGTTTGAAGTTCAGCAAGAATAGGACGGAAGCGCAGAAGGTGGCAACTTTTTTCAGAAGCCTCGGAACCGTCATCGTCGATGAGTGTTTTGTCGTTAGTCTTCCCGGCGCTGGTGGTCTTTTCCGTCCCCCCCGACCCCCCAAGATCGCCCGCCGGGAAGATTAATTCTCCAAAAATCAAAGCTTCCGCCGCCGACAGGCGTTGACCGCTCATGTTGCTGCAGCGCCAACCAGCGTTTCGATCTTCAGGAACGGGTAGAGCATGAATGCGGCCGTGATTAGCAGATAGACGCCAAAGACGCGCTTGAGTTTCTTGGGATCGAGACTGTGGGCGGCGGCGACGCCCAACGGCGCGGTAAGGATGCTCATCGCTGTAATGGCGGCTAAGGCGATCAGATTGACGAACCCCACCGATCCGAAGGGAAGGTCCGGGGTGTTGAGCCCGATGATCATGTTCCCGATGGCGCCGGGCACCGCGATGATCGTGCCGAACCCGGCTGCGGTCGCAACCGCCCGGTGAATGTTGACGCCGTTGAGCGTCATGATGAGGACGGCCGGCGTGCCGCCTCCGATGCCGAGGAGGGAACAGAAAGCGCCGAGTACGGATCCGAGTACGGCCCGCACCGGCCCTTTCGGCATCGACTCCCGCAAAGCCGGCCGGCTCGCCAGCACGGGGAAGATGAAGTGCATCCCCATCAGCAGGACGCCCACACCGAACACGAGCTTCAGCGCCATGCCGTCCATCAGCCCCGTCAGGATGACCCCGACAATCACGCCGGCCGTCACCCAAGGAAGCCAGCCCTTGAGGATCGTCCAGTCGACGGCGCCCCGTTTGGCGTGCGCCTGCACGGACCGCAGCGACGTGAAGAAGATTGTCGCCAGCGACGTTCCGATCGCAACATGCATGATGTGGGATTGGCTCGCGCCCTGCGAGAAAACGCCGAGCACCCCTGCCAGCGCTGGCACAACCACGAATCCGCCGCCTATGCCGAACATGCCCGCCACGAAGCCGGCGAACAGGCCGGCCACCAGCATCGCGGCGACGAACAG
>JAWXBJ010000199.1:0-5181 GCA_034439955.1 Alphaproteobacteria bacterium
GCCGTCGCATCGCCGGAAGCGTTCCGCGAAGTCATTCCCGGGCAAGCGAAGCGCGACCCGGGAATCTTCCCTTGCCTGCCACAACCGGGCTCGCCACAAACGTATTTGCGCGACAGAGACAAGATTCTCGGGCCAAGCCCGAGAATGACTCCACGGCTACATGCGATCCCCGTGCGGCAAGGGAGAGGCCGTCGCATCGCCGGAAGCGTTCCGCGAAGTCATTCCCGGGCAAGCGAAGCGCGACCCGGGAATCCTTCCCCTGCCTGCCACAACCGGGCTCGCCACAACCGTATTTGCGCGACAGAGACAAGATTCTCGGGCCAAGCCCGAGAATGACTCCACCTATGCGATCGCCTTTCCCCTTGGGGGGGCCAGAAAACAAGATAGGCGCGCAGCGGCGAGGGGGGTCAAGATCGGATCATGCTAACGGCAATTACTCCTGACCCTTCCGCCTCCGCGCAATCTCGTCCCCTAAAGAAAACCGCCGGATACCCTGTCAGGAGCATCCGGCGGCGGGGTCGGCTTTCGGAAGAAAGTCTAGAAGGCTTTCTTCACGGTCGCGAAGAACTGGCGGGGCGAGCCCACCATCAGCGTCTGGTTGTCGGGCGCGGTGTTGAAGCCATTGGTGCCGACCGTCGAGACGAATTCCTCGTCCGTCAGATTGGTGACGTTGATCTGCAGTTCGAGGCCTTCGAGCAGCGGACTGCCGCTGAAGCGGTAGCCGGCCGTGAGGTCCGCCGTGGTGTAGGAATCCACCTTGGCGTTGTTGAGATAGGAGAAGAACCTCTCGTCGGTGAAGCTCGCGGAGAGCTGGCCGAACAGCGAGCCATTGTCATAGCTGAGGTCCGCCTTGAAGAGATTTTCCGGCGTGTTGACCAGCGTCTTGCCGCCCGTCGCCTGGACAACGACGCCCAGCGCGTTCCTGACGTCGTCGTCATAGGCCGAGTCATTGTATGAGTACGAAGCGAACAGCGAGATTTCGTCGGTGAAGTCATACCCGCCAGCCAGCTCGAAGCCCTTGGTGGTGACGCCGCCGACATTCGAGATGATCGACGGGTTGCCGATGATCCCGGCGCCCTGGCTGATGCCGAGCAGGCGGTCCTCGAAGGTCACATAATACGCCGCCGCGACGCCCTGAAACGCCCCGTTGCGGTAGCGGAAACCCACCTCGGTCGTCTGCGTGCTCTCCGGATCGGTGCGCGCCTTGATGGCGTCGAACGAAATCTGCGAGCGGTTATTGTTCGGCGCGAGCGTGAAGGCGCGCATGTTCTCGGTATAGCCCGCGAAGATTTCGCTGTTGTCGTTGATCTCGTAGGAGACGCCGACCTGCGGCAGGAAATTGTCTTCCGAGGTGATGGTCCCGTCGACGTCGGCATCCGAGCCGGGCGTGAAACCCGCAAAGCCGTTGGCGATCGTATTGATCGACATGTCGACCGTCACCGACTTGGCGCCAGCGTTGAGCGTCAGCCGGTCGGTGACCTCCCAGACGTCGGAAATGTAGAACATCTGTGTCTCGAACTCGTAGTCGAACTCCCACTGCGTGGCGAAGGGGTTCGTCATGAACTTGAGGGAATCGCGCGGCGCCGCCCGCTGATTGGCGTAGAAGCGACGCGCCTGGTTGAACTCGTTGGTCTCGAACCACGCCCCGCCCGAAAGCGTGTGGGCGCCGAGATTGAACGTCAGCGAACCAAGCCCGCCGATCCGGTCCATGTCGTACTCGGTTGTGCGGACCGACACCGGCGAGAAGACGCCCGGTCCGGTCTGCGCGGTGGTGTAGGGGTTGGCGTAGGGCGTGTACCAGATGCCCTGGCCCTCGTCGGTGTGATTGTAGACTGTCGCCGACAGCGAGACCGTGTCGTTGAAATCGGCGTCATAGCTGACGCGCGCCAGCGTGTCGTCGCGCAGGCCCGAGGCGTCGTAATAGGCGTCATCGACCGACACGATCGGAGCGGGATAGACCGTCCCGGCGCCAGGATTGGTGATCGTCGCGCCGGTGTCGCCGCGATTGTTGGCGATGTCGGCGACGCGATTGGCGAGTGTCCAGTCGGGCGCGAAATTGTCCCAGCCATAGCCAAGGCGCGAGAGCATTTCGAGTGAGAGATCCTGATAATCGTTCTCGCGCCGCTCGGACCAGTTGTAGAAGCCCGACAGCACGCCGACCGGCAGCGGCTGCTCGAAGCGGAAATTGGCCTGCTGGTGATTCTGCTCGCCATCGCCCTTCCACTTGTCGAGGCTGGAATTGACGTAGGAGAGCGACGCCTTGCCGCCGAGGCCGGCGATCACCCCCGACTCGATCCGCGCATAGCCGCGCAGCGTGTTCTCGCTGCCGCCCGTCACCTGGACCATGCCGCCGAAATCGTCTTCAGGCGCGCGGCTGAAGAATTCCAGCGAACCGCCAAGGTTGGAGGTGGAGGCCGTCGACACCGACGCTGCGCCCTGCGCCAGCTCCACCCGGTCGATATTCTCCGAGATGATCGCGCGGCTGATGTGCAGGCCGTTGAAATTGCCATAGCTCATGTCGCCCAGCGGCACGCCGTCCAGCGTGTAGCCGAGCTGGTCTTTCTGGAAGCCGCGAATGTTGATGTTGACCGCCCATTCATAGGCGCCGAACGGATCGGCGGCGGTGTAGTTGACGCCGGGCAGGCTCTCTATCAGCTTGATCGCGCTCGTGCCGGCCGCTTCCAGCGCCAGATCGTCCGAGGTCAGCGTCTGCACCTGACGGCTCTCGCCCTCGCCAAGGACGACGATGACATCGACGGATGGGTCGGCGGCCGGGCCCGATGTCTGCGCCACTGCGCTTGCCGCTCCTGCGTAGGCGATGGCGGACGTGATGAGCAATCCGAACTTCATGATTCTTCCCCTCTGCTTCCCGGCGCCCCAGGCAAGGGACCCCCACACGCGGCCACGCCCCGTGCGTTCAGGCGGGACTTAGATCGGATGTGTGACGTCACGGCTGCGTTTCCGTGAAACCCGCGTGACACTCAGGCATATGCGAGCAGCACGGGCTGCGGCCAGACGACCTCCCCCGCCCCTACGAACCGAGCCATCCGCTCCAGTTCCGCCGCGAGCTTCCCCTCCCGCGCCGCCGTCCATGCGACCCCCGGCTCCACCCACACGCGGCCCACCGTCAGCGTCTCCGCCTTGCGATCGCCGCGCACCTCGATGCGTCCGACAAAGCGATCGCACTCCAGCAGCGGATAGACGTAATACCCGAACCGCCGCTTCGCCGCCGGCACGAAGATCTCGATTGTGTAGTCGAACCCGAACAGCCGTGAGAGCCGCGCGCGATCGCGCACCACCGGGTCAAACGGGTTCAGTATCCGCAACCGCGACGTCGCCGCCGGCGCCCTTTCCAGCCGCGTCTCGATGTCCGCAGGCGCCCACGCCTTGAGCCAATCGCGCTCCGTCGTCTCGATCTCGACGGCGACCAGATCGCCCTGCGCCGCCACCCAGGCCTTCGCCTCGGGGATCGTCACCGCCGCCCAGAAGCGCTGGATGTCGCCCTCAGTCCCGAACGCCAGCCGCGACAGCGCCTCGCGGCACAGCCAGTCCACCTGCTCGCGCTCGCTGCGCACATCCTCGCGATGATGCTTCGGGATCACGCGCTCGGTGAGATCATAGAACTTGATGAACCCGTCCCGGTGCGACGTCGACAGCTCGCCCGCATACCACAGATAGTCGAGCGACAGCTTGTGCGGCGGCCGCCGCCACATCTCGCGCTTGCCCTCGACCTTGGTGTCGAACGCATGCGTCGACAGCGGCCCCTCGTCGCGAATGCGCGCAACGATGGCCGCACGGCCATCCTCGCCCAGCATGCCGCGATGCCATTCCCACCCTCGCACCCTCTCCTCCATGTGCCGGAATTTCCGCCGCCACATCGGATAGGTCGCCATCGGCAGCACCGAGGCGTCGTGCGTGAAGTGCTCGAACACGCCCCGGTCCCGCGCCAGCAGAAGGTTCAGCATCGGCTCGCGGTAGTTCTGGTTGCGGCTCCACAGGATGTGATGGTGCGCCCGCGCCACCACCTGGATGGTGTCGAGCTGCACGAAGCCCAGCCGTGCGATCATGCCGTCGAGATCGACCGGCCCGACCGGCGCCGCCGCCAGGCCCTGCGCGTCCAGCCACAGCCGCCGCGCATCGCGATTTTGGATCCTCAGAACCACCGCCGACCTCTTCCCCGCCTCCACATCGCGCGGCGCCCAGGAAAAACCAGAGGCCCGCGTAGCCAGGCGCCCATGACAAGAAAGCCCTCATGCTGTGAGGCCGCGCGGATCGCGGGGACTCGAAGCACGAGGGCGACGCTCTTGGGGTCGAAAGGGAGGTCTTCAGCCCTCTACGGCTTCAACATGATCTGGCCGCGGACTTCTCCGCCTGGATTGGCCGCCGTGTGCACGTTGACATACCATTTGCCCGCTTTCATGTCGGCGGCCTGGGCGGCGGTCAGCGTCGCCGTGCCGACAATGGGGCTTGCTGCGGCCGCAAACGGTACGACCACGCCTGCGTTGGCGCCCGGAGCGGCGGGCCCGTGAATGTGCGCGGCCGTCGCCGGCCCCGTGAGGCCCATATGCTCGACGCGGTAGTTCAGCACCATCGTCGCTTCATCGAAGTCGAACGATCCCATCCCGGTCCCGGACGAGGTGATGCCGGCAGGGGCGGCCAGCATCGTTGCATAGCCCGGCGCCTTCATCGACTTCATGTGCGAACAGCCCGAGCCGAGCGCGGCGGCGGCGACGAGCGATGCGATCCAGACGGTTTTCATGGAGTTTGTCTTTCCTGAGCAAGGGTGACTAACCATACACGACGTGTGCGACAATCCGTACACCAGCGCGCGCCGCGCCGCCACCGCCTTGCAGGGGTCTCCCTCAAAGGGCGCGTGCCCGGTTGCAGAACTCCGGGATCTCCTCCCCCTGAAAGCAGTGATACCGTATATGGGCGCAAAGCATCGATTGAAGTCATTCTCGGGCAAGCGAAGCGCGACCCGGGAATACTTCCTTGCTTGCCACAATCGGATTTTCGCAACGAAGAAAGCTTCTCGGGTCGAGCCCGAGCATGACTCCAAGGCTATATGCGATAGGCCTCCCCCTCAAAGGGGGAGGTTGGGAGGGGGTAAGGCCGGTTTTGGTTTTGCGTTCGCAGCAGACCCCCTCCTGAACATCGCTTATCGCCGACGCGGCGCCTGGA
>JAWXBJ010000200.1:0-20080 GCA_034439955.1 Alphaproteobacteria bacterium
CCGCGCGCGCGCGGGATGACGCGGCAAGTCCATCATCGCTGCGCCGGCAGGCCAGCCAGGCGATGACGTCGTGGCGTGACAGCTCCGCAAGATCGACTACAAGCGGGTCGCGGCCCAGATGACCGGCCAGAAACCCGATGAAATGGCCGATGTCATGTGTGTACGCCTCGACGGTGTTGGGAGCGGCGCGACGCTCGGACGCCAGCCAGGCGGCGAAAGCAGCGAGGGCGTCTGGAGCTGTGCGGACAGCGCTCATGCCCGGCACCCTGCCAGTCGCGCCTTAAGGGGAGGTTGCGGATAGAGCCGGATCGTTTCAGGTCGAACCGCACAGCGCTTTGACCTGAAGTGTGAATGTGTCTCCCTCTTTAAGCGTAGGACTACTCTCTTCGGTCAATCAGCCCGGCTGCACTCGGAGTCGATTGAAGGAACAGGGCGCCCCAGGTCCTCAGAACGAGTAGCGGCCTATGATCTGCCAGGTCGGGCCGGCTTTTTCCGTCTCGATCTCGTACTCGTCATAAGAACGCGACACTTGATCGCTGAACGAACCGAACTTGTCGAATATCTCGTCCTTCGTTCCGTCCGTCAGGTTCGATCCCGTAAGGCGAATAGTGAAGTTATCGCCAATGCTCTTTTCGACAAAGGCTTCCAGGACGCCGCCATAGGACGTGGTTACTTCCTCGGCCAGCACACGACTGAAAGCATCGCCCTGCTTGCGATAAGTGACGCCAAAGGCCGCGTCGAGCACCACCAAGTCATGGATGAAGCCGATATTGTAGACATGATCGGACTGCGAGTTGAACCGGCGCGAACCGAACTCGTCGTCCACATCGGAGTCCAGCAGCGAGTAGTTGGCGAAGACCCCGGTATCGGGTAGCCCGATAAAGGTTAGCGGAGCGGAGTAATCGAACTCGATTCCGTAGACCTTGCCATCGCCCGTGTTGCGCGGCGAGTAGACGAAGCAAGTGGGATCGCCGCAGGACCCCAGGACGCCGGTGTTGAAGATCTCGATAAGGTCAGTGACTTGGCGGTAGAAGATGTTCACTCCCGCGATGCCGGCGGAACCGAGCCGGCGCTCGTAACCGGCGTCGAGACCCCAAGCCGATTCCGGCTCGATGTCGGGATTGCCCTGGAAGTCGTTCTCGCCAAGTTCTTCCTCCAGCACAGCCGGAGACAGGAAGTCGAAGCTCGGGTTGCGGATCGTGCGGGCCGCCGACAGGCTCAGGCGGTCCACCGCCGTAAGCTCCCACTTGACGTGGGCGGATGGCAGGAAAAAACTGTAGTCGGATCCGCTGGCGCCGCCGCCCACGGTTCTGTCCGTTACATCAACCTCGGTGGATTCATAGCGGAGCCCCGCCTCCCATGAGAAATCGCCACTTTCGCCGCTTAGCATGGCGTAAGGCGCGATCTGGGTGCGCTCTACGCTATTGTCACCACCGGTGTTGGGACTGATCGTGGGTTGGACGATGGTGACGCTGACGCCGCTGGCGTCGGGCGAGACCGTTCCGTTCGGCAAGGAGACGCGGAACCGGCCCTCGCCGGCGAACAGGTCGCGCTCCTTGCGGTCATATTGAAGGCCGAACCGGATTTCGCCGAAGTTCAACTCCCTGACATGGTCTACCTTGGCCTTATACTCTGTATCATCGACGTCGAAACGGATGAGGTCGCGCGTGAATCGGTCGATTTCCGGATAAACCCGGTTGGCCGCCGGAGCAGCGACGAATTCGCCGCCGCGCAGGTATTCGGCCTCGTTCTCCGATTCGTTCTCGCTCTGGTCGAACTTCGCGTACCCAACGCGGAAAGTGGTCTCCCCGCCGAACGACTCAAGTTCGTATCTGCTGCTGAGGCCCCAGCTGTCCTGCTGTGTATCCACGGGGTTGACGTTCAGTGTGAACAGGCTGACGCGATTGCGATCGCTGGCGGAAATCGCCGATGGCTGTGGAAGGGTCGCGTACTCGGTAGAGGCCTCCCTAGCTTCGCGGTCGGTGCGCACATAAAAGCCGCTGAGGTTGAAGTCACCTGCATCCAGATCGACATCGTACGAGAAGTTGCCGGAATAATCGGTACCGTCGCGCGTGTCGAACTGGTCCTCGATCGTCACCAGTGCGCCGCCAGGAAGGACGTCGTCATAGCGGGCGGAGAATTTGCGTTTCGGGTTGCGGCGGCCCTGTACATTGGCGCCGGCCAGAAGGCGGCCGCCGGCAAAATCGCCACCCCACACGGCGCCATAGGTCTCGCGTACGCGGCCGTCGTCGAATCCCAGGGCGCCCACCCGCACATATCCGCCATCAAGGCTATAGCCGTCCCGCAACACGATGTTTAGGGCGCCGGCCATTGCGTCGCCCGAGCGGTTGGCCGAGGCCGAACGAACAATCTCGATGCGCTGGATCAATTCAGCCGGAATGCGGTCAACGAAGAAAGCGCCGTCCGCTCCGTTTCCGAATGCTCCAGAGCTGGAACCCGCGCCTGGGACTTTCTCGCCATTGATCAGGATCTGGGTGTAGGCTGGATCGAGCCCGCGCAGACGCACGCCGTCCGATTCGAGCACGTCCGACAGGAACGTGACGGAAGGCACGCGTTTGAGGGCATCTCCGACCGTCAGCGGCTCGAAGCGCTGGAAGTAGTCGAGCCCGTATTCGAGGACCGGAGCGGTCTCTTCGGTACGGTTGCGGTAGGCGATCTCACCCAGCACGACTATGGTGTCAGCCTTTACGATCGCGTCGGCGCTCTGGTCCTCCCGTTCGGTCTGCGCTTGAGGTCCGGCGGTGGAAGCCTGCTGTCCGAATGCCGGCGACCCGCCAAGACAAATTGCAGCGCCCGCCACGCCAAGAAGCCAGGCAGCCTTCAGTGATTTTGCCGACATGAGCGCGAGCCCCCCAATCCATCCAATGGGCGGGGCTTTAGCTTCGCTGCGCAACACTGAGGCGACGCTTTTGTTGCAGTTATGTGACGGTCGCTACTTGTGGCCGGGTCGCCACGAACAAGTTTACGAATGGGCGGTGCTGCCTCCGAACGACTCCCTGGTAACGCGTCGCTCGACGCCCGGTTGATGCTTCGACGCGTTCCGGTCATGTTCCGCCATGCTTTTCGGCTCGCGAATCGTTTCGGTGCTGTTGCCGCAGCCTTTGCTGGAGGCATTCGATTATTTTGCTCCCGAGGGACTGGAGGCGCCGCCCGGCAGCTTCGTCGTGGTCTCGCTGGGACCGCGCAAGTTGATCGGCGTTGTCTGGGGGTCACGGCCAGGTCCAGCCGCCCGTCCGCTGAAATCGGTGATCGAGGTCATCGGAACGGCCCCGCTCCTGCCTGAGGTGAGCCGGACGTTCATCGATCGTGCGGCCAGGTATGTCTGCGTTCCGCCCGGCAATCTGCTCGCCATGGCGATGCGGTCGCGCGAGGCTCTGGAGGACCCACCGGTTGAGCGCTTGCTATTGGCGTCAGGGCGGGCGCCAGGGCGGATGACGACGGCTCGTGAAAGGGTCCTGGCTCATGCAGGTGCTCCCATCGGGCCCCTGGACCTTGCACGAGCGGCGGGCGTCTCGGCCGGCGTCGTCAGGGGCCTGGCCGAAGCAGGCGCCCTCGATGTCGTCGAACGAGCTGTGGATGCGCCTTTCGCGGCTCCGGATGCGGAGCGGTCAGGCCGTGTGCTCACAAAAGACCAGCAACATGCCGCCGCGACCGCCTCGGACCTCGTGAGGGAGCGCGCCTTCCGGCCCATCCTCCTCGACGGCGTCACGGGGTCGGGCAAGACTGAGGTCTATTTTGAGGCCATCGCCGCCGCCCTGCGGGACGATCCTGCCGCGCAGGTACTCGTTCTGCTGCCGGAGATCGCTCTCACTCAAGCGGTTATGCAGCGTTTCGAGGGTCGCTTCGGCGCGGTCCCGGCAGAGTGGCATTCCGCCGCCGGATCGAAAGCCCGCCGCCGCGCCTGGCGTGAGGTCGCCACCGGCCGCGCGCGCATCGTGGTGGGCGCGAGGTCCGCGCTGTTCCTGCCGTTCCAGAACCTTCGGCTGATCGTTGTCGATGAGGAACACGATGCATCCTACAAGCAGAACGATGGTGTGAGCTATCACGCCCGGGACCTTGCCGTCCTGCGCGCCCAGATCGGCGCCTGCACAGTAATCCTCGCCTCCGCGACACCCTCGCTGGAGACGCTGGCGAACGCAAGGCAGGGCCGATATGTCCATCTTGAGCTGAAGGCCCGTCCGGGAGTCGCGCTGCTCCCCCGAATCGTCCTTGCCGACATGAGGGCCGATCCTCCCGAAACGGGCAAATGGATTTCGCCTCCGCTGCTGCAGGCAATGGAGGAGACGCTGGCGGTCGGCGAGCAGGTGCTGCTTTACCTAAACCGCCGGGGTTATGCGCCTCTGGTGATCTGCAAATCCTGCGGCGAGCGTCTCAAGGCGCCCAATACCGACAGCTGGCTTACCGAGCACCGGTATAGCGGTATGCTGGTTTGCCATCTCACTGGCTTCACGATGCGCAAGCCCGCTCATTGCCCCCATTGCAAGGCGACGGGGTCGCTGACGGGCGTGGGTCCGGGCGTCGAGCGGCTCGCTGAGGAGACGCGCAACAGGTTTCCCGCAGCGCGCACCGAAATCTTCTCGTCTGACACGGCCGCATCCGCTGAAGCGCTCCGCGATCTGGTCGGCCGAATGGAGCGAGCCGAAATAGACATTCTGATCGGGACGCAGATCGCCGCGAAAGGGCACAATTTCCCGCGTCTTACCCTGGTGGGGGCGATCGACGCGGATTCGGGACTCAAGGGCGGCGACCTGCGAGCCGGTGAGCGGACGTTCCAGCTCTTGTCCCAGGTCGCGGGCAGGGCGGGGCGCGCCGACCGGCCGGGCCGCGCCATCATCCAGACCTACGCACCCGACAGCCCCGCTATTGCAATGCTTGCCACGGGAGACCGCCACGGCTTCATGAGCCTCGAAATGGAAATGCGCCAGCAGATGGGGTATCCGCCGTTCGGCCGGCTCGGCGCCGTGATCCTCTCCGGGGCGAGTTCCGAACAGGCCGATGAGTGGTCAATGACGTTTGGCGCAGCCGCGCCGAACGTCGCCGGCGTCGATGTCTGGGGTCCCGCGCCTGCCCCAATCGGCGTGCTGCGCGGCCGTCACCGCCGCCGCTTTCTTGTCCGGTCGGATCGCAATGTCGATCTGTCGGCTTTCCTCTGGGCGTGGAAGGTCCGCGTCAAGGTCCCGCCCAGCGTGCGCGTCACGCTTGATGTGGAGCCCTATAATTTCATGTGAGACTTGCAGCTCTTTGGGAGGTAGCGCCCGGTAGAAATGCGCTGCATCATCGAGTCGAGACTGGCGCCATTCGCGCGCCGCATCAGGACATTCACATGGGCGAAACCTATCTGAGGCTGCGCCAGATCTGTCTTGTCGCGCGGGACCTGGGCGCGAGCGAAAATCTGCTCGCAGACGTGCTCGGCATCGAGGTCTGCTATCGCGATCCCGGCGTCGGGAAGTACGGCCTGCATAATGCGCTTTTTGCGATCGGCGGGACGTTTCTGGAAGTCGTGTCGCCGATACGGGAGGGTACGGCGGCGGATCGCTATCTCGAGCGCCGTTCCGGCGATGGCGGCTACATGTTCATCGTCGATTGCGACAATCTCGAAGCGCGCCGCGAACACTTCAAGGGGATGGGCGCCCGGATAGTGGAAGACCTCAAATCCGGCGACCCAGTCTCGACCTCGGAAGCGATACACCTGCATCCTCGCGACACCGGCGGCTGCCTGCTTTCGATCGACCGGCATTCGGGTGGCCTCGATCTTGAAGGCGGGTATCATTGGGCGGGACCCGACTGGCAGGCGAAGGATCGTTCGGCGACGCTCAACCGGATCATCGGTGCGGAGATCCAGTCCGACGATCCCAAATCGCTGGGCGAGAGATGGTCGGCTCTGCTGGAACGCCCGCTGGCGCCTTTTGGCCCTGGCAAATGGGAGATCGCGCTTGATCACGGTTTCGCGCGCGTTGTTCCATCGACGGACAAGCGCGGGGAAGGGCTGGCGGCGGTCCATCTGGATTGCGCCGATCCGGTAGCCGTCATCATGGCGGCGCGACATGCGGGACTCCCGTGCGATCACACCTCGGTCGATATCTGCGGGGTGAGGTTCATCCTGTCTGCGTGAGCAGGCGACGGCGCGCAGACCGCGAGACGGCGGAATTCGAGGATACCTGCGACAAGGCTGGAATGGGCGCATGAATCGGCAAGGGAGGGCTATCAGACCTCCCAGACTTTCACAGTCTTGGATTCGGCATTCTCGATCGCGAGCGATGTCGAGACTTCGTACTTCCCGCGCAGGGCGAGGCCGACTGGAGCATAGGCGCGACCTGGATCAGCCGCGAACACGGCAGCGCCGGCCCCCTTCATGCGCATAAGAAATGCGATGAAACGGTCCGCCATCGGCTTCTCGTAGAAGGTGTCGCCCGCGAGAATGACATCGACGCCCATAGGCGGGTTGTCCAGCAGATCGCCGCCGCGCCAACCCAGCTTCACGCCGTTCAGCTCCGCGTTCAGCGCAGCTGCCGCCTCGCACATCGGATCCAAATCGTTGACGAGCACATGGGACGCTCCCGCCAGGACGGCCGCGATGCCAACGATGCCTGAGCCGCAGGCAATGTCGAGTACGCACTTGCCGCGTACAGTTTCCGGGTGGGCCATTACGTGACGTGCGAGCCCCTGGCCCCCAGCCCAGGCAAAAGCCCAGAAGGGCGGGGCGAGTTTGCGCGCACCGAAGTCCGCCTCGGTCGCCTCCCAGATCGGAGTCAGTTCGTCAGCCAGGTAGAGGCGGAGAGGCTCAAGACCCGCCACTGCGACCGGGCGCGTATTGGCGCGAACGAAGGCGATGCGGTCATGATAAAAATGCATCTTCGCCGGATGAAGCCCCGCAAGAGAATACGCAAGAATAAGGGTCCGCGATCGGCGGTGATCCGCCCGGTCTACTTCCTCTCCACCACCTTGATGGTGTCGGTCGAATTGTCGGAGCTCCACGGATAGCCCGCCGTGATGACGAACCGCCGAACGGCCGAGGCGGCCTCGTGACGGTTCACCGCGTCCAGCATGGCGTCGAAGGATTCGGGCTCCTCGGGTTCGATATCGCTGGCGACGCCCCAGATCAGCGTGAGTTTTCGGGCCGTCGGCAGGTGCGGCGTCAAGGCGTGGATGGGCTGCCGCGGACGCGTCGCCGAGACGCGCTGGGCGGAAGCGCCAGACCGCGTGAACACCACCAGCGGACAGTCGAGATCGTCGGCGAGCTTGGTCGCGGCGCGTGCGCAGGCTTCGGCGGTGGAGGCGGGAGGGAGATCGCGCCGCCGCGTGTCGGGCGGATCGCCGTCGCGGTCGGTCTCGATGGCGCGAATGATCCGGTCCATGATGGCGACGGCGGCGGTCGGGTGGCGGCCGACCGCGCTTTCCGCCGAGAGCATGACGGCGTCCGCCCCCTGATAGACCGCCGTCGCGACATCGTTGGCCTCGGCGCGTGTCGGCACCGCCGCCTCGATCATCGATTCCAGCATGTGGGTCGCGACGATGACCGGCTTGCCGGCCGCGCGCGCCATCCGCACGATCCGGCGCTGCGCGATCGGCACCTGCTCGGGCGATAGCTCGACCCCGAGGTCTCCGCGCGCCACCATCACCGCGTCGGCATGGGCGATAATCGCATCGAGATCGTCGAGCGCAGCAGGCTTCTCGATCTTGGCGATCAGGGGTACGCCCTCGCCGAAGGCGTTGCGGGCAATGACCAGGTCACTGGCGCGCTGCACGAACGACAGAGCCAGATAGTCGACCCCCTGGCTGAGAGCGAACATGCCGTCGGCGAGGTCCTTGTCCGTGAGGGCGGGGATGGGGATGGGCCGGCCAGGCGCCGCGATCCCCTTGCGGCTGGAGAGGCGGCCAGGAACCAGCGGGCGGACGATGCGATCCTCGCCATCGAGCTTGACCACCACCAGCATCATCTTGCCGTCGTCCACCAGAAGGCGGTCGCCCAGCTGCAGGGAGGCGATCAGTTCGGGGTGGGGAACCGGGATCAGGTCCGCCTCGCCGGCGGCGGGTCTTGCGCTCAGGCGCAGCTCGCTGGTCATCCGCACATCGACGCCGCCGCCCGGCAGATCGCCTAGCCTGAGTTTGGGACCTTGCAGGTCTGCCAGAAGGGCGACGGGCCGGCCCCACGCCTTCTCCGCCTCACGCGCCGCAGCGATGCGGCCGGCGTGCTGCTCATGGTCGCCATGCGAAAAATTCAGCCGGAATACATCGACGCCCGCCCGGCACAGCTCCTCGATGCGCAGGGCGCCGTCGCTTGCCGGCCCGAGGGTCGCCACGATCTTGGTGCGGCGGCGAATGAGTGTCGACATGGGGAATACCTTCGAATCGGGCCGGTCGAAGGGTATCAGCTTTGCGGACCAAAGGAGACATGGCCATGACGTGGACGATCACCCTGCCGGACGGCGCCGGCCTCGTCGTCTTCGAGTTCCTCGCCCGCGAGATCGACGCGCGCGAAGGCGCCGCGATGGCCGACGCCTTGGTGCAGGAAGGCGAGTTCTGGGCGCTCAATCTTCTCCATGGCGCAATGGAACGGATGATGGAAGCTCCGGCACTTGCAACCTATGCCAAGAGCGTCAGGGCGGCGCGAGCTGAGCTGACCCCAGCACCCGAAGACACCTTCTTCGACATCCGGTGTCGCGGAACCGAGAGCAAGGCGATGGGCGGCTGACGCTCCGGACCCACTTGCGCTCTCACAACCTGTACGCTACATACTGTGCGACATACACTGTGTGGAACACATGCAAGTCGAACCCTCCACTCTCGATGCACTCAAGCTTGAACTGCGCCGGGGAACCCTGATTCTGGCCGTGCTCGGCACGCTGCGTACCGAAAAATACGGCTACACATTGCGCACCGAACTGGCCGGGCAAGGTGTCGAGATCGACGAGGGCGCCCTCTATCCCATGCTGCGTCGGCTGGAAGCACAGGGCCTGCTGGCCAGCGAATGGCGGGAAGAGGCCAAACGCCAGAAACGCTTCTACCGCCTGTCAGACGACGGCGCCGCTGCGCTGGATCAGCTTGCGGTCGAATGGCGCGCCATGAACCGCGCGCTCGAGATGATCCTGAAGGAGGCACGCTGATGGAGATCATCTGGCGCTATGTGAAAAGGGTGAAGAAAAGCCTGCCTACCGGCCGGCGCATCCAGCAGGTTGGAGAACTCTACACCACGCTCAAGCAAAAGCTGGCGACTGAAGAGCTTGCGCTTGGGCGCAAGGCGACGACGGAGGAAGTCGATGCCATGCTCTCGGCCTATGGCCAGCCGGAAGCCGTCGCGGCGCGCATTTCGATATCCGGTCCGGGGTCTCACCTGCTGGTCGAGCGATACCTGGCCGCCGTGGGCCGCCGCCTACCGCCCGGCCAGCAGTCAGACATCGTCGCCGAGCTTCGCGAGGCAATTACCGCGAAGATCGAGACCGTGGAAGGCGGAACAGGCGCGACCGCCAGCAAGGCGGACGTCTCCGACATCCTGAAATCCTTCGGTAACCCGCTGATCGTCGCTTCCCGCTACACCGGTCGCGACCACCTGATAGGGCCAGACCTCTACCCGTATTTCTGGCCGGCCCAGCGCGCCGCCATCGGCGTCGGCCTCATCGTCGTGATCGCCATCGCCTCCGTGAGGGCGCTCGGCATGGACGAGCCGGCGCGCATGATCCCGCACGTTTTGAACGACGCCTTCCACCTCGCCATCTTCGCGCTGGGCGCAGTCACCGGCGTGTTTGTCGGGCTGGACCGCACCGGCGCCGGGGTGAAGCTGGTCGCCGGCTGGAATCCGGCATTGCTGCCTGACGACCATGTCCGCGCGCCAAAGGGACTGTTCGACAGCGTGTTTGCGTTGGCCTGGGACGCCATTTTCATCCTGTGGTGGGTCAAGGCCGTCACGTTTCCCAACCAGCTGCCCGGCCGATCCGGCGAAGGCGGCGCGTCCCTTCTCCTCTCTGACGCCTGGGCGCCGCTCTATCTACCGGTCCTTGCGCTCGCGCTGCTGACCGCCGCCGTCCACGTCGCGGACATTCTGCATCCTGGCTGGAGCCGCCTGCGAGCCACTGTCAGCATGGCGGGCTACGGTGCTGGCCTCGTCCTGCTCTGGGTGCTGATCCGGGCGGGTTCGCTGGTCGAGGTCGTCGGAGTTGGCGAGGGGGCCGAGCGGCTGCAGCGGCTGGCGAACGGGTCCGCCCTCTGGGTCCTCTCTATCGTCGCCTTCGTCTGGACGTGCGCCCTGTGTCTGGAGGGTTGGCGACTGTTGAACGGATTTCATCCCCGCTTGTCGCCAAAGGCGTAACGGGCCCGCGCGAACTCAGCGACGTTGACGCCGAATTTAATTCTGCTGCCCCTAGGGCGCCCCGTTGCCAGACAGTGTAAAGTAAGGTTTATGTCCGTCCTATCAGGATACCAGGGAGTTTCCTTACATGTTCAGGATGGCGTCGGTTGCTCTTCTCGCGGGCGTTTCGGCGCTTGCCCTGACGGCTTGCGGTCCGGCCGCGCCCGCCGCCTCCCTCGTCGGCACCACTGTCGATAATTTCATGCTGGTGGACGAGTTGGGTCTTGCCCATACGGCGAAGTACAACACCAAGGCTGCAGCCATCGTTCTGGTCGCCCAGGTGAATGGCGACGAAGGTGCGCGCGCAGCCGCCAAGACGATCACGGCGCTGCAGGCGAAGTATCCCACGGCCGAATTCAAGATGATCAATTCAAGCAATGCCGACACCCGCGAAACGATCGCGGCGGAGGCAAAGGGCCAGGGTTTCACGGTCCCCGTGCTGGACGATGAGTTTCAGCTGATCGGCGACAGTCTCGGCCTCTCCTACGCCGGAGAGGTTCTGGCCATCGATCCCAAGACCTGGAAAGTCGCCTATCACGGCCCGGTCGAGGGCAAGAAGGGCGGCCTCGACGCCGCGCTCGCCGAAATGACGACGGGCGCCCCCGTGACGGTGGCGGAAGTCTCCGGCAGAGGATCGGCGATCGAAATTCCCGCTCGCGCCATGAAGGCGGAGTTCACCAGGATTTCCTACGCCAACGAAGTCGCCCCGATCCTGCTCGACAAGTGCGTCGATTGCCATCAGCCCGGCGGCATCGGCACCTGGCAAATGACCAATTACGAGATGGTCAAGGGCTTCGCCCCGATGATCCGGGAGGCCATCCGTGTCGATCGCATGCCTCCCTTTGACGTCGATCGCCATGTCAACCTGTTCCAGAACGACGAGAATCTGACGGAAGCCGAAACCAAGACCCTGATTCACTGGATCGAGGCCGGCGCGCCGAGGGGCGAGGGCGATGATCCGCTGCTGAAGGGCGTGACGCAGCGCGTCGACTGGCCGCTGGGCGAGCCCGATCTGGTGGTCGACATTCCGAACTACGACATCCCGGCTTCGGGAATCGTGGATTATCAGACGCCGGCGGTCGCAAGCCCGCTGAAGGAAGCAAAATGGTTGAAGGCCACGACGTTCAAGGCCGGTTCTCGCCAGGGCGTGCACCACATCCTGGCGGGCTGGCTCCCGAAGATGCCGGCCGGCGGCAACGGGTTTGACTGGAACGTCAACATGGGCGGCTACGCCGTGGGCGCGGAATCCAATCTGGCGCCGAAGGACTGGGCGACCTATGTGCCGCCCGGCGGCGCTCTCTCTTTCCAGATGCACTACACCCCCTTTGGGAAGGCGATGACCGATACATCCAAGATCGGCTTCTACTTTCAGGACGAGGCGCCGACCTATCTCAAGCGCCAGATCGTACTGGCCGACGCGACCATCGTCATCAAGCCGAACACATCGCGCCACCATGAGCGGTCCTACGTTCAGTTCCCGCCGCCGTGCAACTCACGGCCGCGCAGCCGCACGCCCACTATCGCGGCTACGCGTCCAAGCTGACCGCGATGTTTCCGGACGGCAGGGAGCAAGTCGTGCTGAACATGCCGAAATACGATTTCAACTGGCAGCGCGAGTACATCTTCAAGGACCTGATCGACATGCCGGCCGGCACCAAGCTCGTCGCCGACTACTGGTATGACAATTCGGACCTCAATCCCGCGAACCCCGACCCGAACAAGGAAGTGGTGTGGGGCGACCAGTCCTTCGAGGAGATGCTGTTCACGGCGGTCCAGTTCCGCTGGGTCGATGAAACCGCCGCGAACCGTCGCGACGATCTTCAGAAGTCGCTCGAGGACAGCCAGCTCTTCACGATGATCGACGACAATCTGGACGGCAAGCTTCAGGTCGCCGAGCTGAAGAGTCCGATGCTCGAGCCGATCACGCCGCAGTTCGCCGCCATGGACGCCGACAAGGACGGGGGTCTGGCCCCTGCCGAATTCGGCGCGGCGATGCAGGCGATGCAGGAAGCCGAGCAGAAGCGCCGCGGCGCCCGCGGCGCGCGCGGTCAGGACTAGGGCAACTTTCGATCGATCTGGATCGGGCCGATCCCGATCTATCGAAGAGAGTTGCTCTCGTTTCATTGCTTTAGAGACTGATTCGACGATCGACCTGATAGAGGCCGACCGCATCAGGCTCTTGCTCTTGAGGCCTGGGTTGACGGACGCGCCGGCCGGGTCCCCAGGGGTCCGGCCGGTTTCTGTTTGGTGAGGAGGCTTCCCGTCCCGAGGACTGCCCGCGACGAAACGCGCGGCGCCACGGACGATTTTACGCGGGCCCCCGAGTTGTCACGTCCCCCGGTGCATGATAGCACCCACGCCAATGAAGGATGGCGACGCGCAAAGCCGTCCAAGTCCTTGTCTTCAGGTAATTCTTTCGCTCTAGAGGCCGGCGCGGCGCCTTGGGCTGGCAGGCGGCGTCGTGACAGGTTCGACCACCACTTCGATCGGTGAAGCGGCGCATCGTTATGCGGGCGCGGTCTTTGATCTGGCGCGCGATACCGGTGAGATCGACGCGGTAGAGGCCGGCCTCGTTGCCCTGGCCCGGACGATCGATTCCGACCTGACGCTGCAGCGCACCCTGCGTTCGCCGCTCTTCAAGGCGGAAGACAAGGCGGCCGTGCTGGCTGTGCTTTCGGAACGGCTCGGCCTCCCGGATCTGGCGAGGCGCTTTGTCGGCGTGGTGGCGATGAACCGCAGGGCGGGGGAACTTTCAGGCGTCGCCAAGGCTTTTGCCGAACGCGCCGCGAGACACAGGGGTGCGACGCGGGTCGTGGCGCGGGTTGCCCAGCCGATCACGGCCGACCAGACGCTAGAGCTCGAATCCACGGTCTCCAGATCACTTGGCCGAACTGTCAGCGTCGATGTCGAAATCGAACCGAGGCTGATCGGCGGCATCCAGCTGCAGATCGGATCGCGCCTCATCGACGCCTCGATCCGCACAAAGCTGAACGCACTCACGAATCTCATGAAGGGGGCCTGACGCCCATGGACATTCGAGCCGCTGAAATCTCGGACATTCTCAAGGCGCAGATCAAGAATTTCGGCGCGGAAGCCGAGGTGTCCGATGTGGGCCAGGTGCTGTCGGTCGGCGACGGGATCGCGCGTATCCATGGCCTCGACAATGTCCAGGCGGGGGAGATGGTGCAGTTCGAATCCGGCGTCAAAGGCATGGCGCTCAATCTCGAGCGCGACAATGTCGGCGTCGTGATCTTCGGCGACGACCGCGGCATCAAGGAAGGCGACACAGTCAAGCGGACCGAAGAGATCGTCGCGGCGCCGGTCGGCAAGGCCCTGCTCGGCAGGGTCGTGAACGCCCTGGGCGAGCCGATCGACGGCAAAGGTCCGCTGGTGAATGTGGCCGAGCGCCGCCGGGTAGACGTGAAGGCGCCCGGGATCCTGCCGCGCAAATCGGTTCACGAGCCGATGTCGACGGGCATCAAGGCGATCGACTGCCTGGTTCCGATCGGCCGCGGCCAGCGCGAGCTGATCATTGGCGACAGGCAGACGGGCAAGACCGCCGTCGCCATCGACGCCATACTCAACCAGAAGGCCATAAACGCACGCGGCAATGAAAGCGAAAAGCTTTACTGTATCTACGTCGTCATTGGCCAGAAACGCTCGACCGTCGCGCAGGTGGTCAAGTCGCTCGAAGAGCGCGGCGCGCTTGATTACACGATCGTGGTCGCCGCGACGGCGTCCGAGCCGGCGCCGCTGCAATACCTTGCGCCCTTCACCGGCTGCACGATGGGCGAATGGTTCCGCGACAACGGCATGCACGCGCTTATCATCTATGACGATCTTTCCAAGCAGGCCGTCGCCTATCGCCAGATGTCGCTGCTGCTGCGCCGCCCGCCAGGCCGCGAAGCCTATCCCGGCGACGTGTTCTACCTTCACTCGCGTCTGCTGGAGCGCGCCGCCAAACTCAACGAGGACCATGGCTCGGGTTCCCTCACGGCTCTGCCGATCATCGAGACGCAGGCCAATGACGTCTCGGCCTACATCCCCACCAACGTGATCTCGATTACCGACGGCCAGATCTTCCTCGAAACCGATCTTTTCTACCAGGGTATCCGCCCGGCCGTGAATGTCGGCCTGTCGGTTTCGCGCGTGGGCGGTTCGGCTCAGGTGAAGGCAACCAAGCAGGTCGCCGGCACGATGAAGTCTGAGTTGTCGCAATACAGGGAAATGGCGGCTTTCGCGAAATTCGGATCGGACCTCGACGCCGCCACCCAGCGCCAGCTCAATCGCGGCTCTCGCCTCACCCAGCTCCTGAAACAGCCGCAATACTCGCCGCTGTCGATGGAGGAGCAGGTGGTCGTGGTCTATGCCGGCACGCGGGGCTTTCTCGACAAGGTTCCGGTGGAGCAGGTCCAGCGCTACGAGTCCGAACTGTTGCGGTACATCCACGCCGAACACGAGGCGCTGCTAGGCGACATTCGCTCGGCCAAGGATATCTCCAAGAACGGCGCCGGGGGGGTGAAGATCGAGGACGGCATAAGGTCGGCGCTGGACACGTTCGGCAAGACGTTCTCTTGAGCATCAGCGCGTAGCAGGCACAGGACCAGGAACGCCTCCATGCCCTCCCTCAAGGATCTTCGCCTCCGTATCGCGAGCGTGAAGTCCACCCAGAAGATTACGAGAGCCCTTCAGATGGTCGCGACGGCCAAGCTGAAGCGCGCGCAGGAAGCGGCTCAGGCATCGCGTCCCTACGCGATGCGCATGGCGTCGGTGATCGCCAACCTCGCAAGCGCGGCGCAGACGGGCGGCCCGAAACTGATCGCCGGAACCGGCAAGGACGACGTCCATCTTCTGGTGGTGCTGTCGGCCGAGAGGGGACTCGCCGGCGGGTTCAACGCCAACATCGCCAAGCTGGCGCGGATGGAGATCCGGCGCCTGCGCGACGCCGGCAAGACCGTCAAGATTCTCACCATCGGCAAGAAGGGCCGCGACGCCTTGCGCCGGCAATACGGGCCGATGCTGGTCGACCATGTCGAGATGCGCAATGAGCGCGTGATGTCGAGCGCGCTTGCGGCGCGCCTGGCGGGCATGATCACGCAACGCTTCGAGGCGGGTGAGTTCGATGTGGCGACGCTGATTTCGGCGCGCTTCAAGAATGTGCTGACCCAGGTCCCGACCGCCATGCAGCTCATCCCCGCCAAGGCGCCGGCCGACGCGCCCGTGGTCGATCTTGCCGGCGCACGCTACATCTACGAGCCGTCGGAAGCCGAGATTCTGGAAACGCTCCTGCCGCGCTATCTTACCACTCTGATTTTTTCGGCGCTGCTGGAAACCGAGGCCGGCTTCCAGGGCGCGCAGATGACAGCCATGGACAACGCGACGCGAAACGCCGGGGACATGATTCGGGCGCTGCAACTTCGCTACAACCGCGCGCGGCAAGCGCAGATCACCAAGGAGCTGATCGAGATCATCTCCGGCGCGGAGGCGCTGTGATGCCTTCCACGATGACCAAACTGATCACGGGCGAGGCCCTCGAAGTGCTTCGGTTCGACTATGGGCCGGAAGATCATAACCCCGCCCATTGCCATGGCCATGAGCAGACTGGCTATGTCGAGTCCGGTCGCTTTCGACTGACGGTCGAGGGCGAGGCCCGCGAGTATGCAGCCGGATCCGCCTATGTGGTGCCAGCGGAAGCCGAGCACACTTTCGACGTTCTGGAGTCTGGCGTTGTGATTGTCTCAACGTCGCCGAAACAAACGACCTACACGAGAGCGCAGTGATGAACACCAAGACCGCAAGCAACATCAAGGGCCGCGTCAGCCAGGTCATCGGCGCCGTCGTCGATGTCGAATTCGAGGGCGTCCTGCCGAACATCCTCAATGCTCTGGAGACCACGAACAACGGAAATCGTCTTGTCCTTGAAGTCGCACAGCACCTCGGCGAAAACTCGGTGCGCACGATCGCGATGGATTCGACCGAGGGGCTGACGCGCGGGCACGAAGTGCGCGACACCGGCGACGCCATCTCGGTGCCGGTGGGCGAGGCGACGCTGGGTCGTATCATGAACGTCATCGGCGAACCGATCGACGAGGCGGGTCCGATCTCCGGCGAATTCCGGCGCGGCATTCATCAGTTGGCTCCGGAATTCGTGGACCAGAAGCCGGTGCCGGAAATCCTGCCGACCGGCATCAAGGTCGTCGATCTGCTGTGCCCCTACGCCAAGGGTGGCAAGATCGGCCTCTTTGGCGGCGCAGGCGTTGGCAAGACGGTCCTGATCCAGGAACTGATCAACAACATCGCCAAGGCCTATGGCGGTTACTCGGTTTTCGCCGGCGTCGGCGAGCGCACGCGCGAAGGCAATGATCTTTATCACGAGATGAACGAGTCCGGTGTCAACGAAGTCGGCGGCGGCGGCAAGTCGCGCTGCGCCCTTGTGTTCGGCCAGATGAACGAGCCGCCGGGCGCGCGGGCGCGTGTGGCGCTGACGGGTCTCACCATCGCTGAAAACTTCCGTGACCAGGGCAAGGACATCCTGTTCTTCATCGACAACATCTTCCGCTTTACGCAGGCAGGCTCGGAAATGTCGGCGCTGCTGGGACGCATTCCCTCGGCGGTCGGCTACCAGCCCACGCTCGCGACTGACATGGGCCAGCTGCAGGAGCGTATCACTTCGACCACCAAGGGCTCGATCACGTCGGTACAGGCCATCTATGTTCCGGCCGACGATCTCACCGACCCGGCGCCCGCGACTTCCTTCGCGCACCTCGATGCACAGACGACGCTCAACCGCGCCATCTCTGAAAAAGGCATCTACCCGGCCGTCGATCCGCTGGATTCGACGTCGCGGATTCTCGACCCGATGGTGGTGGGCCAGGAGCATTATGGAGTGGCGCGCGCGGTGCAGGAAATCCTTCAGAAGTACAAGGGCCTGCAGGACATCATCGCCATCCTCGGCATGGACGAGCTGTCGGAGGAAGACCGTCTCGTTGTGTCCCGCGCGCGCAAGATCGAGCGCTTCATGTCGCAGCCCTTTTTCGTCGCCGAGCAGTTCACCAATCTTCCCGGCCAGTTCGTCGAGGTGAAGGACACCGTGCAAGGCTTCAAGGAAATCCTTGAAGGCAAGCACGATGACATTCCGGAACAGGCCTTCCTGATGTGCGGCAAGATCGACGACGTCGTCGCCAAGGCCCAGAAGATGGCTGCGGAGGCGGCGTGACCCGGGTGTTGCGGGACCTCCCGCGCTTCGGCAGCGCCAATCGAAGGCAAGTCGCTTTGAAGCCCGGAACCAGATCAGCCGATCCGCTTGCAACCGTTTCCATTTGAACGCGGTCTGATCTAGCGTGATCCGGGGGGCTGCAGGGGAAATCCGGATGCGCCGCATCGCCTTTGTTATTGCGTCCTGCCTCGTCACTCTGACGCCCGCCTTGGCCCAGACCCCGCGCGAGGCTATTTCGGTCGACCTGTCCCCCGCCGATGTCGCGGCGGCGTTCGAGGACGCGGCGCTCTCGGCCTGCGCTCCGGCCATCGCCGAGGCGTCCCTTATCGCGGGTCTGCCGCCGGACGTGCGCCGGAGGTTTGTCTCCAGCAGCGATGTGGAAACAAGCCGTATTTCAGGGGCCGCCCCTTCGGACGCGGTTTTCGATGTGCTTGCCGGCAAGGGCGTCGTCACGGTGCGCGAGGGCGACGGACGCTGCATTGTGTCCGCCTACGGTCCGCCCGCGTCGCCGACCATACGGGCGCTGGCCGCGCGTCTTTCAGCGGAAGGCTTTGAGCGGCTTGCTGCGGCGGGTCCAACAGGCCTGTCGCAATCCCTCGTGCGCTTCGTCAACGGGCGTCGCGTGCAGGCGATACTTTCAGGGTCCGAGCCCGGAATGCCGGGACACCAGTCGCGCTTCAGCGTCGTCACCGCAACATTCTTCGCGACTCCAGGTTAACCCAGATCGCGGGCGGGGGCGCCAGGACGGATCGCTTGCGACTCGCGATGACATTTCCAACTTGCTCCAGCGACGCCACTGCCGGCGGCGAGGGCGAGGCATGAGCGAACGTCTGCTGGCGCTTGCCTGGGCCGGGGCGATTGCGTGGCCGGCTCTCCTCTGTCTGCTCGCCTGGCTCTGGTTTCGGTCGCGCCGCGCACTTGGGCCGGCGTCATGGACATTGATCGCGATCATCACCCTGGCCTGGACGCTGGGTATTCGAGCCTTTCTCTGGGAGCCGGCGACGCTGGTGGTCAGGCGGGTCGATATCGTCAGCCCCGTCTGGAGCGGCGCACCGCTACGCATTGGCGTCCTGTCGGATACCCATGCCGGCGCGCCCCATATGAGCCCGGGTCGGATGCGGAGCATCGTCGCGCGGATGAACGCGGAGGGCGCCGATCTCATCGTTCTTCTTGGCGATTATGCCGGCCATCACGAGCCGGCGCATGTGCGATCTGACGCCGAGCGCTCCAGCGTGATGAAGGGCATCGCTCCTCTGGCCGGTCTTGAGGCGAGACTCGGTGTCCACGCCGTCCTTGGCAATCATGACTGGTGGTATGACGGCCCGGCGATCGAAGCGGCTCTTGAAGGGTTGGGGGCGAGCGTGCTCGAGAATGAAGCGGTGTTGGTCGTCCGCGAGGGCGGGTCGTTCTGGCTTGCGGGCCTTGCGGACTATGAGTCGAGGCGCATGCTTCCATCCTATAGCGACACCCTGGCCTTGGTCCCGGCAGGCGCCCCGGTGATCGCGCTGTCTCACTGGCCTGACGTCTTTGGCGCGGCGCCTGAAAGGGTCGCCCTCACGCTGGCTGGCCATAGCCATTGCGGACAGGTGGATCTGCCATTTTTTGGACGCCTGATGCACGCTTCCGAAGGCTCCAGGCGCTGGCCTTGCGGTCTCTACGAGGAGCGCGGCCGAAAGCTGTACGTGACGGGCGGGGTCGGGGTGTCGATCCTCCCCGTCCGCTTCAACCAGCCGCCGGAGATCGTGGTGGTTACGTTGAGGGCGGCCCCACAACTCTAAGCGTTTCGGGGAGTCATCTGCGAGCAAGAAAGATTCTCGGGACGAGCCGGAGAATAACCCGGCGGCGGAGACGTGACGCCACTCGACCCCGGTGGCGAAGCCCTTGCCGGCGGAGCACGCGCCTCGCTCTGGCCTAGAGTTTGATGCGATCGACCTGGATCAGGCCGATCGTCGAATCTGTCTCTACACCATTGAAACCAAAGCAACTTTCTTCGATCGCTCGGGTTCGGCCCGATCCAGATCAAATGAAGGTTGCATTAGCCGCAGAACGGGCAGTGTTGTTAGAGGTCGATCTCGTCGCCCTCATCTTCTTCTTCGCCCCGGCCCGAGGCCCGCGACACATTGCCGGTCTCCAGTTCTTTGGCGTCGAGGCCGCCATTGCGGTCGAGGTCGAGGTCGGCGAAGCGGGCCTTGAACTTCTCCATCGTGCCTGTCAGCTCGTTGATCTGCACTAGATTGTCGGCGCTACTGTCGAGGGCGCCGATGGTGCGGGAGTCCATAAGCTTGTCCTGCAGGTCGCTGCGGATATTGGTGACGGTCTCGTCGGCCCAGCGGTAATTGACCCGGAAATACATCATCTCCTCGTGCGACTGCTCGCCCCAGGTGACGTTGATCGTCGAGTCGGGATTGGCCTTGTTGTGGACGGAGTTGTCATAGACCCAGTTGGCGATGAGCTTGGTGCCGGCCTTGACCAGGATGGGCTCTTTCGGGTCGTAGTCGCGC